>CAZABS010000008.1:0-26781 GCA_964483635.1 uncultured Bdellovibrionales bacterium
ACAGTTAAATTAGACCATAGAATGATCTTAGAAACAAGCAGACTTTCTGCCTCTCTACTTATTGCGCAAGACAGCTAAAAACGCTTGGGAAGGAATAGCCACTTTCCCGCTTTGCGCCATCCGCTTCTTCCCTGCCTTCTGTTTTTCCAAGAGTTTTTTCTTTCGGCTAAAATCCCCTCCATAGAGTTTACCAGTTACATCTTTTCGAAAGGCCGCGATCGTTTCACGGGCAATCACCTTTCCACCAATGGCAGCTTGCAAAGCAACTGCAAAATTCTGTCGAGGAAGTACGGACTTCAGCTTCTCTACGGTTTTCTTTCCCATATCGTAGGCGCTACCTCGTGGAACCATTCGCGAAAATGCATCCACCCGTTCATTGGCCACGAGAATATCCAGTTTTACCACATCGCTCTCGCGATAACCGATTGGTTCATAGTTCATGGACGCATATCCCGCCGAAACACTTTTTAGATCATCATGAAAATTTACGATAACATCCATCAAGGGAGCGGCAAACGTGAGGAGCACTCGCTCTTCATCGATGTATTCTGTATTTTCGTAATCAGCCCGAATAGTCTGAGTAAGATTCATCACTCCACCAAGATATTCACTCGGAGCGATGATGGAAAGTTTCACGTACGGTTCAAAAATGGCTTCGATACCTGCTGGATCCGGCAGTTCTGATGGCGAATACAGAGGTATCCGATCTTTCGTTCCAATCATCTTTACTTCATAGACAACCGATGGAGTAGTAATTGTCGGGAAAAGATTAAATTCTCGTTCCAGACGTGCTTGGATAATTTCAAGATGGAGAAGACCAAGAAATCCGCAGCGAAAGCCACGGCCGAGTGCCTGATTACTTTCAGGCTCAAACACAAACGCTGCATCATTGAGTTTGAGTTTCTCGAGAGCGTCGCGCATGAAACCGTAGTCTTCGCCATCCGTTGGATAGAGACTGGCATAAACCGCTGGCTTAATCTCCCGATATCCCGGAAGCGCCAACACCTCCAAAGCAACCCGTTCTTTTGGTTTCCAGGTAATAGTATCTCCCACTCGACAGTGAGCCACTTCTTTCAGTCCGGTCGCAATGTACCCGATATCTCCGGCTACCAACATTTCGGTGGAAACGAGATTTGGTTTAAAACATCCAACTTCCACCGTCACTGAGTCATAGCCTGTGCCTACCAGATGGAGTATATCATCTCGTTTTACACTACCATCCACAACTTTTACATACGCCACCACTCCTTTGTAGGTATCGTAAACTGAATCAAAGATGAGTGCCCGCAGCGTTGCTTTTTGATCCCCCATCGGAGCCGGAACCCGCTCAATCACTCGCTCCAATACGGCCCGAACACCTTCACCTGTTTTCCCTGATGCCAAGAGAATATCTTCTGGCGGACAACCGAGAACATGCAGTATTTCCTTACGAGCTTTTTCAACCTGAGCATTGGGCAAATCAATTTTATTGATCACTGGAATGATTTCGAGCCCATGCTCGATGGCCAAGTAAAGATTGGCCAAGGTTTGAGCCTGGACTCCCTTGGTTGCATCCACGAGGAGAATAGCTCCTTCGACAGCAGCAAGCGAACGAGATACCTCGTAATGAAAATCTACGTGTCCCGGGGTATCAATGAGGTTGAGGAGAAACTCGTCCTGTTCTATCTGATAGTGCATTTGAACCGGTTGAAGCTTGATGGTAATTCCGCGTTCGCGCTCCAGATCCATGGTATCAAGCAGCTGTTCTTTCATCTTGCGCTTTTCAATCGTGGCAGTCAGTTCTAACAGCCGATCGGCAAAGGTCGACTTTCCATGGTCGATATGGGCAATGATACAAAAATTTCGGACGTTTTTTTGATTCATAGGTGATGCACAGCCCAGCTTAGAAGAAAAACGCTAAAAGAGCAATTATTGACAAAGAAAATATCTTTCTCTAGAATTGCCATATGTTTTCAACCAGCCAATCAGCTCTGATGTGTATGATCGACCTTTTCCTGAAAGACTGATGTTTGTTTGCAATCAATTGTGATCAAAGACCGGCTTTGCAGGAAGGCCGGTTTTTTGTTTCTTCACAACTTACGAGAGAAAGGATCGTCTCATGTGTACTCCGACATGCGCTCGCTGCGGAAAACCCATCGATCAGTTCGAATCCACCAATCTCGCCCGGTCTCCAGAGCAAGAAAGACAGCGCGTCTGTCGTAAATACTTTTGCTGCGGCGAAATCCGCTACGTCTGGATTTGGGTGCCACTTCAATCAAAAGAAATCCGGGTATAATCCCGGCACTCCAACAGTCGTCCGTGAACCATGGGCGACTTTTTTTACCAATCCCCCTGCTCTGGATGGTCAGCGGTCGAAACACTCGTCTCGGGTTGACGGAGCAGTCGACACCAGACAAAGCGTTTCACGTTCTCAAACTCAGGAAACTTCAGCCAAATACTCAGGAGAATATAGGTACTCATTCCAATAGCCAAGCCGAGCGAGAGTTTCATAAAAACCTCGGCGAAAGTATCCAGCTGATCAATAGCAAGCGCAAAAATAGACTTCGAGTATTGTGCCACTAATCCGGCAGCAAGAGTTGCGAGAAACATTTTCCCAGCCGGAATTATAAATCGATTATCCTGCCACCCCTCTACACGCGGACGTAAGAGAAAATAGAGCAAGAGAAAATTCGCTATGGATCCGATGGAAAAAGCCAGAGCGAGACCCAACACCTGATACCGTGGGAGGAGCAGCGGAATAAGAACGAGATAGAGTATTTCGGAAAAAAGAGCTGCATAGAGTGGAAGACGCGTATTCTCAAGCGCAAAGAAGGCGCGCACAAAGAGTGGCGCTAAACTCTGAGCAAAGAGCGAGAGCGCTAACAATCCGAGAATTTGAAAAGTAGTAATAGTGTCTTCCCAATTGAACGCACCCGAACCAAGGATAACCCGAACCATTTCGGCTCGAAAAATAATAAGAAAGGCAGAGAGTGGCAAAACAAAATAGAGAATCCGAAGAGAAGTTTCCATGAGTATTCGAAAGAACTGTTGAAAATCTTCTTTCGCCGCCAGCGCCGAGAGCGCTGGGAAGGCAGCCAATGAAAAAGCAATCCCAAAAAGTCCCAGAGGAACACTTTGAATATTCGTAGCGAGAGTGAAAGCAGCGAGACTACCAGAAACGAGCGTTGAAGCAAAAACCGTCACAATCAATAGACTTACTTGATGTACAGCCATTGCTAATGAACGTGGAATCATGAGACGAATTACTTTCCGTAATCCAGTACTCGCTAGCGTCAAAGACATCCCTTCGAAACGAAATCCAGACTTACGCACTGCAGGGTACTGCACCAGCAGATGAAGTAATGATCCTAAGAGAACGCCCCAAGCCAGTCCCGATGGACCTAAGAGTGGATAGAGCCAAACAATCCCGAGAATAATACCGACATTATAAAAAATGGGAGAAAGCGAATACGCAAGAAATTGTTTAAATGAAACCAGTATCCCGCCAAAGACGGCGCTCACACCCAAAAGGAGCGGAGAAAGCAGCATAATTCTCGTGAGACTCGCTACCGATGCTTGCTTTTCCGGTGAAAACCCGGGCGCTAACCACGTTGCAAGCCACGGAGCAAACACGATTCCAATGAGCGCAAGCCCTCCCAGCATGAGGAGGAGAAACGTCAGCATGCCTCGAGCCAGTTCCCAGGCGGCCTCACGATCCTCTTTCGTCAAGAAGTTTGTAAAAACGGGTACAAAAGCGGCGGAGAGCGCTCCTAAAACTAAGAGCCCGTACACCAAATCTGGCAAACGAAAAGCGGCATAATATACATCGAGTAAGTCTCCAGCACCAAATGATGATGCAAGTAAACGATCTCTAAAAAATCCAAGGATCCGACTTCCAATACCCATGAGGGCTATAACAAAAGCTGCTCCCCCGAGGGATTCAATAGGGGTATGAGTGAACCGCAAAAGGCGCGAAAAAGACTGTTTCACGTAAAGATAGAGAGTGAATTACTTGAGAACCAGTCCGAGAAACTGGTTTTCATTGAGGAGTGAATCAAACGAAAGGCTTCGACCGTACGGTATCAAATTTTCACGACTCTGCCAAACTGGCGAAACACCATCGGGCCAATGTACCTGACTCTTGAGTTGCACACCCTGAGTACCAGATTGTTTTTGATAGAGCACCGAAAAACTCTGCGAGATATCTTCCGACTGAACGAAGGATAGTTTTATGGGAAGCCGATAGCGGTAAGTTACCGAAACAGATTCTCCTGGGCTCACATACACCCAATTTCCAAAAACCGTTTTCCCAGCGTCTTCTCCGATGCGTGTGCCAGATTCAGGATCAATATGAAGAAGAGCTTCTTCGTGGAGAATATCTTTATCCCGTCGAAAACCAAGCGTATCATAATCAAGCGGTGGGGTCACCACCTCTCGAGTCATACCTTCAGCCGAAAGAAGCTCTGAGCCTAGCGGAACATACACCCGTAGATAATCAGCATTCACCTTATTCCACCAAGGATAAGGTGTTTCCCCTCCTCCATGCTGACGTGTCACCGTTAACGCATCTTCAATGTCACCGTTTGGTTGAATATGAATGCTGTGTGAAAGCGTTTCCGTAATGACTCCATCGGTTTTATAACCGTTCACATTTGTATGCACCACCGAGAGATAATCGTGCGGTGCCTCAAGTATTCGCCCAGACCAACCAGCACCATCAATGAGCGTTTCAATATCTGGATGACGCGCATACAAAAGTAAGTGTCGTTCATTCAATCCAGAAACAAATGCGGCGATCACCTTCTTCGCATGTTCAATGCTGGATATTTTCGTAAGCCGACGAAGTAATTCATCCATAAGATCAGAGAGAATAGCCTTGGGATTATTCTCTTCCCGATCATATTTTTCCTCAACTTCCGTTTGAATCAATGGAAGAAAATTTTCCGCATCAATCGTTACATTATATTGTTCAAGAAATATTGGACCCGTCACCTCGAGTAAACGTTCCAATATCGTTGGAGTAAAAGCAAATACACCATCTACCGTTGGACCCCCTGTCTTTTCATAAAAAAAGATTGCTTTTTCAGCTGATACAGGAAAATCAGGGAACCAATTACTATCATGCAAACTCCATCCGGCACTAATTTTTTGGATTGGTTCTGGAGGAACAATATTTTCTTTCAACTGACCATCTGGATTAAAGATACCATCAACAAAAAATTTCCGGATTTCACCCCTGTTCACTTCGAGATGCGCATAACTTCCTATAAATCCACCCGTTGCACGCAATTCGTGATTGTTCTGAAAGAGAAAGAGATAGGTGCGTGGTCCATTAGCCCCCAAGAGCTCTGCCACGATAGGCTCTCGAGCTACGTACGCCGAAAGAAGGTTTTTTCCTGCGTGAAGCGCCGAACGCAGCTCTCCGAAATGAGGCTTCGCTGATGGTGGAACGAATCGCTCGTTTATCTGTTGAAATTCCCGATCCGCCGTTTCTATGTGAGATTCGAGCATAACTAACTGTGGATGTATCCGCTGGATTACCTCAAGAAATGATACTTGAAAGTTCTCGTTTTTTTGAAGCGGGATTCCGACGATATTCGCTATATCCCCACTGATAAGACCTGCTTGTGCAAGAGCTCTCCCCCCACGAATCAACGCCACCCCAGTTGCTATTCGATTAACCCCGGGTAGTACGGCTCCCCACTGAACCAATCTTCCCCAACCAAGCGTCAGTCGTTGAGCTTTGCTAAATGCCTCATCGGAACGCTTCAAATAACGCTCGGCACTCTCTTGATCACCGGATTGGAAGGCTCGTAATCCATCCTCGAGATTCTCCGCACCGAGAGTAGCTTGTTCCATGAGTTGGTGAGCAAAGTACCAACCAGCGCATCCTATCAATATCGTGATAAGCACTCCAAAGAATATTTTTCGGCCAACCCGATTTTCACGATCCAATCGATCAAGACGAGCCGAGGTCTTCGGAGGATCTCCCATTCTTTCTGATCGTTTGGTCGGTCGCCAGAAAATAGGCTCCGAACGCTCAAAGCTTGGTTCACGTTGTTCTTCTGGACGATGGATATCAAAAGGCATAATTATCGAAACAGTTTATTTCCTACTTGTTCATACGTCGATTGCGTCATGAGAGCCATGGTAGCCCAATGGAAATTCTGCACATGAGCAAACCCAGCCAGGCGGAGATTTTGACGAAGCGGTTCATCTGAAAGTATTCGCCTCAGTTTCGATATGACATCATTCAAATTTGTCGGATCAAAAACGATACCGGCTTTTCCGATTACTTCAGGGAGAGCGCCCCGATCTGCAGCCAAAACGGGAAGTCCGTAACTCAGTGCTTCCAATGCTGGAAGTCCAAATCCTTCATAGAGAGATGGGAAAAAATAAACCTGAGCACTGCGATAGAGTATACCCAAATTTCTCTCTGAAACAAAACCAAGAAAAGAAATATTCTTCAAATTCATATCTCGAACTTTCTTCTTGAGAATACGATAAAAAAAATCTTCTTTCCCTACACAAACAAACGTATGCCGAGGAAATTTGCGTGCGCATTCTACCAGAAGATCAAGGTTTTTATGCGGGTAGGCATTTCCAACATAGAGAATATACTCGCAGAGACCTTTTTTCTGATGATCATCACCAGACAATTTCCATAACCCTACAGACAGGAGAAACGATTTCATTTCACTTTCGGAACTCCAGGAACAAAACGCATCAGCAGCTTCTGGGGTCAGGATAGTTTTTCCCTGCGCTCGCGGCATATTGTGGAGGAGATCCTTTTCGGTAAACCGAGAGACGGTCAGCACTGCCCGGGCTCGTCGTATTGCAGAATGAATGACGAAACGATACACCCAGTACTTCAGCCAATAGAGCACGGGTGGGAGCTCACTTGCCTTAATCGTTGGGTAATGCAAGAGGATCAGATCATGAATCGTCACAACAAATGGCCTCCAATAAAGAAGTGGAACATTAAAATGAGGGAAGTGTACGAGATCGAGACGAAACTTCCGGAGCATCCATGGAAATACAAGCTGCTCCCGCCAAGAATACCAACGCTCATCCGCAAGCACTTTTTGAAACCGAGGATTCACAGGAATAAAGTCGTCAATATTTTCTTTGCGTAAAAAAATAAAATACTCGTTTTTCTGATCGAGCGTTTCAAGAGCGGCTATGAGTTTTTCGGTATATCGCCCCAGTCCCTTTCCGAGACTCCCATAAAAGCGAGCGTCAATTCCGATACGCATTCTGATCCCCTCCTTTCTCGCCAAGCGCGGCATACATTTTTTTCGTTTCAATGCAATAAAGGAAAAGTGCTTCAGCGGCCAAGATCTGAAATGCCTCAATATCATCTGACCGATTCGCAACTTTTTCAAATATAAGAAATGTCGCCGTTTCAAAAGCATCTTCTGGTGAACGTACAATATATACTCCATGTTCTTCCCAGAAAAACTTTTTAGTTGCAAGTAAATGTTTTCCCTCCAAAACTTCTTTAGGAAAATCCCCACCGGTATTCTGTCGAGCAAGCACACGTCCATCTGGAGTAGATACAAAAAGCAGCAAGAGTTTCCTCGAGTGAGTCAACAAGCGTACCGCATCAAACACCGGCCGGTAGAGTTCTTGCTTCTCTCGCGCAAAAACCCGAAGTGCTGAGGTGGGCAAGGCTAAAAGAGATTGGGTTACAATATCAAATCGCCGGTTCATCTGGCCGATATACGAATAGGATTGTGAAAGATCTTTCCGAATCTGGTTTGTTTCCCGTTGCAGAAATATCTTTTCCTTCACCGTCCGAATAAGCGTTGATTCTTTCGCAAGATAGAGGAGGAGCCCAAGAATTCCAAAGCAAAAAATGACCACCGACTCAGCATTTTCTTCGCTCAAGAAGAATACCTCCCGACCGACCAATTCGGGAGTGAAGATCATCGCAACAAAGAGGAGAAGATAAATCCAGTACATGAAAACAATTAGAGATTCAGACCCCTGAGATGGTTTCGCAATTGTTCACCAATATCGGGTCGCTCAAGCGCATAGGTAAGAATAGCTAACATGTAGTTGAGTGGATCACCCGTTGTCATCCATTGTCCATCTTCAATTTTCTTTGCATAAAATTCACCCCCCGCTTTAATATAATTCCGAATCGCATCTACAATCCAAAGTTCATTTCCTTTTCCGAGAGCCGTTTGTTTGAGAATATTAATAATGTCCTGATTCAAAATCATCCGACCAAAATCTGCCAGTTGAGAGGGAGCCTCTTCAATCTGGGGTTTCTCAATAATATCCTTGACTCGTAATGTCTCTCCATCCACATCTACGATGCCGTACTTTGAGACTTCTTCTTTTGGCACTTCCTGTACCCCAATCATCGGTTTGCCGTGCTCAGTATATGCATCCACCATTTGTTTTGTAAAAGATACTCGGGATTTTACAAGATCGTCGCCGAAGCAATACACGAAGGGCTCATCATCAACCAGGCTTGCTGCAGAAAGAACAGGTGTCCCGTTTCCATAAGGACCCTTCTGACGTACATGTACAAAATTGGCCATTTCGGCCAAAGCGTGAATTTGTTCATACCGATCCATCTTTCCATTGCGTTTCAAATCATCCTCAAGCGCCACAGAGAAGTCAAAATGGTCTTCAAGCGGCTTCTTGTCCCAGCGTGTTACAAAGATAATATCCTCAATACCGGCAGTTACCAGTTCTTCTACTACGAGTTGAATAATGGGTTTATCAACAATAGGGAGCATCTCTTTCGGCATGGATTTTGTTGCAGGAAGCAGTCTCGTTCCTGACCCAGCTACAGCGATTATGGCTTTTTTTATCTTCTGGTGTTCCATACGAATGATTATTAGATATTGAAGATTATTTCAGAGATACGAGACGTTTGAATTCTTGATTAAACTCGAGTGTTGCTGCTTTGAGAAGTGGATGGAAGGCCTCAGAAAGACGTTTTTCTTTAGCGAAATTGCTGGCAGCAAGGAGAGCATCGTGGGTTCCAGCATCGAACCACGCTCCTTCGATTTTCCGCACATCAAGTCTCCCACGAGCGAGATAATCGCGGTGCATATCCACAATTTCGAACTCGTGACGTGTTGACGGAGCAAGCCCACGAGCAACCGTAGCTGCTTCTCCATCATAAATATAGATTCCTGGAATCGCATACTGACTTTTGGGTATTGGTGGTTTTTCTTCAAGAGAAAGTACGCGGTTATTATCATCAAACTCCACCACCCCAAAACGCTCAGGATCGTTCACCGCTTTCGCAAAAATCCGACCGCCAGAAGTGAAGCTTTCTATAGCCTCCGTAAAATCGTCTTCAAAAATATTATCACCGAGTATAAGCGTTCCTGGCTCCCCATCAAGGAAATCTTCCCCCAAAAGAAAGGCATCGGGCAAGCCCCGTGGCTCAGACTGAACCATAAAGGTGAGATTAATCCCTTGTGCTCTGAGGAGTGATCCAAGCAGATTCAGATAACTCCCCGAATATTGCGGCGCTACGATGATAAGAATATCTTTAATCCCTGCAGTAATCAGTGTATTGAGCGCATAGAAAATCATTGGACGATCATACACCGGTAACAGCTGCTTCGAAATAACCGAGGTAAGCGGCAGAAGTCGTGTTCCTGTTCCGCCAGCAAGAATAATCCCCTTCATAGTTACTTTTTGTACACTGGAAATTTTTTGCAGAGCTGTCGTACCACCTTTCCCACGGCTGCAATCACGTCCTTATTGCCCTTCGATTGAAGAACCGTATCAATACAGTCAACGATAAGGCGGGTCTCACGCTCTTTCATACCGCGAGTGGTAATGGCTGGCACTCCAATGCGCACCCCGGAAGGGTCAAGTGGCCCACGTGGATCATCCGGTATGACGTTTTTATTAAGCGTGATGCGCGCCGCATCGAGCCATTCTTCGGCCTCCTTCCCAGAAATTCCGTAGCTCTTCACTACGTCGAGGACGATCATGTGATTTTCTGTTTTCCCAAATGCAAGGCTTGCTCCTCGCTGTTTGAATTCCTGTTCAAGTACTTTCGCATTCAGAAGCACTTGTTTGGCGTACGTTTTAAATGAAGGTTCGAGAGCCTCTCCAAAGGCTACCGCCTTAGCCGCGATCACGTGCATATGAGGACCTCCCTGTGTTCCAGGAAAAATCGCTTTATCAATCGCTTTCGCAAATTCTTTGTGACAGAGGATAAGTCCACCACGTGGTCCACGCAGCGTTTTATGTGTTGTTGCTGTTACCACATCAAAATGTGAGACTGGATTTGGCAGAGCTCGTCCCGCTACGAGTCCAGCAATGTGAGCCATATCCATCATCGACAATGCCCCCACCTTCTTGGCAATAGCCGTAAACTTCTTGTAATCGATCTGGCGCGTATAAGATGAGAACCCAGCAAGCATGAGTTTCGGCTTTTCCTTTTTTGCCAATGCCTCAAGTTTTGCATAGTCAATCGTCCCATCAATCTCTGTCTTATAGCGCACGAAGCGATACACCTTGGCGGGAAGAGTAACCGGATGACCATGAGTAAGATGCCCCCCGTGAGAAAGATCCATCCCGAGAACGGTATCTCCGGGCTCAAGAAGTGCGGCATACACCGCGAAGTTTGCTTGAGCCCCTGAATGTGGTTGAACATTCGCATGTTCAGCTCCAAACAACTTTTTCGCCCTTTCAATAGCAAGAGCCTCTACTACATCGGTAAATTCCTGGCCACCATAGTAACGTTTCCCGGGATACCCTTCTGAATACTTGTTGGTAAAGACGGAACCGAGCGCCTCGAGTACCGCGGGTGAGACATAGTTTTCGGACGCGATGAGCTCTAACCCCTCTTCTTCTCTCTTCGTCTCTCCCAAAAGAGCTCCCCATACCCGTTTATCCTGCATTTTCAGTTTCTTGGTATACATACGTGCATCAATTACGAATCCAAACCCTTGGCGGCAGAAGACCGTCATGTAGACTCATTTTAGCACCTTCCTTCCTTCCCTTCAAAATGGCATATATAAGCCATAAAAGTACGTGCCTTATGGGAGCGCACACGCCGTTTTGAGAGCGACCATATCCTCATTTGAAAGCATCAAAACATCTGATTGCTCAGCCATGAAATGATACATGAGTGAGGTCGGGTTCGCGACGTGGTCTATTCCAAGAGCATGACCAAGTTCATGCGCCAAGACCAAGATAAGCTGAGCATGATCTTCGAACTGAAATATATCAATTGATTTCCCTGTATAGAGCCCTTCCTGAAATTCCTCCGGTTCACCATACACTTCTTTGTATTCGAGAACTTCAGCATTATACCCTTCAATGAGTTTCGTTTCGACGCGACTAGTCGAAGTAAGACCGCGCGCAAACTCATTGAGCTCTTCTCGTTTACTTTCAAGCCGAGCGTATGCCTTCTTGAGTGAGGTTTTTTCTTTCATAAGATCTTTGTACTCGTCTTCTGGCGCACCACCCCGGTCATTCCAATACTCTACCTCACGATTATATTTCTCTTGGTCAGATTGAAATTGTCCCAATAATTTCTCATATTCCTTTTTTGTTGCTGCATATCGAGCAGAGAGTGATAGCTGTTTCTCGCTTAAAACAATCTGAGATGCCTGTACCTTGGAAAGTGAATCGGACAGCGCTTTCAATCGATCCGTTTCTGCTTGCCGTTCATCATAGATCAAATTGATTTTGAGAGTTGCTTTTGGATCTGTTGCAAAAAGCGTACGGCCGCTCGCCTGATCCCAAGCATGAGCTGCTTCGGCAATTGCTATTTGAAAATCTGCTTCACTTATTCCGAAACGAGTGTCAAAACTGCCAATTGCATAAGGTATTGGTTCACGACACGGTTTTGGAATAAATGAATCGATGAGCGGAATTTGACCAACGACCTCTCTAAATCTGATGGGATCTTCTCGCAAGATAAAAACTATCCCACCCAGAAGACTAGTAAGCAAGAGAAATTCGAGTGACATTTTCAACATAGCCTCCCTATTCTAGCATCCCCCTTTCAGAGAGTCTTTGAATGACAAAACTGCGTACACACCAATCATGCAAAATTAAACGTTGAAGTATTCCTTATACCACTCAACGAAATTCTTAATACCGACATCAATCCGCGTCGTTGGTTTCCATCCAAGTTTTCGGAGTTTTTTAATATCAGCAACGGTCGAAGGCACATCTCCCGGTTGTATCGGCATGAGTTTTTTCTTGGCGACTTTGCCAATATTTTTTTCGATTACCTGGATAAAACGAGTAAGCTTCTCTTCCCTGTCTCCCCCGATATTCATAACTGCACAGGTGAGATCAGCATCAAGTACAGTAAGAATCCCTGAAACAATATCATCAACGTAGGTAAAGTTTCTGGTCATATTGCCAAAATTGTAAACTTTGATTGTCTCATCAGCCAGAATCGCCCGAGTAAAATCAAAAAGTGCCATATCTGGTCGCCCCCATGGTCCATACACCGTGAAGAAACGGAGCCCCGTCGTTGGAAGTCCATGAATATGACTATACACATGA
Organism: uncultured Bdellovibrionales bacterium; assembly: GCA_964483635.1. Taxonomy (GTDB): domain Bacteria; phylum Patescibacteriota; class Minisyncoccia; order Moranbacterales; family UBA1568; genus CAZABS01. The sequence continues at coordinate 12,490 of CAZABS010000008.1, forward strand.
GCGAGCAGTTCGGTTGCTTTTTTGGTCGCAGCATAGGGAGAAATCGGCGTATCCACTGGATCAGATTCAGAAAATGGCAACTTCTTGTTATTCCCATAGACCGATGAGGATGAGGCATAGAGAAAATTCTTGATATCATACTTCACCGCAAGATCAAGAAGATGAGTTGTCCCCATGACGTTCACTTCAGCATAGAGCGCTGGATTTTTGAGACTATTTCGTACTCCCGCCATTGCCGCGAGGTGCACTACTTTGTCTGGGCGTTCACGCTTGAAAACACGTTCAAGAAATACGACGTCTCGGATATCTCCTCGATACAACTGAAACTTCCCCTTGTAGTCTTTGAGAAATTTTTTTATCCGAGCCTCTTTGAGACGTGGGTCATAATAATCATTGAAGTTATCAATAAGTACCGGTGTATCCCCACGATCCATCAGCGCTTTGGCCGTCGCGCTCCCGATAAATCCCGCACCACCCGTGATGAGCACTTTCAATCCTCGTTGTTTGGTCATACCCGTGACATTATATGATTACGGAGATAATGGTAATACAGATCATTAGTAGCACGTACCGTCGTATAATTCGCGAGAGCTTTCTCATGCGCCGCTTCACCCATATCTGCTCGGTAGGTAGCATCCGTAATAAGACGTTCCAACTTGGTTAACCATTCATCCTCATTTGCAGCTACCATTCCATCGACGGTATCAAGAATAGCACGTTTAAATGTGTCCGTAGCCGCTGCAACGGTTGGTACACCCACAATTCCCGCCTCAAAAAATTTGAGTTCTGACTTGGATTCACAGAACGGATTACCAATTTCTAGCGGTGCGAGATTAATATCGGTACGAGCGATAATATCAAAAAGTTTCTCACGAGGAACAAACGAAACGCGCTCAATCTGATCCTGATAAGCATCCAAAGCACCTTCTTCGATATCAAGTGGTCCAACTAAAAGCAGCCGAGTCTCAGGATGCGCCTCCAAAATCTTTGCCAACGGTTCAGTAATAGTTGCAAAATCTTTATTATGACTCGGTGTTCCAGAAAAATATGCCAAGCGTACGAAACCGTCTCGTGCGCGCTTCTTACATGCACCATACGCAGCATTTGCCCAGGCAACATCTTGTCTCGAAAGTCGATTCGGAACAATGAAGACGGTTTTCCCACGTTCTCGGAGTCTCTCCGCAAGAAATTCGGTAGTAGTCGTCGCCACAGCAACATACGGATCCGTCACGATTTCCCCCCCAAGTCCATTTGAATAGAGTTGTTTTTCGAGTCCGTTCATGTGCTGGTAATAATCCATGAGAACGAGATATTTCGGATCATAGACAAGATCATCTGTCTCAAACACTATGGTTTTTCCATTTTTTTTGAGTACGTCAATAAGCGACTGGATGGCACGTGTAAACACCGTCCTATGGAATATAAACACCGAAAACTCTTCTGCATAGGATTTGAGAAATGGATTGTCTTGCACCGTCACCGACGCACGAAAGCCATGGAGATTAAGCTCTTCGACAACGTGTTCCGTGCGGTAGCGCGCGCTGTCCCCAACGCCATTCGTGATGAAGAGAATGTCCCCTGGTTTCACACGCCGAAACATTCGTAGGAACGCTTCCCACACCCTCAGGCTTCCACGAAAAAAACCGTCGCGTCGGAGGACACTCCATGCCTTACCAATTTTGATGAGAACGAGTTTCATATGATTGTTTATATTCCGTTTCCAGGTTTCTGACGAGCATCATCCTCTTCTGGAGCTACCTCAGCGTAGATCTCTTCTAATTTTGAAGCACTTGTATCCCAACTGAATTTCTCTGCAGCACGCTTCTGATTTGCAGCTCCTTTTCGTTTGCGAAGTTCTCCATCTCGCAATAATCGGAGTGTGGCATCAGCGAGTCCTTTACCCGATACCTCATGTGCATATTCCCCTCCCTCCGCCAAATATTCACGATTGTTTGGAGTATCAAAACACACCACCGGTAGTCCCGCTCCCATATATTGGAGCATCTTGCCGCTCGCCTGTCCGACACCAGTTTCCTTGGGGTCAATCCCAACGTCGCTCATATGGAGGATCTCGGGGAGTAAGAAATATGACAGAGGCGTTATCACTTGCACTCGTGAAAGCCATGGTTTGTTCTGAAAAAAATCTTGCACTTCATTCCAAGGAAAACCGGCGATGACGACATACACTTCAGGATGTCCAGCCAAAATCAGCGGGATAGCAGAGAGAAAATGTCGGATGCCCTTATTTTGAATGAGGGCACCGGTATAGGTTACCACGAGGGCGCCACTCGGAATATCATAGCGCTTTCGAATCGCTTCGCGTGGAGCAAGACTCGCGTAGCTCGTTGCATCTACTCCATCGAGTATCGTTACGGGACTACTCCGCTTGCGGATTGCTGAAATTTCTTCCGTATTTGCCCATGAACTCGTGATCGCTTGGTCGCCAAGATTATCAATTAACCTCTCAATCCACTGAAATATTTTCTTGAGTCCAGATTTTCGTAGATACGCGTGTGAAACCATTTCCTTAGTTAAACTCCCGTGCAGATCGCCAACGAGTTTCATCCCCCGCCAAAAAAGAACTTTCTGAACCACCCATCCGATAAGTACTCCCTCATGTAAGTGACCATGCAAAATATCCGGACGAGTCGTTCGTGCCAAGAAAAACACCTTTCGAATAAGCATGAGGTCAAGAATGATTTTTTGCCAATCAGGACCAGCTTCAAGCTTCTTGTACCAAAAAAGTAGCCGAAGAATCCGTCGTACCTCAACAAGCTGCGCGAGCGACTTCGGGAGATCTTGCCCGATATGATAGGTCGCGATCGAGACATGGTGTCCGCGACGGGCTAATGCCAAAGCCTCTTCGAGAATACGAATGTGTGTCCCGCGATCAGAGAAGAACGGGGTGGGAGCAATCATGAGCACCTTCTTGGGAGAAACATTCATACGAGATCGGCTAAAGTGAGAGTAACCGTCGATCCCTTTTGAACTTCACCCGCAAGGAGCATTCGCACAAACCGGTCTTCAACCACATCTGAAATGTATCGGTTAATTGAACGCACTCCAAAAGCTGGATCATATCCACGAGTTGCAATAGCCGAGATCACATCCTGAGGAAAAATGACACGAATATCCTTGCTCGCCTTGAGTGAAGTCGCAAAATTCTCAAGTTTCATACTGGTTACCTGCACGATCTCTTCGTGCGTCAATGCATTAAAAAGAACCACGCCATCAAATCGATTGAGAAATTCTGGGCGAAAAGTTCGCTCATTGATAATCGTCTGAATGAGATCTTTTTCTATTTGCTGCATTGATTGACCAGCAGTCGTTGCTTGATGAATGACTGCCGCTCCAGCGTTCGAAGTTGCTATAATAATAAGATTCCGAAAACTCACCTTATGCCCAAACGCATCTGTCACAAATCCTTCGTCAAGAATTTGCAGAAATACATCCAGAACTTTTGCATGTGCCTTCTCAAGTTCATCTAACAGAAGAATTGAAAATGGGTGTTCTTGTACGAGATTCGTAAGTCGACCAGGAGTATCTGATCCTTCGGTTGAACCGATGAGATCATGGATAGATTCCTGCGTCTGAAATTCACTCATATCGAGCCGCACCATATTCTCCTCATTTCCAAAGTACACCGCCGCCAAGGCTTTGGCCGTCTCCGTTTTTCCAACACCCGTTGGCCCAAGAAACAAAAAACTTCCCACTGGACGCTTTTCATTCCCGAGACCTGCCCGTGCCTTTCGAAAAGCCTCGGCTAATTGACGTACGGCTTCATGCTGTCCCACAATCCTCTCATGCAAACGCTCTTCCAAATTCAATAGCTTATCCTTTTCCTCGATCGTCACTTCCCCAATAGGAACCCCTGATTTCAATGAAAGAAACGCGTTGACCACTGATACATCCACAAATGGCGTTTTTGGATCACGTTCCCAATAGAGAAGAGTTTCTTCCGCAAGGTCGATTGCTCGCTCGGGAAACGGTGTTTCCCAATTATACTTTTCTGCGGCTCGAATAATCTCATCAAGAGCATCCAGGGTAAATACCACTCGCTTCTTCTCCAGTGGCTCAAAATAATTCACTAGGATATTCCGAAGACCAGCAGCGGTTGGCTCTTCAAGCTGAATCGGTTCGAAATACTTGAGCACAGGAACCTGAAGACGAGTAAGTTCATGATGCGCCGCCGGAGTCATGAGACCAATGAGACGGCTCGCCGGAATATCAAGGAATTCATGAAAAATGTCCCCAACTCGATAATCCCCGTTTGGATTGAGGTACATATCAAGGTTTTCAACAATCAAGATAATATTTCCTGCCAAAAGAGCTTCAGTGAGCATCGTGCGCAACCAGTCTTTCGGATCATGTTGATTGGCCTGCCCGTCCGAGAGGATTTGTCCAACATCTAAAAGCAATACTCGAAATTTCACAAGCATCTCTTCAGTAAGAGCCTGCTCACGAATTTGGCGAGCCAAAACATGCACAATGGTCTTTTTGCCTATCCCGGGCTCTCCGATAAGCAAAACATTATTTCCCGTTGGTCTTCCAAGAGCTAAAAGCATTCGTTCAAGAACTGATTCACGCTCAAAGGGTATGAGATGAGCGTATTCACTTGAATCAATGACAGATATATCACGTGCGTACTGATCAAGTTTCGGCGTGTATCCGTAAATCCATTGTTCCCCAATTGGAGGTGTACGTTTCCAAAATTCCCACTGTGTTTGGTCTTCACGCTGAGCGCGGCGCTCAAAAGAACGTCGTTCCACTTCGCATGCGGCAGTAAATGCTTCTGGTTTAACACCGAGGCGTTCGAGAGCGTGTGTCACAACATTCTGTTCCGCAAGCCTCCCTCGTGGTATATCCTGTTTCAGGAGTCCGAGTCGACCAAGAGCACGGGGAAACCACACTGCTTGCCGTGGATCCACTCCACTACGCTCCCTGTGATAATATACTCTCCAGGCAAGGAGAGCCCGTATGAATACAAGCAAGGCTCCCGAAGCAATACTCATCGTCCAGAGCGGATATGTCTGCGAAAAGATGAGCGCGAGTAAGAGGAATATTGGAGTCAGTGTATAGAGCACTACGACCGAAACTCCAAACACAAGATTCCAAAGAAACCACACCATTCCGTACACGATCACCCCCATCCGAACAATCATTCCCAAAAAACGCGAGAGAATATTATTGAAAATTGACTGAAGCGCAAGAAATGGATGAAGCCCTCTCCAATTCCTGTATGAAACATCCCTTCGCCACGGTGAAAGGAGAGTACTCAAAAGTGAACCAACATTCGCCCGATAGAGCGGATACCGGATAAAGTTTTTACTCCAACGAAAAAGATCCAACCAACCTCGGGAGTAGTACCACAAGAAAAAGTTCATCGGGGTATTTTTATGAGCCGACTTTCTTTTATTGTAGCTTGTTTTTTCATTCCTCTGCAAATTGCCGGAATCAAACCTTTTCCCTATAATGAAGCCATTATGAATCTCCTCATTCGCTTTCTCACCCCCTCAGCAATCGTTTTCAGTATTGCCATTACCCTCTGTTTCAGTTGGTTGATTTTACTGTTAGCGCTCTTTGGTCTGTTTTCGTCACTCCTCGTTTCTGCGCTGACGATCCTCTACGGGGCATCATTCCTTTTGGTTTTCATATTTTTTTTCCACACGCGCGATTGGTATCGTTTTTTTCTTGTATCATTTCTCACCCTCCTGGTTCTTTGGATAACACTCTCAAGAGATCCAAGTGTCTTTACAGGTCGTGATCAAGGATCAATTGCCGAAGCGGCCTATCGACTCGCAGCCAATCACCAACTCACGTTTACCAACGATGCTGTTCAGACTTTCTTTGATATTTATGGACCCGGCACGGCTCTGAATTTTCCTGGTTTCGCGTACACGGAAAACGGATCACTCATTACCCAGTTTCCACTTGGATACACCAGCTGGCTCGCCGCCTTTATCACGTTGTTCGGTCTGCCTGGTTATGCACTTGGCAATAGCATTCTCTTTATCCTCTTCGGCTGGGGACTCTTTGAACTTCTTGCTCTGCGTATTTCCAAAACAATTGCCTTAGGAGGGACTCTGCTCGGTTCACTTGCCTTCCTCCCGCTTTGGATGTCCACCTACACGCTCTCGGAAAATTTCGCCGTTGTCTTGTTTGTTTTTCTCTCCCTCTCTTTCTTCGCGCTGCTCGAAACCCCTCATCAAAGAACACTCGTTATCCTTCTCCTGATTGCAAGCTTCTTCCCCTTTGTTCGTATTGAAGGATTTGTTTTTTTTGTGCTCATCTTAGGTTTCATTCTCTGGAAATCAGATATGCGGAAACTCCTCTTGGGTTTCCCAAAAAAGTACGCCATATTTGCAGCCGTCCTTTGGGTATTTGTCTTTTTCAGAGATTTCTTTATGAATCTCCCATTTTACAAAATGATTGGGAAGGCGCTCCTGAAACGAATCAATGAACATGCACCCCTCGGAGGCACCATCAGTGGAACTGACACCGAAAGTCTCGGACTCATTTTTTCTCATTATGGACTCCTCATTCTCTTTGTTGGTGCCTTACTTGCCAGCATCTGCTTTGTCCGATATCGAGACCGCTTTCCTCTCTGGATACTTTTTCTTGCTGCTCCCACACTCCTCTACTTTTTGATCCCGTCTATCACCCCTGATCACCCATGGATGCTCCGCCGTTTCTTTTTTACCCTCTATCCAACAGCTATTTTTCTGCTCGTTACCAGCATCTGGACATGGAGCTCTCGGAGTTCCTTCATTCCTTCTCTCAGTGCCCAACAAAAATCACTCCTAATACTTGGTTGCTTCTTTCTAAGTCAAGCAATACCCACACTCACCGTCTTCCGAATCACGGAAAACCCGGGACTACTCCAGGATACACGGAGTTTTGGTACTCAATTTGACCAACACGATTTGATTCTTATTGATCGTGAGAGCACAGGAGATCCCCATTCTTTGGTGAGCGGACCCCTTTCATTTCTTGAAAACAAGCAAGCGGTGTATCTTTTCAATCCACTCGATCTTGATCGGATTGATCGCAATCGCTTCAAGACGCTTTACCTCCTTTCTCCAGCTGAAAGTCTCGGACAATACGCTGAAATGTACGGAGAAAGACTTATCCCCATTGAAACCGTCACTTTCACGTCGAAAAAATTAAAAGCTTCCCGGAGTTTTTTTGCCCGACCTTTTGCCAAGACAACCGAATCCGTGAATGTTCTCTTTGAAATTGCACCGTAACTATGTCGTTCAATCCACCTATCACCATTCCGCCACATCGTCAGCACCTCTACCGGAAGCTCCGGTTACTCCTTTGGGTTGGCATACTCGCAATACTCACCTTACTCGTATCTGCATTTCTTTTTCCTCACCTCGTATATCGTTTTGATTTTTCAACCCCAAATTCTTCCAAGAATAATCTCCTCAATCCTCGCTTGGCAGATGCGACCCCCCGACTCAATGGAAAATTTGATCCATCTCTGTCGCTCACACTCAATGCTGGTGTTGTTGGTAACTTCTCAAAAGCACTCCTCACAGCCAATCTCGAAAAAAAATCGTTTCTCCCAACAACGCTCAAGGGCACCCTCCGGCGATCCTATCAGGCTTTTTGGTTTCCTGAAGGAGAGTCGCTCGACACTTTTCCAACAGAAGCCATCTATAGAATCGATTCAACCTACTACGCCTTGCGAAACGAAATCCTCATACCATTCGTTGGGGCGACAGCCTTCCATTCTCGTTATCCTGAGAACTTTGCGATCGTTGAATCGTCCGATTTTCTCAATCGTTTTCCCGTGAGTGAAAACTTCATCGGGTTTCGACCAGGATCCCTCCTCTCATTTGCGGACGGTGTTTTTGTTGTTACCGATGAAACAACTGTACGTCCCGTCGGAAGTGCTGACATTTTCTTAGCACTCGGATACCATTTTTCAGACGTGCTCCCGGTTAATTCTGAAGATGTTGGTATGTACCAGCGCGGTCGGATTCTACTCCTTGGAGCTCCTCATCCCGATGGAACCCTTTTCCGCGATCGAGATACGGAGACGTTCTATCTTATAGATCATGGCAGGAAACGGCCAATCACCAACTCAATGTATCGTGAATTCCTCACCCAGAAGCAAACTCCTATTGAGGTGAGTGGAAACGGAAGTGAACAATCCGTTGTTTGTGATCTCACATCGACACTTCTCCCTCATAATTTTTCTTGCCAAATCCCACTCGAAGCACTCTCCTCTCTTCCCGGAAGCGATTACGAACTCACCCTGAGTCAACCTGATACAGAAATAAATATCCGAATCCTCAGTCTTGAATTTCAGACAGAAAAAAGTCTCTCTAATGCCAGAACCCTCCTCGCTACAATCAAAAAGAGAATCCTCGTTCGTTTTGGCTATGAAACTTAAAGAATATTTCACCAATACAATCGACCTTTGGAAAGAAACCGGGTCTCTCGCTCTCGTGTGGACACTCCTCTTTGAAGTGCTCGTGGTAGGGTATATCGGATTTGCCGGACTCTACACACTCGAAGTATTACTCCCTACATTCATCACCGCCAGACTCTCACTTACGAAAGTATTCTTCTTTCTTCTCCTTGGAACGAGTATCTTGGCTTGGCTTGGAGCAAAGCTTGAACTCGATTTTCCGAAAGAATCTCTTTGGAAATCCCCATCTCTTTGGATCACCATCCTTTGGGGGGTTGGGCTCCTCCTCATCTCTCTTATCAAGCTACCCCTCTGGAGTATCCCGATTTTTTTCGGAGCAACTCTCGGTATGATTTTCCTCTTTTTGAAACTTCTTTTCTTTCAAGACGCACCAGATCCTCACCATCAAGATGAATTAGAATGATTCGAGATCCAGGACTTCATCAATCCGAATTTGAGCAAAGAAATCCGGTACATGACTTACAAAAATCATAGTACCCTTGTACTGATCCAGGGCGGCTGCAATCACCGGAAGATGCCGAAAATTAATATGATTCGTCGGCTCGTCAAGAATGAGAAGGTTTGGTTTTTGCAGATACAGCCGAGCAAATAGCAGAAGTCCTTTTTGTCCCTCTGAAAGGCTCTCGACTTTATTCTGAATGAGCGAGGCTGGTATGAGGAATTTTGCGGCTGTTTGATAGGCTTCCTCCATCCCGGCATGCCCCATCACTTCTTGGAGCGACTCAGCGACTGTGTGATCGAAGTTGAGACTTGAAAAATCCTGTCGGTAATACCCTACCGTGACTCCTGGCGCGACGGTAACGCATTCTGTATCACCCCGAGCGATAGTTTCAAGAAGGGTGCTTTTGCCTATCCCATTCGGTCCAGCAACAAAAAGGTGCGTATTCCGCTTCAGAACCAGGTTGATCGGATGTATTTCTGCCTCATGCTGTTTTACGACCGATACATGATGTAGAGTTATAATCGGTCCAGCAATATCTTCACACTCAATTTGAAAAGATGAAAGCGTTCGATCTTCTTGGCGTACCTCAACTTTGTTTGCTTCAAGATCGTCAGCTAAGTCACGCATGCGCTTAGCAACTCCTCGAAGCTTCCCCCCTTTATTGGCAAACACATTCGCCTGATCTCGCTTGGCCTGAATTTCTTTCTCGAGACGAACGTTTTCTCGTTGTTCTTTTTCAATGCGCCGACCAATTTCCTCTACAACCGTGTAGTAATCACCCGTATACTGTTCTATTTTATGAGTGAAAACATCGAGATACAAAACACCATGCGTAAAGGCATTCAGAAATTCCGCATCATGAGAAATTACGAGACAGGTCTTTTGGTAGTCAAGAAGAAACTGTGTGAGGTGCGCAATTCCTGCTGCATCGAGATTATTCGTCGGTTCATCTAAAAGGAGAATATCCGGATTTTGGATAAGAGCCGAAGCAAGCAATAGCCTGGCTTGTTGTCCACCAGAAAAAGCCCGAAGCTTCTTTTGAAGCGGGGCTACCAGATGAACCACTTCGAGGACATCTTTGATCAGCGCTGGAAGATTCCATTTTTTTTCAGAAAAGAACTGTTCAAAGAATTGCTCCACGGTAAAGTCTAGTTGTTCTCGTGGGATCGTTTGACGAGCTATCGCGACTGTCGCCCCCCGATCAATGGAAACTCTACCGCTCTCAGGATGAAGCTCACCGGTGATAAGTTTGAATAAGGAGCTTTTCCCGGCACCATTTTGTCCCATCAGGGTTATCTTTGATCCACTTCGAACCGAAAAACTCACCTCATCCAGGATGGGTTTCTTGTGACCGAATTCAAAGGAAACGGCGTCAAACCGAAGAACGACAGTGTCTTTGGCCATAAGAATCACTCAGCAAGACAAAATAATAATAAAATAGAGAGAGAAGCTGGGACAGTATGACATAGATTCATCTACTCTTCAAGAGCTTGGTGAAAGAACAAACAAACGCAGTAAAGCGGCCTCATCTTCTTTTCAATATCCCGTTTTGCTTTTCAGCGCAGGTACACGGACGAGCATTAAACGCCTTGTTCTTTCAGCACGAGAATGAGAGCCTTCCGTTCACTATCAATTGGGAGGTGTACACCGGTTGGATAATCCCGAATAGCAGCATATAAAATTGCTTCTGGATAGCGATACCCCTCTCCTTTACGCGTACCGGGATCATTGGTAATAAATTCATGAAGCGATGCGTCATACCCAACAATCACAAGCATGTGCTGGAGTGGTCCAGGGTTCTTGAAATTGGGATTGCCGAGTTTCCGTCCATTGGTTGGGACAATCACAATCCCTCGCTGTGTCACGTCGATCAGTTCATCCAATGTAAAATCATATTGCAAAACCGTGTCACTAACATCCAGATATTCCTCGAGAAGAAATTGGCGCGTATCAGCCACATCCGTATCAACGCTATGACCAATTTTTTTTATTTGCCAAGAAGCGAGGGCTGATATTTTTTTGAACGCTGATTCTCTGGTAAGCGTTTCACCATCACGCCATGCCTTGACCATAAGCACCGAAGCTTCTTCGCAGCCGTCTTGAAAAATCTGCTTTCCCCACTCAGCAGTCGGTGCTTGTGATGTGAACGGCACATTGTGATGAATACTCTTTGGAAGAGTAATGGTCACTTTTGTCTCTGGTTTTGGTTCCGGTTCAGGGGCGATGATTTGATCCATTGAAGAATTTGTTGAAAGAGAATGCGAAACTTCTTCACGTTCTATTCTCATGACTCGCTCATCGTGAAAAAGCGTCCAAGCCAGTCCGCTGATACCAAGAAAGACGAAGGTGATTGCACCAAGAAGTTTCAGCATACAAGAATTCTAACAGATCCAGTGCTACCGACGTCGACGTGAATGAAAACCAGTGCGACGGCGAGCTGGGCGATGATGAGAAGCTGTAGGCGTCCCAGGTACAAAAGGCGTCACACCAACATGGCCAATGATTGGAAGAGTTAACCTGATCAAGCGCTCAATATCTTTCACGTTTCCGCGTTGATCTGGCATGGCAAAGGAGATTGCACGGCCTTCTTTCCCTGCTCGAGCAGTACGGCCAATCCGATGTACATAATCCTCTGCTTTTTCTGGTAAGTCATAGTTAATCACCAATTCTATACCCGAGACATCAATTCCGCGCGCAGCAATATCTGTGGCGACGAGCACCCGGTAACGCCCTACTCGAAAACCAGAGAGCGCTTCCTGGCGTTGGCTCTGTGAACGATTCGAGTGAATCTCGGCCGCACTGTGACCTTTATTGCGAAGCGAAAGCGCAATTCGTTTGGCGCCATGTTTCGTCCGAGTAAACACCAAGACACTTCCCGTATATTCGCTGAGGAGTTTTTCAAGAAGCGACAGTTTCTCCATATGCGCCACAAAAAAGAGTTCTTGGGTAATGGATTGTGCAGCTGTCCCCGGCAGCGTCACCTCCACGCGTACCGGAGTCGCCATATACTGCGTCGCTATTCGGACAATTTCTGGTGGCATGGTAGCCGAAAAAAGAAGGGTCTGACGATTCTTCGGGACTTGTTCCATGATCCGCTTGAGCTGGGGAGCAAACCCCATATCGAGCATATGATCGGCTTCATCCAAAACCAAAATGGCTACCCGCGAAAGTGATAGACTCTTCCGTTCGAGATGATCAATAAGACGACCTGGAGTTGCAATAATGATGTCCGGATGAGCCCGAAGGCTCCGAAGCTGTGGACTCATGGATTCGCCGCCAATCAAAACGGTAGTTTTGAGTCCAAGAGGACGAGCCAAAGTTGCCAGTGCCTGCTCGACCTGAAGAGCGAGTTCACGAGTTGGGAGAAGTACCAATCCATGATTTCCCTTCTTTTGAGCCAAGAGTTGCACCATTGGAACACCAAAAGCGAGGGTTTTGCCCGTTCCAGTTTGAGCGATACCCATAATATCCTTCCCCTGAATGGCAACGGGAATAGATTGTTTTTGGATAGGTGTAGGCACCGTAAACCCCAGCTTATCGAGAAGCGTGAGGAGCTGCGGCGCGATACCTAATTGATGAAAACTCATGGAGTGAGAAAACGAAGCAAATTGACAGACAACGTATGGTACATTATTTTAGTGCTTTTGTCAACTCGGTGATTTTTCACTACAGGATTTCGGTCGTATCCATATGAGCCGTACAATGTATTCGTTCACTTCCAAAAACCAGGAGATGTTCGCCAGGAGAAACAAAGTGAACCGGAGTCGTCTCACCGGTGAGCCACAGGGCTTCTTCTTCAGTATCCAATTTAAATACAATTCTCAAATCAACAAAGGTTTTCAGCCAACTTTCCAGCAACCCATAATCTCTGTGACTCGTTGAATAAAAAATGTAGACCGCGTTCGTTTTTCGGTGACGCAAAATTTCCCGCAGTGCTTTCTCAAAACGATCACAGTCGTATAGAACAAATACATCTTCCTCTATATGAATCACGAGCTCGGGAATTGAGGGCACCCTCACCTGGCGTCCAGCGCTTTCTCGCGCAATCAGTTCGAGGACTCGAAGTCCTTCTTCGGGCTCCGTTACGATTGAATGATAGAGATAGGGAGAGTGTTCCCATTCACGCGCCTCTTTCCCGGTAGCATCGAAAAAAAGAAATGCCACTTCCTTGGGTGAGTGATTTTGGATAAGTTCTCGATAAACGAAGCGATGAAAGAAACTTTTTCCAGCTCCAATCGCCCCGACCAAAAGCACAAAGTGGATATCTTCTTTCACAAGGTCAATTGAAACGGTTTCAGTCGGCTGACCTCGAGAAGCAACCATTCTATTTCCACAGGAAATCTTCATACACGCTTTTGCCTGTAGTATAGAGGGTTTCCCAGGACGAGCAAGGATACCGTCATCTCTATCGAATAGCCCGCGCAACTGCCGGAACCACTCTTGGATCAAACGTATCTGGAACAATATGTGCTGCGGTAGGTTTCGTTACCAGCTTCGCTAAATTTTCGGCTGCCCGTACGAGCATAGCATCTGTAATCCGCTTCACTTTGTGATCAAGTGCTCCACGGAAAATACCCGGGAATCCAAGAGAGTTATTGATCTGGTTTGCAAAATCTGATCGGCCGGTTGCAATCACGCACGCTCCTCCTGCTACAGCTTCATCAGGCATGATTTCTGGTACTGGATTAGCAAGCGCAAAAACAATTGCTTTGTTTGCCATTCTCATCACGTGTTGACGTGAGAGGATACCAGCTTTCGAAACGCCAATAAACACATCCGCTCCCGTCAGCGCCTCAGCCAATCCCCCACTCACGCCAGCGAGATTCGTCTGTTTGAGGAAAGCTCGTTTGTGAGTATCGAGATCCACTCGGTCTGGTCCGATAATACCATGACTATCAAGCATTATCAGGTGTTTCACTCCAGCGAGGAGGAGAAGTTTTGCGATAGCTTGTCCAGCTGCCCCGGCGCCTGAAATTACTACGCTCACTTTCGCTCTTTGTTTTTTCACCACTTTGAGCGCATTGATAAGACCAGTGAGTACCACGAGCGCGGTTCCATGTTGATCATCGTGCATCACAGGGATACTGAGTTCTTGCTGGAGGCGCTCTTCAATTTCAAAGCACCTCGGCGCTGCAATATCTTCGAGATTAATTCCGCCAAATACCGGAGCAATATTCTTCACGGTCTCGATAATTTTTTCTGTGTCTTGTGTATCCAACACAATCGGGAAAGCATCAATTCCCGCAAGCGACCGAAACAGCATAGCTTTCCCTTCCATCACTGGAAGCGCTCCTTCCGGACCAAGGTTCCCCAGTCCCAAAACGGCTGATCCGTCCGAAACGACCGCGACCGTATTCCCCTTCATGGTGTACTCACTTACACGGTCTTTATGCTCCGCGACATAGCT
>CAZABS010000009.1:0-4667 GCA_964483635.1 uncultured Bdellovibrionales bacterium
TTGCTCCAGTCCAGATAGCGGTGTTTCCGCTCCTCAAAAACAAGCCCGAGCTTGTTGGGAAAGCGCGTGAGATTTTTGATGTACTCAGGAAATCATTCCGTTGCGAGTTCGATGACAATGGCAATGTGGGCAAGCGCTATCGTCGCCAGGATGAAATCGGAACCCCATACTGTGTCACCGTGGACTTTGACACCATTGGTGCAGGGGAAGATACATCACTTGAGGGAACCGTCACTGTCCGTGACCGCGACACTATGAAACAGGAGCGGGTGAAGATTGAAGAGTTAGGGGAATTTTTTCAGAAACAGCTTTTGGGTTAGGAAATTATGAAAGTAATTGTTGCATCCACGAATCCGGTAAAGATCGAGGGTACCAGAGAAGCTTTTCAAAGAACGTTTCCCGAGATTGAGTTTGTATTTGAGGGTACGAAGGTGGCTTCGGGGGTGAAGGATCAGCCGGACACTGACGAGGAAACTATCCGAGGTGCGCGCAATCGAATTGCCGCCCTGCGAATCCTCGATCCATCTGCTGACTACTATGTCGGTTTAGAGGGAGGTGTCGAGAAGATTGACGGGAAAATGTTTGCTTTTGCTTGGGCAGTTGTCGCCAACCAGGCTGGGAAAATTGGTGAGGCTCGAACCGCGAGCTTCATGCTCCCACCACAAGTAGCGAGCCTTATTGAGGAGGGAATAGAGCTCGGCCATGCGAATGATCAGGTGTTTGGGACAGAGAACTCCAAACAAAAAAATGGAGCCCTTGGGATTTTGACGAACGATCTCATTACGCGAACCTCCGAATATTCGAGTACGATCATTCTCGCACTGGTGCCATTTCAAAAATATCAGGAACTCTACCACTAATTTCTTATATTTTCAGATATGAAATTTCAGAAAAGCAAACTCAAAAATGGGCTGCGGATTATCCTCGCGCCGATGCATGAGACCGAGACGGTGACCGTGATGGTGATGACGGGCGTCGGGAGTCGCTATGAAACGCGGAAGGAAAATGGATTGGCGCATTTCCTCGAGCATATGTTTTTCAAGGGCACCAAGAAGCGTCCAACGGCTATGGATATCTCGAAGGAACTTGATGCCATTGGAGCTGAGTACAATGCCTATACGGGGAAGGATCGCACTGCGTACTACGCCAAAGTGGAGGCGCATCACTGGGAAACGGCGCTCGATGTCGTCTCAGATATATTTCAGAATGCGAAACTGGAACCAGAGGAAATTGAACGCGAACGAGGACCGATTCTTCAGGAGCTCAACATGTATGAGGATACGCCGATGCGGCATATCAATGATCTGTGGGAAATGCATCTCTATGGGGATCATCCACTCGGCTGGGAAATTATCGGAACCAAAGATAATATCAAGGGTTTCAAACGAAGTGATTTCATAAAGTATCTTGAGCACGGGTATGTGGCGGGGAATGTGGTCGTGGGTGTCGCTGGGAAAATGGATCCAGTCAAAGTCAAGAAAGAAATTCTGAAGCGTTTCAAACATATCCGAACAGGTAAGCCCCCTGTTTTTAAAAAGATTGCCGAAAAACAAAATAAGCCAGGGGTATTTCTCCAACACAAAAAAACCGATCAGACCCATATGCTCCTTGGGGTACGAACCTATAACATGACTCACAAGGATCGCTATGTGCTCGCGGTCATCGCGACACTTCTCGGGGGAGGGATGTCCTCACGGCTCTTCATGGCGGTACGCGAACGGCGCGGACTCGCGTATAGCGTCCATACTTCGGGCGAGAACTACCATGATGCCGGCTATCTCGCGACGCAGTGTGGGGTGGAGCATGAAAATCTTGAGAAAACGATAGCGGTGATACTTGATGAATATCGCCGGATGGCCAACGAAAAAGTTGAAGCTGAAGAATTGACCAAGGCAAAGGAGTATATCAAAGGAAAGCTCGCCATGGGATTCGAGGGATCCGATGATGTGGTGGAGTACATCGTGACTCAGGAAACGCTTTTCGGACAGATCACAACCCTCGAGGAAAAACGAAAGCGGATTGAGGGAGTGACAGCTGAAGATGTCTTACGAGTTTCAAAAGATATTTTCAAAAACAGTAAACTTAATTTGGCAGTGATTGGTCCGCATGTGCATCAGCAAGAGCTCGAAGCCTTGGTACATTTCTAAAAAAACGCGCCCTGGCCAGGTTCGGACAGGACGAGTGAAGCGGGTGATATAGGATGTGCGGAGATTTACCTCCGGCGAGCTGCGCGCCGCAGGCGCCAGGCACTGTAGCCGCTCCCGACTGAGGCGATGCCTCCGAGCATGAGGGTGCCGTCGCGGTGCATCGGCACCCAGAGTTCAGGGAAACCGAAGGCTGCGATAGCAAACCCGAGTAGCAGCGAAAGGAAAACCCAATATCTGGTTGTCACGAATATCTCCTCGTTGAAAGACTTTGCTATTATAACTCGAGAAAAACCCTTTATGTCAAGTACCGAAGCAGGAAAACTCTTTGTGGTTGCCACTCCGATTGGCAATCTCGGTGACATTACTTTGCGTGCCCTTGAGACCCTCAAATCAGTGAGTTTAATTTTGGCTGAAGATACGCGGGTAACCAAGCGCTTACTTGCGAAGTATACTATCACAACGCCAACTCTCTCATGTCACGAGCATACTGAGAAGAAAAAACTTGAGGGAATTATCACGCGACTGGTAGCTGGTGAATCTATGGCTGTTGTCACGGATGCTGGAACACCAGGACTTTCGGATCCGGGGAATTTCCTTGTTTCACTGGCGCTCGAGGCTCGAGTCAGTGTGGTCCCGATTCCAGGAGTGTCTGCTCTTGGAGCGCTCGTTTCGGTAGCTGGAATAGATTTGCGAGAATTCGTTTTCTTGGGATTTCCTCCTCACAAAAAAGGTCGCGAGACATTTTTTCGGAGTGTTGCCGAAAGTAAACTCCCTGTTATGTACTATGAGTCACCTCATCGAATTGTAAAAAATCTTGAACTGCTCCAGCAATTTGCTCCCATGAAACGCATTATCCTTGGGCGTGAGCTCACCAAAATGTTTGAGGAAGTACTGCGAGGGAATATCCCATCAGTCTTGGCAACACTCACGTCTGATGCTAAAAAACTAAAAGGGGAGTTTGTGATTATTGTGTACTAGAAAATGCGTGGAGATACTGTATTTCCTTCGTTTGCTCATGAGCCTCACGTGCGAAAGCCACCAGACTCTTTGCACTCGAGAGTAAACACAGCATCTCCATAAAAACAATTATGCAGTTTTATATTGCTGTCAAAGGAATTATCCGAAGGCCGGATGGAAAGATCCTGGTTTTGAAGCGTTCCTCGAAAGACGATCACCTGCCAGAAGTCTGGGAGACTGTCGGGGGTGGTATGGATGCCGAGGAACTTCCACAACAAGCTCTGAAGCGTGAAATACTCGAGGAGACAGGGTTAACGGTCGAGGTAGGAGAACCATTCAATGTCTTCACCTTTCGGAAGCAAACGGGGGAGTTTAAGGTTGGGATTACCTTTTTGTGTAAGACTGAGAATGATACAGTGACACTAAGTGAAGAGCATAGCGAGTACCGTTGGATTGAACCAAATGAATTTGCTGATCTCCCATCGGTCCCATCACTTTATGAAGAAATTAAACGTTATGCAGAACAATAAACCATTTTTTGTCACCACCCCGATCTATTATGTGAATGGTCAGCCGCATCTTGGTCATGCTTATACGACCATTGCCGCTGATGTGATTGCTCGGTTTCAAAAAAACCAAGGACGAGACGTGTTTTTTGCGACCGGGACCGATGAACATGGAGCGAAAATTGCCATCAAAGCAAAAGAAGCTGGGAAGGATCCACAAGTATTTGTCGATGAAATCAGTGAAACCTTCAAAGGGTTGTGGGAAAAATTGAATATCGAGTACACCCGTTTTATTCGGACGACGGAGCCATCACATATTGCCGCAGTTCAGAAAGTGCTCCAAGTTCTCTATGACAAGGGAGCTATCTACAAAGGTTTTTATGAGGGTCTGTACTGTGTTGGTTGCGAGCAGTTCAAGACGGAGGATGACTTAATTGATGGCAAGTGTCCAGATCATAATACGGTTCCCGAAATGATGAAGGAAGAGAGCTATCTCATGAAGATGACAGTGCTCCAGGAAGGGCTCATCCGACGGATCAAAACCGACGAACTGGCGGTGCGACCCGAGCGCTACAAGAAAGAGATCCTCTCTTTTTTGGAAGGGGAGAAACTGGAAGACGTCTCTGTTTCACGGAAAAATGTTTCCTGGGGAATTCCACTTCCTTTTGATGAGACTCAAACGACGTATGTCTGGGTAGATGCTTTCCTCAACTACCTTACGGTTCTCGGCTGGGATGGAAATTCAGAGAGTGTTTCTCCTGAGTGGCCGGCTGATGTCCAGTTTATCGGGAAGGATATTCTCCGTGTGCATGCGACGATTTGGCCTGCGATCCTCATGCATCTGGGTATTCCAACTCAGAAGCTTCTCTTTACGCATGGGCATATCCTCTCCGGAGGAAAAAAGATGAGCAAGACCCTTGGGAATGTTATTGCCATCGATGAACTTCTCGAAAAATTTGGAGCCGATGGGACTCGATACCTTCTTCTTTCAGCTGGGCCGTTTGGAGAAGATGTAGATGTGACGATGGAGCGTCTCACCGAGAAATACAATGCTGAT
>CAZABS010000009.1:4767-25973 GCA_964483635.1 uncultured Bdellovibrionales bacterium
CGTATAAAATAAGGCGAGGCGACTTGCGCTGCAAGCCGCCTCGGTGGTCTCAGTGCCGTGCTTTCGGCGTCGGTACATCTCCGCCACGCTTCATCTTATCGTAGTAGAGGGCTAGGATCGGTCCAACGACGAGAACTACCGCAAGTTGAAAGAGTCTTTCCTTCATGAGGATCTCCTCGGGTGTCGGTACCGCCACTTTAGCAGAAAACTCCAAAAAGACAATATGTACGATATCCATACTCATCTCTACTTCCAAAGTTACGACCAGGATCGCGAAGCGGTGATTGCACGAGCCAAAGCAGCGGGTATTGAGAAAATGATTGTTGTTGGATGTACTACCGGTGAAAGTCTCCAAGCGGTCGAGCTTGCTCATCAGTACCCCGAGCTTTTCGCAAGCATTGGTATTCATCCGCACGAATTTAGTGCTACTCGAGAAAACGCTTCTGAATGGTTCACGCAAGAGATTAATACGCTTCGCACCGTAGCTCAAAGAAACAAAGTAGTAGCCATTGGAGAATGCGGACTAGATTATTTCAGTCATGATGTATCACATGTAATTTCTGAAGAACAGCGCGCTTTTCAGAAAGAGGGTTTTTTGGCACAAGTTGCTTTGGCAGCGGAATTAGCACTCCCACTTATCATTCATACTCGCCCATCTCTTGGAAGTATGGACGCGTATGAGGACATGCTCGCGATCATGAAAGCTCAATGTGCTCATCTAAAAGTCGGTATCCTCCATTGTTATATGGGGGATACTGAAATCACGAAAAAGTTTCTCGAGGTCCCAAATCTCTACTTTTCTTTTGCTGGAAACATAACCTATCCAGTTAAGAAGGCTTTGATTGGATCAAAGGACGATCTTGGAGAGACGGTGAAACTTGTGCCACTTAATCGGATTCTCGCGGAAACCGACTGTCCCTTTCTTTCTCCCCAAACCCACCGTGGCGAGCGCAACGAACCGGCCCATGTGGTGGAGGTCATTGAGAGAATCGCATATTTCAAGGGGGGTATGACTCGAGAAATAGAATCGATTATAACAAAAACCGTTCAAGATGTGTTTAGAATAGTATAATGAAGGGGGTTATTATTTCATGTATTATGAATCGAGAAGTCTTTGGTGTTTCAGCGGCGGCAGGAAAGGAAGCTGAGGCTATCTGGCGTGGTAAGGCAAAACCAGAAAAATCAAGTGCTATTGGAAAGAGTGCTCCAATAGAGATTGATAAGAGTATATTTCCTAATCAAGGGATTGATACGAGGAGCAAGATTAATCCTCAGGCGGCTAATCTCAATGAAAGGGTTCTCTCTCAGGGAGACGTAGCTAGTCAATCCTTCGAGTTTGATTTGGATCTAATCCAAGATACTGCTGATACTGTTAGACTCATTGAATCCGAAAAAAACAGTTCTTCGCGCAGCGAGATAGTGGATACGGGTGCTGACGAAGAATCCCTTGATATGACGCCGCAGCTTCGCGAAGAACCAGCGTGGGATGGGACTTTACAAGATTTACATCGCCGGATGACGGCCCTTCATAAGGTGATAACTCGGGAGAGTAAGCGGTTTAATCAAACCCCAAGTCAAGCTGAAAAGGGAGAAATCGGGAAGCTACTCGGTCTCTTGTATGAAGATATGGATACTTGGATACACCGTTTTGAAATGTGGAAAGCTGAGCATGACATTCAAAAAGCCGTTCAAGACCGAGATCAGAATAAGAAGTCAGTATAGTTTGGGCGTTTGACGTCACTTGGTTTCTCGCGTACAATAGAAGCGCTTAAAAAGAGGGAAGTCCCTTCTTTTTGTTTACAGGATTTTGAGCATATGGACCCCGTTAGATATTTTGTGCACAGAGTTGACTAACGAGTCTAGAACGAAAAAAAATAATAGAAGAATACTGCAAACGTAATCATTATCTCTAACGGGGTGGAAATCTCGATAGCCGCTGAAAAACTTTTTTCTATTTTTTCGTTTCCGATAACGAACTCCCTTCTCATTGGCTTTACCGTGGCTGTTTTAATAGTTCTCTTTACTCAAAAAATTGTACGGCAATGGCAAGCGGTGCCTCGGGGTGCACAAAATTTACTGGAAATCATTGTCGATGCATTGTTGGGACTGATTGAGTCGGTAACTCAGGATAAAGCGCAGGCGCGAACCTTTTTTCCTCTCATCGCGACTATTTTCCTTTTCGTTCTCTGTTCGAATTGGATTGGCTTACTTCCTGGGATGGGGACAGTCGGACTTACTCATGGTGAGGGGACGCACGCAACCATTATTCCCTTTCTTCGAAGTACTTCAGCAGACCTCAATTTTACCTTGGCACTCTCTCTTATCACGGTCTTTACCATTCAATTTGCTGGAGTTGCCACGCTTGGCATTTGGAAATACGGAAAAAAATTTCTTGTCTCTCCATTTCATAAACCCTATGGTATTGGGACGGCTGTCGGTATTCTCGAGCTCGTGAGTGAAGTGGGCAAGACGATCTCATTCACTTTCCGTCTTTTCGGAAATGTCTTCGCGGGCGAAGTTCTCCTTACCGTGATGCTTCATCTCGTGCCGTTTCTTTTACCGCTCCCATTTCTCTTTCTCGAAATTTTCGTGGGATTTATCCAAGCCATCGTCTTTGCGATGCTTACGCTGGTGTTTTTGAAATCAGCAATGACTGAGGCGGCACACTAACGGTCTTGGACAAAAAGCTGAAAATACGGTATACTAAGCCAATTCGTTTTATAAATAATTCATAATTTATCAATAATCATATGGAACTCGAAGCAGCCAAAATGATCGGTGCCGCTCTCGCAATAGGACTCGGAGCCCTTGGACCTGGCGTGGGTCTAGGTATTCTCGCGGGGAAAGCTCTTGAGGCAATCGGACGAAATCCGGAAGCTCAGGGCAAAGTACAAACGACGATGATTCTTGCGATTGCTGTGACCGAAGCGGTAGCGATTTATGCACTTGTGGTTGCGCTCATGATCCTCTTCAGTTAATTTGCTCCCATGGAAGTTCTCGCAAAGCTTGGTATTGATTGGAAACTTCTCATTGCACAGGCAGTGAATTTCTTGGTGCTTCTTTGGATTTTGAAACGCTACGCATATAAGCCAATTTTGGCCTATCTGGATGAACGTACAGCCAGGATTGAATCGGGTCTCCAGAATGCGGAGGCAGCTGAAAAAAAATTAGCCGCTACGCTTGAGGAAGAGAAAAAAATATTAACTCTGGCACGAGAAGAAGCACGTCAGTCAATCGCCAAGGCGGAGGAACATGCGAAGCAACGGGATGAACTGATGCTCTCCGAAACGAAAGAAAAAATTGAAAAAATGATTAAGGAGGCAGATGTTCATCTTGCGGAAAAACAGGCAAAACTCATTCGCGAAGCGAAGGGAGAGCTTGCGCAGGTAGTGACGATAGCTGTTGAAAAAATCTTACACGAAAAAATTGATGAGCCAGCAGACCAGACATTGATCGAGAAAGCACTTAGAGAAGTGAAATGACCCTATGCGAGTTTCTGAACGACAAATTGCTCGGGCGTGCGTCGATCTGTCGCACGAAGGAAAGCTTGACCCCCACGAAGTCTCGCGCGCGGTTTTTGATTTTCTCTCAAAAAAACACTGGATGCACCGAAGCGAACAAGTTCTTTCAGAGATTTATCGTGCAATCAATAGTGATCAGGGTATTATCCCAGTAACCATAACCAGTATTCGCGTTCTTTCTGATTCTGAAAAAAAAGAAATTGAACGAGTAGTAACTCAATTTTTTCCCGAGCAGAAGATTCTCTGTACATGGAAAGAAGATGTAAATCTTGTTGGGGGCATCATCATTGAAACTGAAAATGTGCGGTACGATATCTCGCTCCGGTCAGCCCTTCATAAACTCTCTCATTCGTATTCACTCTAAAACTTATGAGCAATCCACTCATTGAAGAACTTAAAAAAGAAATCGCACAGTTCCATCATGCTGCTGAGCGTGAGGCTATCGGTACGGTACTCGAAGTAGGTGATGGTGTTGCTCGCGTGGCGGGTTTGTCTGAGGTGATGGCCTCTGAAATGGTAGAGTTTGAAAATGGAGCACTCGGAGTAGCGCTGAATCTTGAAGAGAGTGAAGTGGGGATTATGATTTTGGGTGAAATTGGAGATATCCATGAGGGGATGAAAGTGAAAGCAACCGGACGGATCCTTTCTGTTCCAGTGAGTGAGAAGATAATTGGTCGAGTGGTAAATGCTCTTGGCCAGCCGATTGATGGGAAGGGAGAGGTGAAAAGTGATACGTTTTATCCTGTTGAAAAAATTGCTCCTGGCGTGATTACGCGTCAATCGGTCAATCAGCCACTCCAGACGGGAATCAAGGCTATTGATGCTCTGATCCCAATTGGTCGAGGCCAGCGCGAACTCATTATTGGTGATCGTCAGACCGGGAAGACAGCAGTTGCTATTGATACGATTATCAATCAGAAAGGTCAAGGCGTTTTGTGTTTCTATGTTGCAATTGGTCAAAAGGAATCAAAAATCGCTCGGCTTAAAGCAGAACTTGAAAAGGCTGGTGCGATGGACTATACCACCATTGTGGTAGCGGGTGTATCAGATGCGGCAGCGATGTCATTTATTGCTCCATATGCGGCGACGGCGATGGGGGAGTATTTCATGGATCAAGGGAAAGACGTCTTGGTCATTCATGATGATCTTTCGAAACATGCTGTCGCGTATCGTCAGATATCACTCATTCTTCGTCGACCACCAGGTCGCGAAGCGTATCCGGGCGATGTTTTCTATCTGCACTCTCGACTGTTGGAGCGAAGTGCTAAGTTGAATGCTGAAAACGGAGGAGGATCACTCACGGCACTTCCAATCATTGAAACACAAGCGGGAGATGTCTCGGCGTATATCCCAACAAATGTGATTTCGATTACGGACGGACAGATTTATCTCGAGTCCGATCTCTTCTATAAAGGAATTCGACCAGCACTCAATGTAGGTATCTCGGTCTCGCGTGTAGGATCGGCCGCTCAGATTAAAGCGATGAAACAAGTCGCAGGAACACTTCGCCTTGATTTGGCTCAATTCCGTGAACTGGAGTCATTTGCTCAGTTCGGATCTGATTTGGATGAAAAAACGAAGAGCGCCATTGAGCGTGGACGACGGGCAGTGGAAGTTTTGAAACAGCCACAATATGCTCCGCTTTCAGTTGAGCGGGAGGTGGCTCTCTTGTTTGCTCTTACTCGAGGGTATCTTGACGATATCAAAGTTGAAGAGATTCATCGTTTTGAGCGTGAATTCCTTGCTTATCTGTCAGCGGAGGGAAAAGAAGTCGTTGAAGTAATCCAAAAAGAAAAAGCGCTTACGGAAACAGTTGAGGCAACACTACGAACACATCTCGAGAGTTTTAAAAAGAGTTTTGCTGTATAACTATGGCGAGTGGAAAAGAAGTACGACGGAGAATCAAGGGTGTAAAAGCTACTGGAAAAATTACCAGAGCCATGGAGATGATTAGTGCTGTCAAAATGAGAAGGGCGACGGAGGCGGTATTTGCTGTTCGCCCATACGCAAAAAGCGCCATACATATTTTGCATCAACTCACACAATCGCTTGAGCAGGCAGCATCGCCACTCCTCACTGAACGTCCAGTACGAAGCGAAATATATGTCGTGATTACGTCGAATCGGGGGCTCTGTGGTGCCTTCAATACCCAGGTATTTCGCAGGTTGCGCTCGGTGCTTGCCGAGGACTCTGATCGGTCTCCACGCTTTATCACAATTGGGAAGAAAGGAGAACAAATATTACGTCGCATGGGAAAGGATATAGTTGCTACCTTTCCGAACATTCTCGCTACGCCCACAGTTGCCTCACTCCGACCGGTGACGCGAATTCTCATGGATGAATTTCAGTCGGGGCGAGCTGATCGAGTTGTTATTGTGTACACTGATTACGTCTCGGCGCTTTCTCAAGTGGTAAAGGTGCGGGCTGTTTTACCGGTAACCGAAAAAGATACTCGGAAGGCGCTTCACGAAATGAATGCGGTTGTCCAAACGCCTGATTCAGCAGCTTTTCTCTTCGAGCCATCTCCTGAAAAAGTACTTGAAACAATGGTGCCTCGGCTCATCGAGATGGAGCTCTATCATGCTATTTTGGAATCAAACGCCTCACAAGAATCTGCACGGATGGTAGCGATGCGGAATGCAACTGATGCCGCTCGAGATATGGTCGCTGATCTTACGCTTGCCTACAATCAACTCCGTCAGGGAAAAATTACTCAGGAAATCGCAGAACTCTCGGCTGGTATGGCAGCAGTGCAGAGATAAAATGTGGATTTTTGCATCTGGAATCTTGGACATCCAATATTCTAGATTCTAAACTCTAGATTCAACTCATTATGCAAACAGGTACTCTTATCCAAGTCATCGGACCGGTTATCGACGTTGAATTCGGTGATGATGTCGCGCTTCCAAAGATTTATGATGCTCTTGAAGTAACGGTATCTCATGGAACATTGGTGGCCGAAGTACATCAGCATCTTGGAGGCAATCGTGTGCGTGCAGTTGCGATGGGACCAACGGATGGATTGCGTCGAGGGATGGAAGTTATCATGACCGGAGCTCCTATTAGCGTTCCAGTCGGAAAAGATGTCTTAGGGAGAATGTTTAACGTGCTGGGAAAAGCGATTGATGGAAAAGAAGATCTTGCTGTTCCAACCAAACGTTCCATTCATCGAAGTGCGCCTTCGTTTGAAGAACAGTCAACCAAAGCGGAAGTTTTTGAAACGGGCATTAAGGCCATTGACCTTATCTGCCCCTTTATGAAGGGTGGGAAAGTCGGTCTTTTTGGTGGTGCGGGTGTTGGAAAGACGGTTGTGATTCAAGAGCTTATCCGAAATATTGCTCAGGAACACGGTGGCTATTCGGTTTTTGCAGGAGTTGGGGAGCGAACACGTGAGGGGAATGATTTGTATCATGAAATGAAAGACTCTGGTGTCCTTCCCAAAACTGCGCTTGTTTTCGGTCAGATGAATGAACCTCCTGGTTCGCGTCAACGAGTCGCCCTGACCGCACTTACCATGGCTGAGGAGTTTCGTGATGCTGAGGGGAAAGACGTCCTTTTTTTCATCGACAATATTTTCCGTTTTACTCAAGCGGGTTCGGAAGTGTCAGCTCTCCTTGGGCGAATCCCTTCAGCGGTGGGTTATCAGCCGACGTTGGCAGAAGAAATGGGTGGTCTTCAAGAACGGATTACCTCAACGAAAAAAGGTTCAATTACCTCGGTACAAGCAGTGTATGTGCCGGCGGATGATCTCACTGATCCGGCTCCGGCGACGACTTTTGCTCATCTTGATTCAACGGTTGTGTTAAATCGGGCACTCACAGAAATTGGTATCTATCCCGCGGTTGATCCTCTCGATTCAACTTCAAGTATTCTCGATCCTCAGATCGTTGGCGAGCGTCATTATACGGTCGCGCGAGGAGTACAACGAGTTCTCCAACGTTACAAAGATCTTCAAGATATTATCGCTATTCTCGGGATGGAAGAACTCACGGAAGAGGATAAATTGACTGTCGTTCGTGCTCGGAAAATTCAACGCTTCCTTTCGCAGCCATTTTTCGTAGCGGAGCAGTTTACGGGAGCTCCTGGAAAATATGTGAACCTTGAAGAGACTATTACCGGATTTGAAAAAATCCTTGCGGGTGAGCTCGATCATGTTCAGGAGCAAGACTTTTATATGAAGGGGACCATTGAAGAAGTTTTAGCAACAGCAGCAAAGCAATAGCATGAAAACGCTTAAGCTTAAATTAGTAACTCCTGAGCGTTCTGTTTCCGAGCAAGATGCTCTCTCGGTAACTCTACCGATTCAGGGGGGTGAAGTAACTCTTCTTCCGGATCACGAACCGTATATTGGCGCTTTGCACGCGGGTGAGATTTTGGTGCGTCGGGATGAGTCTACTGATCCCGAGAGTGTCGCAATTTCTGGAGGATTTGTTGAATTTGTTGGGAATACTCTTACGGTACTCGCAGATACAGCCGAGCGTGCTGAAGAAATTGATATGCAGCGGGCTGAGGAGGCACGGGCGAAGGCGGAGCAATTGAAACTCGAAAAGGGAGATATGAGTGCTGAAGAGTACGCCTTTGTTGTTGCTGCACTCGAAAAAGAGATGACTCGTATCAAAGTGGCGAGGAAGCATCATAGTCGTCGTGGTATTACTTTATCTAGCAATGAGTAACGGCGGAGAATAATTGGTGATATACTAGAGGGACAAAGAGTCCCTCTTTATTAATTATTGATACGTGGCGTTATGGCAACAAAAATAAAAAATACTCCATCGAGATGGCTTCGCCCATCTATTACGGGGGTGATGGTTCTTGCGCTGTTACCGATAGTACTCTTTTTTTCTGCGATGTTTGATCGGAGTCACCTGGGGAATTCCAAAGCGGTATTCTTTGGAATGATGAGGGATATGGATGACGAGAGATCATACGTAACCCCTTCTTCATTGGCGGTGAGTACCGAAGCTCAACCAATGGTTGGCACTGACCAAATGATGATGGTTAAAGACGCTGAGTGGGTTTCGATACCTTCGCCTGCGGGAACGGTCTCTCCAGCTATTGTTCCAGATCGGAGTATTGCAACCACCGCTTCAATCACTGCAAGGGTACAAAGTGCTGATTGGAGTGTGGGAAAGATCCGAGAAATAGTTACCGGAAAGGGTGGATATGTCCAGGAGACTTTTGTGAGTCGCCCAACCTATGGTGAAAGATCGGCCTGGATGACGGTTAAAGTTCCGGCTGCTGATTTTCTAGCTACGTTTGAAGAAATGAAGCAAGCCTTTACCCAGGTGACTGGTGAGAATGTAAGTGCAAGTGATATTACCGCTGCTGTCTATGATACTCAGGCGCGTCTCAAGAACAAGCGAGTAGAGGAAACAAGATTGCAAGGATTACTTGAAACAACCGAAGATGTTACGAACGTCCTCAAAATCACAGATCGGTTGAGTCAAGTTCGAACTGAGATTGAGGCTTTGGAGGCATCAGAGAGAACTCTCAATGAACAAACAGCCATGGCGGCGGTGAGTATTAATCTGACCGAAGATCCACAGGTTGGAACTGATACCAATAATTTCCGTTCAGGAAACGTCTTCAAGGTAGCTGTGAATGAATTGACTCGTGGGCTCATACAAATCGGGAGTGGCTTAGTCATAGTAGTCGTTGCTGGATTACCGATTGTTCTTGCATACCTCCTGTGTCTCTGGATTATTTATTTCTTTGTGAAAAAAGGAGTGAAAAGATTCTTTGACCGGTAGTTCGAAACGAATTGTGAAGTACGAGAGGGAGCCTTGAAAAAAGGCTCTTTTTCGGCTAGAGTGGGGGGAGTAACGACATCACTTATGCAGTACCAACCACAGAAAATTGAGCGCTTGTGGCAGAGGAAATGGTCTCGCGGTCATCCAAAGCCAAAAGGAAAAAAAGGAAAAAAAGGGAAATATTACATTCTCGATATGTTTCCATACCCGTCGGGCGATGGGCTTCATGTTGGTCATGTAGAAAATTTCACAGCAACAGATATTTATACTCGTTTTAAACGATTCCAAGGGTACGAAGTGATTCATCCGATGGGGTGGGATGCTTTTGGGCTACCGGCAGAAAATTTTGCGATTAAGACAGGTATTCATCCTGACAAGAAAACGAGACAGTGCATCAAGAATTTTACTCGTCAAATTAATGCCATTGGCCTTTCGTATGATTGGGAGCGTGAGATCAATACTTCAAGTTCAGAGTACTACCGATGGACGCAATGGATGTTTCTCTTGCTCTATAAAAATGGCCTCGCATACAAGAAAAAAGCGAAGGTAAACTGGTGTGCGTCGTGCCAGACCGTTTTGGCAAATGAGCAAGTGGTTGATGGGAAATGTTTCCGCTCGGGCGATGTGGTGGTGCAAAAGGAACTCGAGCAATGGTTCTTCAAGATCACAGATTTTGTCGAAGATACCAAAACAAAAGAGGGAAAGAAGGTGAAGGGGCTGCTCTCTGGACTCAAGAAGCTTGATTGGCCGAGTTCTACAAAGATGGCTCAGGCGAATTGGATTGGGCGTTCTGAAGGGGCTGAAGTAGTTTTTTATGTAGCTGATTCGGAAGAGGAAATTCGCGTGTTTACGACGCGTCTTGACACGATTTATGGCTGCACCTACGTTGTTGTGGCACCGGAACATCCGATAATCAACAATCAAGAATCAAAAATTAAAAATTGGGAAGAAGTTGAAAAATATCTTGCCGTTACAAAAAAGAAAACTGATCTTGAAAGGACAGAGCTGAATAAAGAAAAAACCGGAATATGTCTTGAGGGGGTTGAAGCGATTCATCCTTTTACCGGAAAGCGTCTTCAAGTTTATGTTGCGGATTATGTCCTTGGTACCTATGGCACTGGCGCGGTGATGGGCGTTCCCGCACATGACGATCGCGATGCTGAGTTTGCGAAGAGGTATGATTTGGAAGTAATCCAATCTATTCGTCCGAGAGAAAATGCACAAGAGAATCTTATCCAAACGTATACCGAAGATGGGGTAGTGATAGATTCGCAACATTTTTCTGGGCTCACATCTGCTGATGCTCGGGAGAAAATGACTACGTGGCTTAAGAAGGAAAAACTCGGGAGGAAAGTAGTGAATTATCGTCTCCGTGATTGGCTCATTTCTCGCCAGCGTTATTGGGGTGCACCGATCCCAATTATCTACTGCCATGAGTGTGGATTGAGAGAGCTCAAACCAAAACTTAATATCAACTTCCGTCGCCAGGACGTGTGGGATTCAATTGTAAATGGACACAAAACAATCGAGTCGCGCGTACTCAATCCCGACGAACCCCATCGTTATTTTGGAGATGTGAAGACGGGTGATGTGATTACAATGACAAACAAAATTACAAATGAAATTCGGGCACTTTCAGTAATGAAGGTCAATAAATTTCAGAGTGTTGCCGATCTTTTTAAGCACAAAGATCTTTTGAAGGCAATACACCCATCGCACACGTATAAGAGTCTGGACGAGCTTGAGAGTGCCTATACTGAGACAGCCCCCGGCTATCTGGATCGAATTCATCAGAATGGACTTGTGGCTTGGGAGATTTCGCTGCTCAACGCCGAAAAGGCTTACCCAGTTCCTATGAAGGAATTGCCGGTTAAGCTTCCAACTGACGTTGATTTTCGCCCAACTGGTGAATCCCCACTGGTACGTTCCAAGAGTTTTCATAAAGTAAAATGTCCGAAATGTGGAGCGAAAGCTCGGCGCGAATCGGACACTATGGACACGTTTGTATGTTCAAGTTGGTACTATTTACGGTTTGCTGATCCACAAAACCAGAAAGCGTTTGCCTCAAAGAAAAATTTGGAAAAAAATCTTCCGGTAGATTTTTATATGGGAGGTGCTGAGCATACCGTGCTTCATCTTCTCTACGCGCGGTTCTTCACGAAGATGTTAGCCAAAAGTGGGTATGTAAATTTTGACGAGCCATTTACCAAATTGCGTCATCAGGGAATTATCCTCGGCGAGGATGGAAACAAGATGTCCAAATCCAAGGGAAATGTTGTGAACCCAGATCAGGTCATTGAGGAATTTGGGGCAGACAGCCTCCGGCTTTATGAGATGTTTATGGGGCCGCTTGAAGAGATGAAGCCTTGGAAAACCTCGAGTATTGTTGGACTACGTCGTTTTCTTGAAAGAGTTTGGAAGCTTCAAGAAAAAACCGGAAAGCAACTATCAACAATCAGCAATAAACAGATCGAGCCACTTCTCCATAAAACAATCAAAAAAGTTACTGAGGACATCGAGTCTTTCAAATTTAATACCGCAATAAGCAGTCTCATGATCTTGGTCAATGCTCTCGAAAAAGAGGAGACTCTGTCGATTGGGGCTTATCGATCACTTCTTATTCTCCTAAGTCCATTTGCTCCGCACCTTACCGAAGAACTTTGGGAAAGACTTGGAGAACACCAGTCGATTTTTCTTGCAGAGTGGCCGAAGTGGGACAAGCACAAGATTGTGGAAGAAACGATGACTATCGTAGTTCAGGTCAATGGTAAGGTGCGCGAAAGATTAGCTGTGGATGCTCGAGCAACAGAAAAAGAAATTCAAGAGGCGGCTCTTTCGTCCGTAGCGATTGCGAAGATTCTCTCTGGTGCGATGCCGAAAAAATATATTTTTGTGCCTGGACGTCTCATCAATATTGTGGTGTAGATCTGAGACAGGCTATTCGATTTCGGGTACAATAAAATCTATATGAAAAGTAGTATCCCACAATTGTTGCCGCTCGATCGGCCACTCATTATCTTTGATTTAGAAACGACTGGTCTTGAAGCTGGTGATGACAAGATTCTTGAGCTCGCTTACGAAAAGATCCTTCCTTCAGGGGAAATCATTGCAGCCGTGTATCGAATGAATCCAGGAAAACCGATTCCACCTGAGGCTACTCAAATCAATGGCATTCGAGATGAAGAAGTAAAGGATGCTCCGAGTTTTGCCAAGCTTTCCTATGAACTCTGGAGTATGTTTGAAGGTGCTGATGTTGGAGGTTTTAACGTTATCGGATTCGACCTACCTTTCTTGAAAGCTGAGTTTGCATCGGTTGGGAAAAGTTTTGATTTTCTCTCCAAAAAAGTACTTGATGCAAAAATTCTCTACCACAAAATGGAAGCGAGAGATATGTTTACTCCAAGAAATCTTTCTGCGGCGTATAAACTTTATTGTGGAAAGGAGCACACAACAGCTCATACAGGTGCGGGAGATGTTCGGGTTACTGTTGAAATTCTCGAAAAACAACTGGAACAATATCCAGAATTCCGCGACTGGACGTATCTCGCTTCACTTCATGGCAATAAAGACCTTCTTTTTTCCGCAAAAACAGAACATGCTCCGCTCGTGCAAAGCGCTGGAGTGGCGACGCTTTTTTAAAGGGGAAAATTATGGATTTTTTTCAAGCAGTATTATTGGGGATGGTAGAGGGTATAACTGAATTCCTTCCGATTTCTTCGACAGGACACCTAATTTTGACCGCTCGTCTTCTCCGTATACCTTCTTCTGCCTTTCTCTCAACATTCGAAATTGCTATCCAATTCGGCGCCATTCTTGCGGCGGCAGTACTTTATTGGCGACAGCTTTTATTTGATCGAGCAATCTTAACACGGGTGTTTGTTGCCTTGCTACCCGCACTTGGGGTTGGATTTGTGTTTTATTCAACGATTAAGAAGATGCTTGATTCTGAGAGAACGGTATTGTGGGCACTGTTGGTTGGCGGGTTGCTCATTATTCTCTTTGAGATATTTTATCGCGCCAAAGAGTCGATCACCGATGTCAAATCCATGTCGTATCGTACGGCATTTCTTGTCGGACTATTTCAATCGCTTGCAGTGATCCCAGGAGTTTCCCGGGCTGGTGCGACTATTCTTGGTGGACTCTGGCTCGGGATGAAGCGAGCCATCATTGTAGAATTTTCTTTTTTACTTGCTATTCCAACGATGTTTGCAGCAACAACACTTGAACTGATGAAAAATTCCTCAATACTTACCCTCGAGAATTTTGATGCCCTCATGATAGGTTTTTGCACGGCTTTTCTCGTGGCTTTGTTCGCGATTAAATTCTTCCTCCGTTTTATTGGGACACATACATTTCTTTCATTTGGAGTGTATCGGATTGGGGTAGCACTCCTTCTTTTTTTGATCCTTTATTGATGTTATGGTATGGAGCTCCTCTCAGGAAAAAAAATAGCAGAAGAGATATTCACAACGCTTCAGAAAACAATTCTTCAAGAACAGCTCGCCCCAAAACTTGCGGTTGTTCTTGTTGGTGATGATCCAGCCTCACATCTCTACGTACGGTTGAAAAAATCAGCAGCAGAAAAAATTGGGATGATTTGCGAGGTCACTCTTTTTCCTCGAGATGTTTCACAAACAGCTCTCGAGCAGCATATTCAGATGCTAAATCTTGATACATCAGTTCATGGAATTCTCATTCAATTTCCTCTTCCTGTTGGATTTGACGAAGATATTCTGGTTCAACAAATTGATTCACAGAAAGATGCCGATGGATTTCACCAAGATACCCTTGCGAAGTTTTTGGCCGGTGATCGCGGAGCCGAGCCAGTTTTTCCTCGGGCGATTGCGACCTTAATTCAATCTTGTAAAACAAATTTAAAAGAGAAGAGGGCTGTAGCTCTCGTTAACTCCGTTCTCTTTGGAAAAATTATTGAACAAACATTGAAAAATCTTGGCGCAATACCAACAATTATCCAGGCAACTAAATGGGAAGAAGATTTGGATGAGGTGTTGGGTGCAGATGTAGTAGTGACGGCGTGTGGGCAGGCAAAAATGATTACGAGAGCCCATCTCTCTCCGCACGTGATTGTGATCGACGGGGGGATTACCATGGTTGATGGACATGCGGTCGGGGATGTTGATCGTGAAAGCGTCGATGATATTCCTGGATGGCTCTCTCCGGTACCCGGAGGAGTTGGGCCGGTGACGGTAGCGAGCCTTTTGGCGCGAGTGGTTGAGAGTGCTCGCCGAACAACAAATCAATAGAGTATAATCAAGACATGCAGTACTCTTCACGAAAACAAAAAGGATCTGTGCTCGTTTTTTCCCTCTTAGTGTTAACTATTTTGTTAGCTTCAGCGCTGGCGGTTATGAGTGTGGCAGTGGTGGAGCAGCAGAGTTCTTTTGCGACACAACGATCAGTGATTGCTTTTCAGGCAGCAGATAGTGGCGCGGAGCGAGTGCTCGAAAGGATATATCAATATAATAGTCCAGCGGTGGGAGTAGCGAATACGAATGATTGTGATACAGCTACTTGGCCAATAGGCACAAATTTCCCTTGGCCAAATAATCCAACAAATAACCCGTGTGACTGGGATCCAACATTCAATGAAATGAAATCTCATTTGTCTGAGATTACTTCCTCTGGAGCAAACGGTCCTGGGTGTGGTGGTAATCCAGCATCGATGGCATTTTTAAACGAATCAGAACCTTACTATTGGGTCTGGGTTACCTTTCTTGATGAGGATGGAGATGCAATCGACTGTAATGATCTAGGCTGGCGAGATAAAGTCGTGAAGATACGCTCACAAGGTGTTTACCGGAATACCTCGCGTTTTATCGAGATGGGCGTTCGTCCTCGTGAATAAGGTTTTGTTGGAGAATGTGCCGCGGGAGAGACTCGAACTCTCATGATATTGCTATCGCGGGATTTTGAGTCCCGTGTGTCTGCCATTCCACCACCGCGGCGAGTTTTCTTTTGGCTCGAATAAGGGCAGGATAGGCAATTGATTCGGAATTGTCAATCACCTATAATACCTCTATGGCTAAAATTCTTGCGTTCGTCAATCAAAAAGGAGGGGTCGGAAAAACCACCTCAACGATTAATGTTGCCCGCTACTTAGCAGAAGCGGGGAAACGTGTGCTCCTTGTCGATCTTGATCCACAGGGGAATGCTTCATCGGGTCTTGGGATTCATGTGCGAAATCTTGAGAAAAATCTCTATCACGCCATGATCCTTGGTCAGCCACCGCAGGAAATTATTCTTGATACAGGAATTGAAAACTTATTTCTTATTCCTGCTGCCCAGGATTTAGCCGGCGCGGAAATTGAAATGGTTCACATTGAGAATCGAGAGTTTCGCTTGTACTATGTGCTCCGTCAGGTTCGTCCACATTTTGACTA
Organism: uncultured Bdellovibrionales bacterium; assembly: GCA_964483635.1. GTDB lineage: Bacteria > Patescibacteriota > Minisyncoccia > Moranbacterales > UBA1568 > CAZABS01. The sequence continues at coordinate 20,440 of CAZABS010000009.1, forward strand.
TATTCTGATTGATAGCCCTCCTTCGCTTGGATTGCTTACAGTAAATGGACTTGTTGCTAGTGACGGAGTAATTATCCCTGTTCAGACTGAGTATTATGCGCTTGAGGGTCTCTCGCAGCTTTTGGGAACGGTAGAACTGGTTCGAGAACATTTGCAACCAAATCTGAAAATTGAGGGGGCACTCCTTACTCTTTTTGATAAACGTAATCGGTTAGCGCGTCAGGTTGTAGATGAAGTCCGGAAGCATTTTCCTGGACCAGTTTTTGAGAGTGTTATTCCGCGATCGGTACGTTTGGCTGAAGCTCCAAGTTTCGGGAAATCCATTCTTGATTTTGATGCTTTTTCGAAGGGTGCCAGAGCGTATAAATTTGTTGTACGAGAACTTTTGGAACGTGAAGCAGAGAGTCATGCTCCCATGAAAGTGCTATAATAAAAAAGTCGGAAAAATGAAAACGTAAAATGAAAAGGTATCAGACTCATTCTCAATGGGTGCACGGCGTTTCGCATTCGATTTTTCCCTATTGATTTTCTCTTATGGCACAGCAATATGGACTCGGGCGAGGGCTTGCCTCACTCATCCCCCCAAAAAAAGATTCGCAAGGGACTCCTTCTTCGCCGGTATTTCAAGTACCTGAACTCTCTGCGGTAGCCCTTCCGGGGAATAATCCTGAGGAGGCACCGATTGATCAAATTATTCCGAATCCTCATCAACCTCGACTGAATTTTGATGAGAAAAAACTTGATGAGTTAGCCAATTCTATACGAGAACATGGAATTTTGCAGCCACTTATTGTTACTCGGGTTGAGCATGGATATGAATTAATTGCTGGGGAACGACGGCTTCAGGCAGCAAAGAAAGTAGGATTGACAACCGTGCCGGTTATCGTGCGCGCAGCGGGCGAACAAGAAAAACTCGAGCTTGCTATTATCGAAAATATTCAGCGTCACGATCTGAACCCAATCGAAGAAGCCAAGGCGTATCTCCGTCTCACAGAGGAGTTCCATCTTTCTCAAGAAGCTGTAGCAGAAAAAATGGGAAAAAGTCGTTCGGTAGTAGCGAATACGCTGCGACTCTTGGCGTTACCTGTTGAAATTCAGCGGGCGGTCGCGGGAGGGCAACTTTCTGAAGGACATGCAAAAGCACTTCTCTCGATTGAAAATTCAGAAAAGCAACGGGCGCTCTTTGACTTGATCATCAAAGATGAATTGACTGTTCGAGAAACAGAGGGGAAGGCACGTGAAGTATCTGTGCGTGGACATGTACGACAACAAAAAGTTGTGACACCTGAGCTGGCCGCGAAAGAAGAATGGCTTACAGAACAACTCGGAACGAAGGTTAAGATACAAACCAGTGGGAAGGGTGGAAAAATTACTATTGAATATTACTCACCCGAAGAACTTAATTCGTTGTTGAGTCGTTTGGCGTAACGAATTATCCTAAAGAAGTTCGGGTTTATTTTTCTTGAGTTCCTCGAGAAGTTTTTTGATGTCGACGCTGACTGTTTCACGATCAGCAATGAGGAGTGCATCAGGAGTATCGACAATCACGAGATCCTTGACGTTGAGGGTGGTAATAAGGCGCTTGTCACTGTGTATTAGTGTCCCAGTACTTCCAAGATTGAGATGCTCTCCAGTAGCAACGATCGTATTGAGGTCACCTTTATTGAGAAAGGAATAGAGAGTGTTCCAGTTGCCGACATCACTCCATTCAAGTGGAGCGGGAATGACAAGTCTAGCGGTACTGGGAAGCTTTTCGATAATCAGAGTATCAATTGGATCGGCATTGGCCTGAGAAAAACTCTCGGTCTTTCCTTGGGCAGTTTCATTCAAAATGTCTCGGAGCTCCGGAGCAAATTCATCAAGCCAGAGAGCCATCGATTTTGCTCGAAAAATAAAATATCCAGCATTCCACAGATAATCGAATCGACGGAGGTATTCTTCGGCAGTTTCCCGATTTGGTTTTTCTTTGAAGCTTTCTACCGAGTACACGGCTTTATTTCCATATTGGCCGAGCTCTTTGCCGAGTTGGATGTATCCAAGTCCGGTATCTGGGGTAGTGGGATTGATCCCAATCGTCACTATCTTGTCAGGATGGGCATCAGCCGCGAGAAATGCTGCTTCGAGGGTGATGGCAAATTCTTCCGGATTCTTGATAGCATGATCTGAAGCGATGGTTGCGATAATGGCATCAGGAAATTTTTGCTCGAGGACATGGGCTACTAATCCAATTGCAGGGCCAGTATTCTTTGGTTCAGGTTCAAGGATGAGTTGTTCCTGGGTTAATTCGGGGAGTTCCTGAAGAACAGCCTCCTGATATTTTACTCCGGTTGAGACATAGATGTTTGAAGCTGGGAGGACTCGACGAATACGTTCGAAAGTTTCTTGCAGGAGTGTTTTTTCTGAGAGAAAAGCATGGAACTGCTTCGGATGTGCTTTCCGTGAAAGCGGCCACAGACGCGTTCCTGTCCCGCCAGCCATGATGATGGCATAAAATGGTTTCTGGTTCTTCATATGAATATTTCTTAAGCTTCGCATTCATGGTATAGTAAAAGCGATTTCCTGCAAAGGCAAGCCATTTTTGGTAGCTCACTTCTGTTTTTATGGCGCTTGATTCAAAAATCTCAAATCCATTTTTAACCCCAGAAGAGGCTGCAGTACCCCAGCCAGTATCTCCTGGGGTAGTTCGTCCTGCTTCTCGTCCAGGCGAAGCATCTCGTGGTGCAGCTCGTACTCGTGAGGCTGCCTCACCAACTTTTTCAGCAGGAACTCCGCTCGAAAATTCTCCAAGGACCTCTCCAAATGTGCCTCAGTCTCCCGTTTCACAAGCACCAAAAATTCCTGTGGTTGCTCCTCAGGTTTTAGCTCCAGTATCAAGGAGGGGGCAATATCTCCGGTGGGTGAGCTCTGTTTTTATTGCCGTGCTGATTGGGGGGGCTTTGTGGTATGGATGGTTGCGGTTAAAACCGATACCACAACCAGCGGATGAAATAGGTCCCGTTACCCCTTTTCCAGAAAAAACCCAGATTGCAGAAACCGTACCCTTTGAAGTTCTGGAAAGTGATGCTGAGTATTCCAGCGAAAACTTCCGAGCGGGAGAGATTGTCTTTGGGGGAGAGCTTGCTTTTCTCCAGAGCGAAGATGATGTTACTCCGCTTACCATTAGTGCTATTCGTGGAGAAGCGTTTACAGAAAAAGCGAAACAAGAAGTAAAATTAGTTGTTACTTGGCAAACAAATAAGCTTTCTCTCGCTGATGTAGAATATGCCAAGGGAGTTGGGCAAAATAAGAAAAAAATGACCGAAGATGACTACAGTTTTAATCATAGTGTGATAATTAGCGGGCTTGATTCAGCCTCAACCTACCTCTATACCATCAAGGCGACAGATCGATTTGGGAATGTGGTTACGAGCGAGCCATACGCCGTGTTTACCGGAGCAAAAAGTGTGTCATTGTTTGATCTCATTGCTGGCGCTATCGGTGATGTCTTTGGATGGGCAGTGGACAAGTAAACAATGGAAAAATACAACGTTGAAAACGCCCAAAGAATGGGTGTTTTTTATCGCTATTTTGTTAGGTGTTTATTGCATGAAATTCTCACTCTTGACAGTGGATAATTCTCGTGAAAATTTCTCTTTTTTATGCTACAATAAGCCTATGGCATGAATGTCCGCCATGGATTGGTATGTAAAAAATAAAAACAGAAAAGTTAATACTCATTTCCTGATAATCGCGGTGGCGACAGGGATGCTTATTGGGTGGTGGCTCACAGCTCGACCCGGTTTTGCGCAGTCCACAAATTCGATAAATCAAATCCCAGTCGCTGTTTCTCTTTTCAACACTGAAAATAAAGCAGTTACTTCAGGGGAATACGAGGTTCGTTTTAGTCTCTATCGCAGTGATCGTACACTTACGGATGTATACCCTTCCAATAGCGATGCAGGCAGTCGGTTGTGGGAAGAAACTCAGAAGGTTCAAGTCAATAACGGAATTATTCGCGCCTTCCTTGGCTCAGTAACGCCACTTCCCGCAACGGTGAATTTTGAATCAGGTGAATATTTCCTGGGTATTCGAATTGGAACTGATTCTGAAATGGTGCCTCGTAAGAAGTTGGGTTCGGTTCCAGCAGCAGTGAATTCACAGTTTTTGCGAGGCCGAACATTTGGGACGAGCGAAGGAAATCTCGTTGTCCTTGGGAAGAAAGGAAAAATTGAATTGAAGCAGCTCCCGACCGGTACGGGTGCAAAACAGTTGGTACTCGGGAATGATTCACGACTTCAGGATGCGCACGCACAAAATACTGATACGGGAACTGACTCAGATGTGTTCACGGTTGGTTCTGGTTCGAATGTAGCCGGAACAAATTTTGATCTTACTGTGTCGAGCAGTGCCACTCCACCTGCATTGCGTTATAACGGAACAACCGGTGTATGGCAATTCTCGAACGATGGAACTACTTTTTCCAATATTTCAAGCGGGACTGTTGGGTCAGTTACGCTTGGAACGGATACTGATGGAAATTATGTCGCAGCCATTACGAATGGCAATGGAATTACGGGTGCTGATGGTGGTGCAGAGGGTTCGCTCTTGACGCTCTCAGTGAATTTACTCAGTTCCGCAGATGGGATTGGAGGAACTTCATCGCGATCAGGTCTCGAGTTTGCTGGAGGGTCATCCAATGAACTTTCACTTCTCCAGGGTTGTGCTAATGGTCAAGGTCTTGCGTGGAACGATACGACCAACGTTTGGGAATGTGCGAGTTTTTCGGCAGGAATTTCGGGAAGTGGCTCGGCTGGCCAGGTAGCTTACTGGAGCGGAGCCAGTGCGCTCGCAGGAGAAAATCAACTTGATGAAAGTCGTGGTGGAACTGGTCTTGATGCTTCACTTGCGAGTAATGGTTCAATTCTCATCGGAAATGGATCAGGTTTCTCTTTGAATACACTGGGAGCTGGAACAGGAGTCTCTGTTACGAATGGTTCGGGTACGGTGAGTATTGGGCTGGATGTGTTGACGAGCGGAACGACGGTCAATGCATCTTCCAACTCAGGATTAGAACTTGGTTCTGACGGACTGCGCCTCTTGGGTGGATGTAGCAATGATCAGGTGCTTGCTTGGAATTCAACTCTCGAAGTCTGGGTATGCTCGAATAAAACTGGAGGGACGAGTGATTGGACGAGTGCCGGTGCTTTTACGTATCTTACCGATACGGCGGATGACTTGGTAGTTGGCGGATCAGCGATTGACACCGGATTTTTCTTTGATGTTTCTGCTTCGACGCTTTCTTTTGAGGGATTGACTCCTAATGGATTTGAAACAACTCTTGCAGTAACCGATCCAACCGCTGATCGAACGATTACATTCCCAAATGTGACTGGTACGGTAATTACCAACGGAAATCTGACTGATATTACGGCTGTTGGAACAATTACCAGCGGTACCTGGAATGGAAGTACTATTGCGGTTGCCAATGGCGGTACCGGAGCGACGAGTCTCAATGATCTTATTGCTCTTTCGACACATACCACCGGAAACTATGT
>CAZABS010000010.1:0-1955 GCA_964483635.1 uncultured Bdellovibrionales bacterium
CGGTAATACCGCATCAAGGGCACTTCGTAACGTCGTGAGACGTGACGAGTGCCCTTTTTCTTTTGATCCCGATAGAAATCTACCGGGCTTTATCTTTCGCAAAATAGATGTAAATAACTCTTTTAATGAGTCTTTAGTCGGGACATTCGTTTGGACGATTTCTAACGGGGTTGACCTTCAATCTTTTTCTTGCCACAATCCGCTTGACCTGCCCTGTGAAATATCGCGGAAGTTTTAAGTTTACTCCATACTTTTATGTCACTCAAAGTCGGTATTGTAGGACTACCCAATGTGGGCAAATCAACGCTTTTTAAGGCGCTCACTCGAAAAGCTGTCGATATCAATAATTACCCATTTTGTACGATTGAACCCAATGTGGGGATTGTTGAGGTACCAGATGAGCGCTTGACGAAGCTCGCAACGATGTCACAGAGTGCCAAGGTAGTACCGGCGGTGATTGAGTTTGTGGATATAGCGGGACTCGTAAAGGGAGCGAGTGAGGGGGAAGGACTCGGGAATAAGTTTCTCGCGAATATCCGCGAAGTGGATGCGATTGTCGAGGTGGTACGAGTGTTTGAAAACAGTGACATCATCCATGTGCACAATAAAATTGATCCGGAACACGATATCGATATCATTAACACCGAGCTTCTCCTCGCAGATCTCGAGACAGTGACCAAGCGGAAAGACAAAACAGCCAAAGAAGCTCGTGGTGGGAAAAAAGAAGCGGTGATTGAAATGGGACTCCTCGAAAAATTGATTAAAGCGTTTAATGGAGGAAAATTAGCGCATACCGTTTTGGAAACAATAACCGATGAGCTTGAGCGTAAGATTGGACGAGAGTTACAGCTTCTCACCGCGAAGCCCTTTCTTTATGCGTACAATGTCTCCGATATCGAGGCGAAACTTTCGCCAGATCTTGAGGCGAGACCACACGTGAAGCTTGATATCAAAATTGAAGAGGAACTCATTGAACTCTCAGTCGAAGATGCTGCAGAAATGGGACTTCGCTCTCATCTTCCTGATCTCGTCAAACGAGCGTATGAAATTCTTGGGCTGATGACCTTTTTTACTACTGGTGAGGATGAATCTCGAGCCTGGACTATCAAGCGTGATTCGACGGCGCCCCAAGCAGGAGCAGCGATACATGGTGATTTTGAAGAAAAATTTATTCGTGCAGAGGTAATTCATTGTGACAAATTCCTTGAAATTGGGTCGTGGAATGCAGCGAGAGATCAAGGGATGCTACGACTTGAAGGCAAAGACTATGTTGTTCTTGATGGAGATGTGATTATCTTCAAAATCTAAGTTGGAATTTCTTGGCGGTGCATGGTAGAATATGGTTGTCCGTGATACGGGGATTTTTGCTCATGGACTCCTTGATTTGCACCATTTAGCATGGTTCGACGGATCCAAAAACACAATTTTTTTCTACGATTTTTCGGACTCTTTTGGCGAAAGAAAATTATCGTCGCCAAGTGGCAGTTCAACATCGCTAGCCTTTTTTTCCTCGGTCTTGGATCGGTGGCTGGTTTTTACTTGACGCTTTCGGGAGTCATCCCGAAACTCTTTGCTTCTGATGCTACTGATACTTGGGAATTTACGTTGAGTGGAGACTATACTCCGTCAGACGCAAATCTCGTGGAGGTAGTATCTGATTCGGCTCGGCTCAAGGTGCAAAACTATGCGACTGATGCCAATACCGTGGCCTTATATCATCTCGACGAAGTGAGTGGAAATGCGAGTGATAGCTCAGGAAACAGCAATACGGCGACGGCGGCCAATACGACGTATGGAACCGGAAATCTCAATAATGGTTTTGGATTCAATGGATCAACGTCATCGCTTACGGCGGCAGATTCCACTTCGCTGTCGCTCACGGGAAATTTTAGTGTCGAGGCTTGGACAAAATTTGGTACAGCATTTAACACGACCTCGAATCGAAATCGCCAGGG
>CAZABS010000010.1:2055-4164 GCA_964483635.1 uncultured Bdellovibrionales bacterium
CGGATGGGACGAATATTTATGCTGGTATCGGAAATAGTTCTGCTGAGGCCGAAGTGTGGCGCTATAATGGTTCGACTTGGACGAAAGTGGGTGGTGATGGAGTGAACTCGAGCTGGCTTACTACGGCCCCCGGTCCCTATGAGCGGGTGACGACTATGGTAGCGGACGGGACGACGATTTACGCTGGTCTTGGGACGACTGCCGGAGATGCGGAGATATGGAAATGTACGAGCTGTGATGGTGGGAGTCCTCTTTGGACGAAAGTTGGTGGCGACGGAACTGGTAGTGGTGGACAGAGCTGGGCGGCTGGATATGAAGAAGTTTCAGCTCTTGCCATCGTGAACGGTACGACTCTCGCTGTAGGCCTTGGCACCGGAGCTGGGGATGCTGAGCTTTGGACATGTGCAACGAGCACCTGTACGGTCACCACGGGCTGGACGAAGCGTGGCGGTGATGCCACTGGCTCGGGCGGACAATCCTGGACCAATACCATAGAAGAAATCCGTTCGATGACATCGAACGGTACAGTAATTTATGTCGGACTCGGTGTATCGGCAGGGGATGCTGATGTGTGGCGCTGTGACCTTGGAGGTACGTGCACGACGACTTCGGGCTGGACGCAGGTTGGCGGTGACGCACTCAATACGAGCTGGGCAGCTTCGACGTTTGAGCGAGTTTGGGATCTCGTGGCGGTTGGAACTACTGTTTACGCCAGTCTCGGAGATACCTCGGCTGCTAATCCCAATGCCGATGCTGAGGTCTGGAAATGTACCAGTTGTAATACAGCACCAGCATGGTCTAAGATCGGAGGTGATGGTACTGCGAATTCTCCTCAGTCATGGGGAAACACCACGGGCGCGCCTTTTGCTTATGCATCGAGTCTCTCACTTATCGGAAACTATATCTTTGTGGGAGTTGGTACCACAGCGGGTTCGGCTGGGGCAGAAATGTGGCGCTGCGATACGAGTGGGACATGTAGTGCTACAGCCGGTTGGACGCGGGTAGCTGGTGACTATCTTAATCAAAGCTGGGGTGTTTATGGCCTCAATGGTGTGATTTCAATGACGACAATCGGTGGGAAACTTTATGCTGGAACTGGCGATGATCAGACAGCAGCAACCTCTAATGGGAATGCAACAGTCTGGGAATTTAATGGTACAAGCTGGATCATGATCGGTGGTCAGGGGATCAATAATTCTTGGGCGTATGGACACCCTTCGGTTGCTACTCCCACGATTCGCTCCGTGACATCGATGACGGGGTACAATGGGATGCTCGTGGTTGGTGTCGGAGGTGGGACAGCAGGTGATGCCGAAGTGTGGAGTTGGAATGGTAGTACCTGGACGAAAATTGGAGGTGATGGTACAGGGACTGGTGGACAAAGCTGGGCTGTTGGTACAAAACGCTCAGTACCGTCTATGACCATGCTCGGATCGACACTCTATGTCGGCCTTCAGGGGACAGCGGCGGGTGATGGGGAGATGTGGACCTGTGATCTTGCGGCAACCTGTAGTGTGACGGCTGGCTGGACACTTCGGGGAGGCGATGCGAGTGGGGCTGGTGGGCAGAGTTGGAATAACACGCTTTTTGAGTCTGTTTGGAGCATGGCGGTGCGCGGAAGTAATCTTTATGTCGGTCTCGGATCGAGTGCGGGAGATGCTGAAGTGTGGACGTGTAACACGGGAGCAACCTGTACCCAGACGGTTGGGTGGACCAAGCTCGGTGGAGATGGGGTTAATTCGAGCTGGCCAACGGCTGGAAACTACGAGGAAGTGACGGCGCTTACCTGGTATCGGGGTGAGCTCTATGCGGGGCTTGGCGCGAGTGCGGGAGATGCGGAGCTCTGGAAATGGAATGGAACGAATTGGGGTGGAGCGGCGATCGCGGGAGATGGTCTTAATGGAAGCTGGACAGATACCTTGTATGAGCGCATTAAGTCGCTCGTGACCTATAATGGTGATCTCATGGTGGGGCTCGGTGATGGCACGGGAGAAGGTGAAGTGTGGCGTTACAATACGAGTGCGTGGTCACGGATCGGCGGTGATGCAGCAAATTCTGGTTGGACCAATGCAATCGAACGTATTAGCGCCATGGCCGTCTATCGAGGAA
>CAZABS010000010.1:4264-8179 GCA_964483635.1 uncultured Bdellovibrionales bacterium
AGTTCCTTCAATACAACGCCCTATACGGCAACTCGGGTGGCGATTCGTCCAGTTTCTCCAGTGCGACTTTCTGGGATCACTTCTTGGGATGCGTTTACCACAATCGAAGTCCCTAATGGGGGGGCAATCACCTATCGTCTCTCGGATGATGGGGGTACAACTTGGAAATACTGGGGAGGAGCGAGTTGGGTGACTTCAGCGAGTTTGACTGAGGCCAACAGTGCAGCGACGATAAACACGAATATCGGAACGTTTCCGGTGACACCGAGTGGATTCCTTTGGCAGGCGATTTTTCTCGGGAATGGGAATCAGCTGGTAACGCTGGATCGGGTCGTGCTTGATGCAACTCGTGATTTAGTCGATCCGACTGCGCCGAGTGTCTTGACGGCTCTCGATCAGACGGGCGGATTGGTCACTTTGACGACCAATACATGGTACACCTATGTGACACCATACTTCAGTTGGAGCGGAGCGACCGATGCCGACTCAGGTGTGTGGGGATATTATGTGTACTTTGGAACAGATAACACTGCGGAACCACAAACAGCTGGAACCTTTCAAACGGATGCTTTCTATACTCCGGTGGGTATTACGAGTGGTCAGACGTATTACCTCCGTATCAGGACGCGTGATCATGCTCAGCGGGTGAGTACGATTTATGATGCCTTTATTTATAAGTTAGATAATACTGAACCAGAAAATCCGAGCGGTCTTTCAGCGGCTCCCGCGGTCTATTCTTCTACCAACGACTTCACGTTTACGTGGTCAGCTGGTTCAGATGGAGGATCGGGTATAGCCGGGTATCAATATCAGGTTGGAGATACGGTAAATCCTCTGAATTGGTCGGCTACGATGGTTGGAACGAGTCTCAATCTTCCGGGAGCAGCGTATGACTCTGACGAGAATATTTTCTTTATTCGAACGATTGATAATGCTGGTAACGTGAGTTCTGGAACAAAGCAGGTGAGTTTCTATTACGCTGGCGATGGACCGACAGAACCACAGTTTCTCTCCGTTACTCCAACGAGCAACACCCTGAATAGTTTTACCTTTACCTGGTCACCACCGTCATCGTATTCTGGATTAGTTTCGGAACTTACCTATTGTTATACCATCAACGCACTTCCGACAGAATCAAATTGTACTTTTACGGCGCCAGGAATTACCACGGTTGGGCCGAATGCCTTTGCGAACCAGGTTGGCATCAATACGTTTTACGTGGTTTCGAAAAACTCGGACAACGTCGGGGGAGCGGTGAGCTATGGAAGTTACGCGAGTGTCTTCTTCACGGCCAATACTTCGGCTCCTGGTATTCCGCTCAATGCTGAAATCGCGGATGTTTCGGTCAAGAGTACGAATTCTTGGAAGATTGCGCTGTCTTGGGAACCCCCAACCGTTGGAGCGGCGTCGGTGCAAGATTATGAAATCTATCGCTCAACAGATGGGACGACTTTTACGGAGTCAGCTTCGACTACGGGTATTGCGTTTGTGGATACCGGACTCGCACAACAGACCTATTACTATAAGGTACGTGCTTGTGATAATGTTCATAACTGCGGTTCATTTAGTTCTACCGTGGAACTCATGCCGACGGGACGGTTTACCACAGCGGCTGAGCTTTCGGCAGAACCGAAAGTCTCGCTTATTACCACACGCTCTGCGACGATTAGCTGGAGTACCGATCGTACTTCGGACAGTAAGATCCAATACGGAAAAGGTGCTCGATCGTACTTCAGTGAAGAACCCAGCAACTCTGATCAACTCACTGATCATGAAATCAAGCTTTCCAATCTCTCACCAGGAACCCAGTATTATTTCAAGGCGAAGTGGACCGATGAAGACGGAAACACGGGAGTATCTACTGAGGATTCTTTTGAGACGCTTCCTGCACCTACGGTTACCGATCCACAAGTGAAGACCGTCGGTCTTTCGGATGTCGTGCTCGAATTTACCGCTGAAGATGCCAATCGCGTCAAGATCTATTATGGAACAACCGCTTCTTTTGGGAGCGTGAAGGAAATCGCTACCTCTACGACCAAAACGGTGTATAATGTGACCCTTGATAATTTGCTGGATGGAACAAAATATTTCTACAAGATAAATACACTCGATAGTGAAGACGAAGAATATGATGGGAGTATTCTTTCATTTGAAACTCTTCCAAGACCAAAAGTGTCCAATGTCCGCATTCAGCAGGTGCGAGGATCGGCTCAAACGGTGATGTTGGTTTCTTGGTCAACGAATACCGAGGTTTCTTCCATTGTGACGTATTATCCAGAAGGAAGGCCTGAGGAAAGTTTGGATGAGGTGAATGTGAAACTTCAGAAGGGGGAGCATAAAGTCCTCGTAAGGAATCTCCAACCGCAGACGCCATACGTTCTCTTGGTCAAGGGGCGTGATAAAGCAGGGAATGAAGCTGTCTCTGATCCTCAGCGATTTACCACTGCTACAGATACGCGTGCTCCGCAGGTGGTAGATGTGAATGTAGAAGGAACGGTCACGACACAGTCAGGTGATAATGCTGATGCTCAAGCAGAAGCGCAACTTGTGGTATCGTGGAGTACAGACGAGCTCTCGTCATCGCAGGTTGAGTATGGTGAAGGAACGGGGAGTACCTATGCTCAAAAAACCCAAGAAGATGGAAATCTCGTTACCAATCATACCGTGATCATTTCTGGTCTCACTCCTTCGAAAGTGTATCACCTCAGAATTATTTCTCGAGATAAGGCGGGGAATGTGGGCAATTCGGTAGATACGGTAGCTATTACTCCCAAGGCAACAGCTAACGCTCTTGATCTTGTGATCACGAGCCTCCGGTCAATTTTGGGGCAATAAAAACAAAAACATGCCAGTTTCAAAAACAACTCCTCGTACACGGAAGAAGCCCGCGCCTACTCCTGCTACGAAAAAATCTCTTCAATCAAAAATAGTTCCGGCTGAGGGAGCTTCTGAAATGCCTGCGCAGAAAATTCCAGAAACATCAGTGACTCCCGTGGTGGCACAAAAGTCTCTTTCCAAAGAGTTGCCGTCGACGGAATCCGCTCCAGAAGCTTCTCTCTCACCAAATCCTTCAGCTCCTTCCGTTCAAACAAATCCAACACCAACTCATTTTTCGAATACTGGGTCAGCACTGTTTCAACCTTCAACGAAAAAGATTGGCGAAGAAATTATTCGCGCGGAGGAAGTTATCAAGGCTTTCGATATCGGAACGCAAATGGTTCTGGTGCTCAAAGGGGTGACGTTTAGCGTAACGCGTGGTGATTTCATGGTGCTCTTCGGAGCTTCTGGTTGTGGAAAATCAACCTTGCTCCACATCCTCCTCGGTCTCGAGGCTCCAACCAAAGGAAAAATTATTTTTCTTGGAGAAGATATTTATGATGGCCGATCAGAAGATGATCGAGCACAGTTTCGCAAACATCACGTCGGCATGGTATACCAGCAATCTAACTGGGTAAAATCACTGTCAGTGTTGGAAAACGTGGCGTTCCCTTTGATGCTTCTCGGAGAGGATAAGACCGCTAGTCTTGAAAAAGCCTACGAGACTCTCAAAATAATGAAAATGGAAAACTGGGCGCACTATCACCCAATGGAACTCTCTGGAGGACAACAACAGCGTGTTTCTGTGGCTCGAGCGATCATTACGGATCCAGAGGTGCTGGTGGCGGATGAGCCAACGGGTAACCTTGATTATGAAGCGGGGCAAAACCTTATGTATCTCCTCAATGATCTCAACAATGCGGGAAAAACGATCATCATGGTGACACACGACCTTGAGTATATTCGGTATTCGAAAACAGCTCTCAACATGAAGGATGGTCGGATTGAGGGAGTGTATCGAGAACAAGATAAGGCGAATCTTGAAGCAAAATTAACGTATAAGAAAGCTGATTTTAGTGCGCTCGACAAACAATAAAC
>CAZABS010000010.1:8279-13767 GCA_964483635.1 uncultured Bdellovibrionales bacterium
GCAGGGAAAGCCTTTCGCTTCTTTCATACGGCCTCTGGAGAGAGTATTGATAAGATCAGCTTGATTGAGATTGCTATCCGGAATATGAAAGGAAAGAAAACGCGTACGGCCGTAACTATTGGTGGTATGGCCATTGGAATTGGATCAATCGTTTTTCTGGTTTCTCTTGGCTATGGTCTACAGCGTCTGGTGATCTCTCAAGTCGCCAAACTTGAGGAAATGCAACAAGCTGATGTTTCACTTCAGCCCGGTGGGAAAATTAAGATACATGATGAAACGCTTGCAGATTTTACTCAAATTCCAAATGTTACTTCGGCTCTCCCACTCATATCAGTGGTGGGTCACGTGAACTACCAGAATTCCGTATCTGATATGGCGGTGTACGGAGTAACGACTGAGTATTTGGCTCAATCAGCCATTCGTACAGTCCGAGGAGCTCTTTTTGAGAGCAGTGAATTGACCCTGAGTAATGAACATCAGGCTGCAGATTCAGCACAAGAGCTTCCAAAACGAAGAGGAGATAAATTTGAAAGTGTCGCTTTTTCTTCGAACGGACTCAGGTGGGTTCGTCTGCGTGAGTCTCCAGATGCAGAGGCAGCCTTTCTTGGTTATGGAAAGATCGAAACGGCGGAGCAAATGGGGGATATCGTTTGGGGAGGGAGTTACTCCTCACAGGATGATTTTGGACATGCAGGCAAGGATGCGGATAATCAGCCGCTTGGGAAATGGCTCCGTGCCGAATTTACCCTTTTTGAAGAGACGAGCTGTGAAGAAACGAATGTTGATTGTGTGGGTGGGAAATACCTCTTACTCAGGAATGAGAATTTGGATCCGATGACTCGTTTAGCTTATTTCGCGGTGACTGATGATTGGCTTGCGCTGCGTGACCTCACTCCTCAGGAAAAAGCAGAGTTAGCTCAGGCAGTCGCGCTGGCCCCTGCTCTGAGCGTCACTGATTCTGGTGATGGCTGGGTGGAGGTGGCGGGTGAAGGTGATCTTGCCGAAGTAGAGGACGTCAATCGGGTGCCACTTTCGACCAGTGCGAAACGAGAAGCGGTAGTAAGTCGGGCGATGCTGAGAGTTTTGTCCATTGATGAAAATGATGCCATTGGCAAAACATTTAACACGAGTTTTGTGGTAACAGGAAGCCTCCTCGAAGACTCACAAAAAAAAGTTGAATCTGTTGCTGAGGACTATACGATTGTCGGGGTAATACCCGAAGATAAAAGTCCGATTTTTTACGTCCCATTTTTGGATTTACGTGGCCTTGGGATCACGTACTACTCTCAAGTAAAAGTAACCACTCGCGATCAAGAAGTTCTTCCGGATGTCAGGAAACAGATTGAAGGGATGGGATTTGTGACAAACTCAGTAGCGGATACCGTTAGTCAGATTAATTCTTTCTTTGCAAGTGCGAGAATAATCCTGGGGCTTCTCGGTATGGTGGCACTTGGAGTAGCGGCTCTCGGGATGTTTAATACCTTGACGGTTTCGCTCCTTGAAAGAACTCGTGAAGTCGGACTCATGAAAGCTATCGGTATGAAGTCGGTGGAAGTTCAAGAGCTCTTCCTGACGGAATCTATGGTGATGGCGTTTTTTGGCGGTATCTTGGGACTGTTAGTAGGACTTATTGGAGGCAAAGCGCTCGGAGCGGGACTCTCGCTTCTCGCTATTTTCAAGGGTGCGGGAGTGATTGATGTTTCTTATATTCCACCTGCCTTTATTATCGCTATCCTCATCTTCTCACTCGTTGTGGGAATTGTAACGGGGATCTATCCTGCTCGGCGTGCCACGAGTATTTCGGCTCTCAATGCCCTTCGGTACGAATAATACACGGGATTGAATCTGTCATTTATTTCTGAGGGCAGTGATATTTTCCTATTGCTGTGATACGGTCACGTCTCTTGTGGTATCTGATGCCGGAGACTTCTTGAAGAATGAGAGCGGGGTTGACAGGGTTTTTTAGCAGTCTATAATAGAGAGTGCTAATTTGATGTTTATAAGTTAACGCTATCATTATGGCAAAACAAATTACCTACAGTGAGGATGCCAGGAAGCGCATCAAGGCCGGGATTGATAAAGTGGCGAACGCGGTTCGAGTAACGATTGGCCCACGGGGTCGCAATGTCATTCTTGGAAAGTCTTTTGGTGGCCCCACCATTACGAATGATGGAGTGACGATTGCCAAAGAAATCGAACTGAAGGATCCGTTTGAAAATCTTGGTGCGGAGCTCGTCAAACAGGTGGCTGATAAGACCAATGATGTGGCCGGTGACGGGACGACGACAGCAACCGTCATTACACAGGCTCTCGTGCGTGAGGGACTCAAATTTGTGGAGACGGGTGTTAATCCGATTGGGATTCGCCGAGGGATGGAAGCCGCGAAAGAGGCGGTCATCAGTGTGCTCCAAAAGAGTTCGAAGAAAATTACTTCAAGAGAAGAGAAGGCTCAGGTAGCTACGATTTCTGCTGAGAACCGAGAAATGGGTGAAATGATTGCCGATGTTATGGAGAAAGTGGGTAAGGATGGCGTCGTAACCACAGAGCAGTCTCAGACGCTCGGCTTGACCCAGGAAATCGTTTTGGGGATGAATTTCGACAAAGGATACATCTCTCAATATATGATGACCAATGTGGCGAGTCAATCGGCTGAAATTCGTGATCCCTATATCCTGATCACTGATAAGAAAATAAGTGCGATTCAAGAAATTCTTCCTATCTTGGAGAAGATGGCTCAAGCTGGTAAGAAAGATGTTGTCATCATTGCAGAAGATGTTGATGGAGAAGCATTGGCGACGTTGGTGGTGAATAAACTTCGGGGAGTTTTGAATGTGCTTGCTGTGAAAGCTCCTGAATTTGGTGACAATCGAAAAGCGATGCTTGAAGATTTAGCTATCTTGACTGGTGGGCAGGTTGTTTCCGAAGAAAAAGGAATGAAAATGGACGCTGTAGAGCTTACAACACTTGGACGAGCCGAAAAGGTGATTGCAACGAAAGATGACACCACAATTGTTGGCGGAAAAGGGAAAAAGAAAGAATTGGAGGCAAGAATTTCCCTCTTGAAACAGCATATCGAAAACACCAAGAGTGAGTACGATCGAGAACGGCTCAAGAAGCGAATGGCGAAACTCTCTGGTGGAGTAGCGGTGATCAAGGTGGGTGCAGCAACTGAGACCGAGCTCACCTATATGAAACACAAGATGGAAGATGCTGTGGCAGCGACCAAAGCAGCTCTTGCAGAAGGAATTGTAGCTGGTGGAGGAACAGCACTGGTCAAGGCGGCCGTCAAGGTGAGTCAGTCTTCTCATCGAAAGAAATCAGATGACCATGAGTTTGAAGCAGGATTTACGGCACTCCTTAAGGCGTTGTCGGAGCCACTCCGTCAGATTGTTGCCAATACGGGAGAGGAAGATCCGTCAGTTGTCTTCAATAAAATTGCCGAAAGCAAGGAAGATGCCTTTGGGTACAATGCTCTCGCGAATCGATATGAGACCGATATGGTGAAGGCGGGGATTATCGATCCGCTCAAAGTTACCCGTACAGCTCTGGAAAATGCCGTGTCTGTAGCTTCATTGGTTCTCACTACCGAGACGGCTGTCGTTGATCTACCAGAGGAGAAAAAAGAGGGGGCAATGCCAGACATGAGTGGCATGGGAGGGATGATGTAATTTCGTTTTCAAAATCTCTTCGAATAAAAAAGGAGGCTCCCGGTAGCCTCCTTTTTCGTGTATAATAAAGACACAAAAACAAATTCCATGCGCATCAATCCCCAGCAACTTCAAGATTTTTTACTTGATTCAAGCCTCATTGATCCAGAGAAACTCACACAAGCCGTACAAGCTGCAGAGGCGGCAGGGCAGGAGCTCGGAGTGTATTTACTGGAAAAAGAGCTAATTGAGGAAGGTGAGCTGCAAAAGGTGTACGCCTATGTTTTGGGTATTCCTTTTGTTGATCTCACGAAAGAAGCTATTCCTTTTGATATTCTTTCGATTGTGCCAGAACCAATTGCGAAGAAGTCCAATATTGTCGCCTTTCAGAAAACGGGCACAAATCTGAAGGTGGCCATGCTCAATCCAGATGATCTTCAGACCATTGATTTTATCAAGAAAAAAACTGGCCTTCGAATCGTACCTTGTCTTACAACACGCGAAAGTATTCAGACCGTGCTCCGGCAGTATGAGAAAAGCCTCAAGGCTGAGTTTGGTGATATTTTGACAGATGAGGTGAATAATCATCAAGAAGAAGAAAAAGATGGCGATCTCGAGAAAATTGCTGCTGGACTTCCGATTATTCGTATCGTCGATACACTCCTCAAACATGCTATATTACAATCTGCGTCAGATATTCATATCGAACCGCTCGAGAAAGAAGTCGTGGTACGTTATCGGATTGATGGTGTCCTCCACGACGCGATGACTCTGCCGAAGGATGTGGCTGCTGGACTCGTTGCGCGCGTCAAAGTTCTTTCGAATTTAAAATTGGATGAACACCGTTTACCACAGGATGGGCGTTTCAAGATTGAAAAAGACGAGTATAAAATCGCCTTTCGGGTGAGTATTCTCCCCGTGTTTGATGGGGAAAAAATCGTCATGCGTCTTTTGGATGAGTCGTCACATGGACTGACGTTTGAGAAAATGGGGATTGTCGGTGAACCTCTCGAAATTATTCATCGCGAAATTGGAAAACCAAATGGGATCATTCTTGTGACCGGACCAACTGGTTCTGGGAAGACAACGACACTGTATACCGCACTGGATATTCTCAATACGCCCGAAGTCAATATTTCCACGGTAGAAGATCCCGTTGAATATCGTATGCAACGAGTCAATCAAACTCAGGTTCAGCCAAAAATTGGTATGACGTTTGCGGCGGCACTCCGGTCACTCCTCCGACAGGATCCTGATATTATCATGGTGGGAGAAATCCGTGATCAAGAAACCCTTGAAATTGCCATGCATGCCGCTATGACAGGGCACCTGGTGCTTTCGACACTCCATACCAACTCTGCTGCTGCGACGCTTCCTCGGATGCTCGATATGGGCGCAGAGCCCTTTCTCATAGCCTCTACGGTCAATGTGATTATTGCGCAGCGGCTTGTACGCAGACTGTGTGCTGAGTGCAAGAAACCTTACAAACTGGAAAAGAAAGAAGTAGATACGCTTGGGAAAATCTACGATCTCGACTCGCTTATGGAGTTTCTCAAGGAAAATCCTGGAAGCCAAAAAATTATCGCCAGCACAAAGGGGTGGGATGATATTTCATTCTATAAAGCAAGTGGTTGTGATCAGTGTAATAATGAGGGGTATCATGGGCGGATTGGAGTATATGAGGTGCTCGAAATGGATACCGATATTCGAAAACTCGTGACACAGTCAGCCACGAGTGAAGCGCTTGAAGAGCAGGCTCGAAAGAATGGTATGGCCACGATGGTAGAAGACGGATTCCTCAAGATTGTCCAAGGTACAACATCCCTTGAAGAAGTAATGCG
>CAZABS010000010.1:13867-25968 GCA_964483635.1 uncultured Bdellovibrionales bacterium
GAGGTTTTTACGAAATCAATCCAGTCACGACTGGGTTTTTTCTTATTTTTTTCCGTGAGGATTTCGATCATTTGTCCGTTCTCTATTTTGTAATCAAGCGGGACAATTTTCCCATCAGCCTTGGCACCGACGGCCGCATCTCCGATTTGGGAATGGATGGCATAGGCGAAATCTATCGGCGTTGCCTCTTCGGGAAGATCAATAATATCTCCACGGGGAGTGAAAGCAAAAATATGATTCTTAAAAAAATCAATCTTGAGTCCGCGCATGAACTCCTCATCATCACGGCCGATTTCTTTTTGCCATTCTTGAAGCTGGGAGACCCAGGCAAGATCCTTGGGAGGCGTCGTCGGAGTCGTCTTTCGGCGGAAAAAGAGATTGCGCCAATTCCGCTTTTCTTTTTCGGTATACACCCAATGGGCGGCGATGCCGAGCTCTGCTTCTGTATCCATTTTTTCGGTTCGGATTTGGATTTCGAGTATCCTCCCTTCGGGGCCAAAGACGGTGGTATGGAGTGATTGATAGCCATTCGGTTTGGGGAGGGAAATATAGTCCTTGATCCTACCTACCATGGGTCGGTATTCCTTGTGAACGATCCCGAGGGCTTCATAGCAATCGGCAATCTCTGGAACAATAATTCGTATAGCCACGAGATCATAGACACGCTTGATATCCATGTCGTGACGCTCGAGTTTTTTGAACAGTCGATAGAGATGTTTGGTGCGCCCAAGAATGGTAATGACTCGAATCTTTTCTTGGCTCAAGAGTTTTGTGACAAGTTTTACTGTATTTTCAATGTAGACATGACCCTCCTTTAGGTAGGTTTCCTCAATTTCTTTTGTGAGGGTGTAATTCTTTGGATCGAGGTATTTGAAACACAAATCTTCGAGCTCACCTTTCATTTCTCCAATTCCGAGGCGATTGGCAATGGGAGCATAGATTTCCATTGTTTCTTGTGCAATGCGGAGTTGTTTTTCGGGCGGGACGTGTTCGAGGGTTCGCATGTTGTGGAGTCGGTCAGCAAGTTTCACGATAACCACGCGAATATCTTGTGCCATGGCGAGAAACATTTTCCGGAGATTTTCGAGGAAATATTCCTCTTTCGATCCACGGAGTTTCAATTTTCCAAGTTTGGTAATACCGTCAACGAGATAGGCGACATCATCACCAAATTTTTCTCGAACCTCATCCAGCGTGATCGCCGTGTCTTCTGGGACATCATGGAGGAAGCCAGCAGTAATCGTGGTAACATCCATACTCATTTCCGTGAGGATCTTGGCAACATGGAGAGAATGAGTAATATAGGGTTCACCTGATCGACGAAGCTGACCCTCATGAGCTTTTGCAGAAAACTCGAATGCGGCTCGGAGCATTTTTTCTTCATCGCTCGAGAAGGGGTGAACTTTGAGAATGTCATCGAGAGTAATTGGGGGCATGTCCGTAGTATAGCTGGAGGGGCGGTTATTCATCAAACTCCCTCCAAAGATGTTGAGACTAATATTGACAGAGTATGTATATTATGATACTGTGATATGAATTCCCAATTCCGGGGGTTCTGACAGAGGAGAATAGCGATGAAGATCTTTCGCAATTTGGTGGTATGGCTGTTGGCAGGGGTGCTGTTAGCACCCGCTGTATTCGCTGCCGATGTCACCCCAGTGAAGTACGGGGAGTGGTGTTCACGATCGGGGGACTGCCTCCCGCTTAGCCTCGCCGAGGCGGAATTCATTCGCCACGACGAAGACCGCGCCGGTTGGAAGTCAACCGGGCGATGGCTCTCGGTTCACTCGCCTCAGGCTGAAGTTTCCGGGACGGTCGGTGTCTGCCGTTTCTTCACATCGACGGCAGAGCAGCCATTTCACTGGTTTGGCGCCGAAGGTCGTGACTGCGATTTCTTGCAGCAATTGGCGGCGGTTCGTGATCTGTCCTTCGAGGGGTTTGCGTTCCGAGCCCGTCTGCCCAACCCAAACGCACCGCGCTGGCAGAACCCCTGCGGGAGTGGAGTTCCAGTCTTCGTCCTGTCCATGGGAGGGGACGCAACATATCGCGAACGCCTCGTGTGGGATCCTGTGCTGATCGATGAGCTGCGCTTCAATGGCTGGTCGTTGGACCCGGCGCCGCTCTTCTGTGCCGAGGATGCCAGCTCACGGTGGGAATATGCCAATGTCCCGCCGTATGAGGAGCCGGTGTACCCGACGGTGAACGTGTGGCAGTACGAGCAGATCGTCATTCGTGGCGAACTGGTTGACTCGGTCAAGTACCTTGTCGGGCAGTGGAGTGTCGACCAGGCGCGCGGTGAAGTCTGCAGCTTCTATCAGTGCAGACCGCTGGATCTCGCCGAGCTAGCAAGTCAACTGGTTCAGGAAAGCCGATCGTTTGAATCGGCTGGTGCTTGTGACGAGAGCGGCTGGTGCCCTATCGTCTCGCGCTGCGAACTCATCACTGGGACGCCGTACCGAGCATGGCGGGCGTGCCAGCCCAATGAGCCGGAATACTGGCTCTGGGGTCGGCGGACGTAGGGTCTTCGGAAATCCGGACAGGGGAGTCGTGAATCTGCGGCTCCCCTTCTTCTTACTTGACAAATGCAACTCAGTTGCATAATATAGAGACATGCTGATTCAGTGTCTTGCAGAACTGAGGAAACACCATCTCCGGCCAACCAAAATTCGGGTGGCTCTCTTGGAGTATTTACACGCCGCGAATTCCCCTCTTTCCGTTCCCGAAATTACAGAGCGTTTTATCCAAGCAGAGCATCAGGTGAATAAGACAACCATCTATCGAGACCTCGAGCATTTGGTGCGCATTGGTCTTCTCGATCGGGTGCGCATCAGCGATGAGAAACAATATTATGAACTATCTGAACGTGATCATCACCATCATCTCATCTGCAAGGAGTGTGAGCGAGTGTATGATGTAGAGCTTTCAGAAAGTGGACTCCTGAAAAAAGTGGAGAGTTTAGCTCATCAATTGCGTTTTTCGCTCGAGGAACATGCGATTGAATTTTATGGTGTGTGTCGTCGGTGTGAACGATCGAGGTAATTCATTAAAAGAGGGTAGTATGAACAAATTCATGGTATTGGCGTTGGTAGGCATTCTGATTGTAGTTGGTGTTGGAGGGCTTATGAGGAAAAATAGTCACCAGGATCAAATGAAGAATCGAGAAGAGGAGATAAAGATTGTTGCGACGTTTTATCCACTTCAGCAATTTGCCCTCCCCATTCTCGGGGATAAAGGAAGCATTCAAGTAGTTGTTCCTGCGGGGATGGAGCCGCATGATTTTGAGCCTTCTCTTTCGGATATTCGAAATATTTATGATGCGGATCTCTTTTTGTTGAATGGTGCTGGAATTGATGCGTGGGCAGAGAAATTGCTCCCAGAACTTGAATCCAAAGGAGTGAAGGTCTTGCGTTTGGCGGATGCGATCTCACTTCTTCCTTCGGAGGTAGAAGAGGAACACGAACATGCTACTTTGGAGTCGGGGGTAGAAGAGGAACACGAGCATGGTGAATGGGATCCTCATTTTTGGCTCGATCCAATATTGGTGCAAGCAGAAGTTCGATTATTAACGCAGCGTCTGGCTCAACAATTCCCACACTATCGAGAATACTTTGAAGCCAATCAAGATCAGTTTTTACTCACCCTCAATGAACTTGATCAAGAATACCGACAAGGCTTGTCTCAATGTCAGAAGAAAGAAGTAATCACTTCTCATGATGCGTTTCGCTATTTAGCATCCCGATATGGATTCACCACTCATGCTCTAGCAGGACTCTCTCCTGAAGAGGAGCCATCATCAAGACGGCTGGCAGATCTCGCTCGGGAAGTACGAGCTGAGGGAATCGAATATATTTTCTTTGAAACGCTCGTAAGTCCGAAAATTGCAGAAACCCTGGCTCGTGAAACAGGTGCTTCGACACTCGTCTTTAATCCCATTGAGGGGGTGACTGAAGAGGAGATGGCGCAGGGTATGAATTATATTTCTCTCATGAGAAGTAATTTGGCAGCTTTACAAAAAGCGCTACAATGTGAATGATGCAACAGACCATTGTTTCTGCACGAAATGTTTCGTTTCGATATGATTCCCAACCCGTTCTTGAGCGGGTAAGTTTCGAGTTGGCAAAAGGTGATTACATTGGTTTAGTTGGTCCCAATGGCTCCGGGAAAACGACGTTGATAAAGTTGTTGTTGGGAATTCTCGCAGCCAGTGAAGGGGAGATTGAACTCTTTGGGCAGCCTGTGAGTAAATTTTCTGAGTGGCAGAAGATTGGTTATGTACCGCAATACGTCTTTCAAGCTGATCGAACATTTCCGGCGACCGTCCAAGAGGTTGTCGAAAGCGGCCATCTTTATGAGAATCGTCTCGTTTGTCAGCTTGGTTTGAAAGCTTGCAGTCCGATCTCGGAAGCTCTAGAAACAGTAGGGATAACCAATCTATTGCATCGGCGAATAGGGGAACTGTCAGGAGGGGAGCGCCAACGAGTTTTTATTGCCCGATCACTTGTATCACATCCGGAACTCCTCATTTTAGATGAACCGACGGCAGGCGTCGATCAATCAACACAGGAGGCATTTTATAACCTCTTAGAGAAACTCAATAAGCAACATGGAATTACAATCGTGCTCATTTCACACGATCTGGAGGTCGTAGCTCATGAGGCGAAAACGGCGTTATGTCTCAATCATCACGTCCTGTATTCTGGATCGGCGGCTACGTTACATGACGACCAGATATTGCGGCAGTTGTTTGGTTCTCGTATTCAACACGAAGCTCTATGATAGAAGACTTTTTTCGATATGATTTTCTCACGCGAGCACTCCTAGCGGGTATCATGCTCGGAGTACTTGCTCCAGTAATCGGACAATTTCTCGTGGTGCGACGCTTTTCCCTCCTCGCGGATACTTTGTCGCATGTTTCACTGCTTGGCGTCGCCCTCGCGGTGTTTTTTGGGTTCCCTATTTTTGTTGGGGCGTTGGGAGCTTCCCTCATTGGGGGTATTGGTATGGAGCAAATTCGGCGTTCGGGAAAAGTGATGAGTGAATCAATTTTGGCCTTGTTTCTTTCTGGGAGCTTGGCACTGGCACTGGTATTTCTTGCGATAAGCCAGGGCGTTGGCTTTCATCTCCTCTCCTATCTCTTCGGAAGCATCTCAACCGTAACGAGTCTGGATCTAAAAATTCTTGGGGTACTTACGGTTATAACGCTCCTTTTTTTGATCAATGGGTACCGAAAACTTTTTCTTATCTCTCTCGACGAAGACCTAGCACGAACTTCCGGAGTAGCTGTGACCATTTATAATATTTTTTTCATTGTACTCGCGTCAGCGGTTGTAGCAGGTTCGATTGGTATTGTTGGAGCACTCCTCATTGGTGCCTTGATGATCATTCCGATTGTCGCTGCGATGCAGTGGAAACTTTCGTTTTTTATGACGCTCGTTATGGGGGTTCTTTTCGCCGAGCTCTCGGTACTTATTGGGTATTTCACTGCATATTATTTGGATTTGCCGAGTGGAGCCACGATCGTCTTAATTGCTCTTGGAGTATTTCTTTTTTCGTACGTTTTTCATTTCGCCTGGCATCCAAAAAAGGGAACGTAAAGCTCCGAACGCGTGAGAGAACTATAATGAGTAGCATTTAGGAGGAACCCTTTTCTAATTTATCAGGACGATGATTGGGGCAGCTTTTGCTCGAGCAGCGTTCGGGGATGGTTTTCGTGCCTTCCATCATTAAAGAACCGCATTGTTTACATGTGTTTCCTGTCGGCTTACTTTTGATGGCGTTTCTACACTTGGGATAGTTGGTACAGCTGTAAAAAATCCCAAAACGACCGCGACGCTCACCCATTTCTCCCGTTCCACATACCGGGCACTTTATCCCCGTGGTATTCTGTGGCGCATTTTCATCCTTTTTGATAAATTTGCATTTCGGGAAATTGTTGCAGGCGATAAATTTACCATACTTTCCTTCACGCTCAACGAGCTCTCCTTTGGAACATTCGGGGCATTTTTCTCCGGTGAGTTTTGGTCCGGCCATCTCTTTTCCTTCGAGCGTTAGGGCACCATCACAGTCGGGAAAGCGTGAACACGAGAAAAACTTTCCACCGCGACCAAGCTTGATAATCATGGGACTTTCGCATTTGGGACACTTGTTTGAGGCGGGCGCTGGACCGAGGTTGGTCATTTTGTCGAGCTTGTCCTTGCTCTTTACTTCCTTGGCAAACGGCTTGTAAAACGCTCGTAGTGTTTTTTCGTAATCTCGTTCACCGTTGGCAATTTCATCGAGCTCATTTTCCATTTCTGCTGTGAATTCATCTGAGACGAATCGTCCGAAATGAGCCGAGAGAAAATCATCAACCACTTCACCGGTCTCCGATGGAACAAGTGCTTTACCATCTTTTGTTACGTACCCACGTGTAATGATCGTGGAAATAATCGAGGCGTACGTTGATGGTCTCCCAATACCACGCTTCTCCAGTTCTTTGACAAGGCCAGCTTCAGTGTATCGCCGGGGCGGTTCCGTAGCTTTTTCTTCGTCATGAAGGTCGCGCAGCTCGAGTTTTTCTCTGGCTTGTACTTTTGGGAGCTCGATATCTTCACCACGAGCCGCTGGATCAACCCGGAGCCATCCGTCAAAGACGAGCATACTCCCGTTGGCGACAAAATCAGGGAGAGGGGTTGGAGAGGTGTTGGCAATAATCTTGGTGCGGAGAACTTCAGCATCGGCCATTTGAGTGGCGATAGTACGACTCCAAATCAGTTCGTAGAGGCGCTTTTCTTCATCACTTCGGCCGCGAACACGAACATTGACGTGAGTTGGCCTGATTGCTTCGTGAGCCTCTTGGGCGTTTTTGCTTTTGGTTTTGTAGCTCCGGGGGGTCACATACCGTTTTCCATATTCGCCCTCAATATAACTGAGGATACACGCTACGGCGCCGTGTGAAAGTGTGGTCGAATCGGTACGCATGTACGTGATGTGTCCAGCTTCATAGAGTTTCTGTGCGATTTTCATGGTGCGACTTGGTGCAAAACCAAGACGGGAACTCGCGGCTTGCTGGAGAGTAGAAGTGGTAAAAGGGGGTCGAGGCTTCCGCAATGCTGGACTCGATGATACATCGGTTATGTGCCAGTCTTCTTTTTTTCCGATGGAGAGGATTCGGTCAACTTCCGTACGATCACGCAGCTCAGTGCTACAGGTAAAAAGAATCTCCTGTTTTGTAACGGTGTTTGTGAGGGCAGTAATCACCCAATAAGTTTCTGGTTTAAATGCCCGGATTTCTTTTTCGCGAAGGGCGAGAATATGCAGCGCAGGGGATTGGACTCGGCCAGCCGAGAGACCATAGCGCACTTTTTTCCAGATGAGACCCGAGAGATCATAGCCGACCAATCGATCCAATACCCGCCGAGCTTCTTGGGCTTTCCGGAGATTTCGGTCGAGAGGACGCGGATGAGCGATGGCTTCTTTGATTGCCTCTGGTGTAATTTCATAAAAAAGAACCCGCCGTGGTTTCTTGAGATCGCAGGTCTCAGCAACATGCCACGCAATAGCCTCTCCTTCACGGTCAGGGTCGGTAGCGAGGAGTACTTCTGTGGCTTTCTGGGCGAGTCTGGAAAGTTCTGCTACGACTGCTTCTTTGCCGGGGCTGATCACGTAGTGTGGGACAAATCCACCTTCAATATCAATAGCCGCTTTGTTGCTTTTGGGAAGATCACGGATGTGTCCTATGGAAGCGACGACTTTATAGGCACCATCGAGATATTTTTCGATAGTCTTGGCTTTGGAGGGGGATTCGACAATGAGAAGCTTCATATGCGCAGAGAAAAAAAATGGCCACATGGGAACATAGAAATTACTGTACCTTGTTTCTTCTATTGTCGCAATGATGACGTTCTGTGAGAAACATTTCGGATATAGTGCATGTTGCCGGTGTTCTTGATGAGCTGGTACATTTCAAGTTGAGTAAGAGCAATGTTGACATTTGTCGTGTCGAGTCTTGATTGCGCAATGATTTTGTCGACGTGGAGCGGTTCATGGGAGAGAAGCCCGTAGATGGCTGATTCGGTTTCAGAGAGATCCGGGAGCTCTGTGGGTGTAAGCGATGCGCGTTGATATGCTGGGGCATGGGGCGCGAGTTCTTCGAGAATATCTTGAATCCCAGTGACTACCTTTGCTCCGCGTTTGATGAGGCTGTTTGTCCCACGTGAGAGAGGAGAAAAAATAGAACCGGGAACGGCAAAAACTTCTCGATTGTAATCGAGCGCGAGGTCGGCGGTAATGAGGCTCCCAGATCCTTCAGTGGCTTCGACCACGATGGTACCAAGCGACATACCAGCCATGATGCGGTTGCGCGCTGGAAAAGTCCCTGTTGTTCCTGGTGTGCCGGGACGGAGCTCGCTGACGAGCGCTCCGCCAGCTCTCAAGATGGAGCGTGCGAGATCGCGGTGACTCTGGGGTGAGAGGGTGGCATCATCATTCCCACTCCCGAGGATAGCAAGAGTTTTTCCTTGAGCGTCGAGTGTGGCCTGGTGGGCGATGCCATCAATTCCGAAGGCCAAGCCTGAAACGACCACAAATCCGAGTCCAGCAAGTTCGCGTGCAAGTTCGGTGGCCACTTGCTCCCCATACTGGGTGGGTTTTCGTGATCCGACAATGGCAATAAGGGATCGAGTTTCCCAAACATACATGTCACCCCGAACATAGAGGAGTGCTGGCGGAGAAGGGATTTCGTGAAGGAGTGCCGGAAAACGAGTATCACGATAGTCAATCAGAGAAATCTCATTTCTCGTAAGTGTTTGGAGGGCGGCATCTTCGTCAAAAACAGCACGGGTTGTTTGGAAGGCCAGGATGGTTTTCGGTCCAATATCAGGAATGGAACCCCAGCGTTCTGGTGCGGCTTCCCAAGCAGCCTGGGCGCTTCCAAAGTATGACAAAAGGGATCTTAGAGTGACCGCACCAACTCCAGGGATAGTGTTGAGGGCGTAGAGGGCAAGGGTTTCTTGGGGCATAATATTGCCCCAGTTCTATCAGATTGGCAGAATTTGTCAAAACCATGCTTTCCCGAGGGTGTCTTACGCTGTTTTGTTGACCTGATTTTGACAGGTACCTTTGGCAAAACAATCAATATTTTCGATAGTTGTCGAAAGAATTCGTTCGAGCGCTTCTTCCGAATAAAATGCAATGTGTGGAGTGTAGACGACATTGTCTCTCGCGAGCAAAATATGATTTTTCACGAGCTCAGGCATCGTCTCATTGGAGGAGTCATAGAGGAGTTCTTTTTCTTCTTTGATGAGCTCTTCACCCTCGAGGACATCGAGTCCGCAACCAGAAAGAATACCGTGGTCAAGACCCCACAGGAGAGCGTCATTATCAATCAGTTCACCCCGAGCGGTATTGATGAGGATACACCCTGGCTTAATGAGTTTGACGTTTTCTTCACTAATAAGATGATAGGTTTCTTTGGTGGCAGGAGTGTGCAGGGTAATAATATCCGACTCGGCGAGTAACTTTTCAAAGGGAACATACTCAAACCCAAGCTCCTGTATTGCCGCTGAATTTGGAAAGGCATCATTGGCAATTACCCGCATATCAAATCCCTTGGCGATTTTGATGGTATGGCGGCCAATTTTTCCCGTTCCGACAACACCGATAGTTTTTCCTTTGAGATCAAATCCCTTGAGACCGTTGATGGAGAAGTTGTTGCGAAGTCGGCGAACGTGGGATTTGTGGACATTGCGTGAAAGTGCAAGGATGAGCGCAAAGGTGTGTTCGGCTACAGTGTTTTCGCCATAGGAGGGAACGTTGCACACAATGAGGTTCCTTTCTTTGGCAGCTTCCATGTCAATGTGGTCGAATCCGGTGGATCGAGTGGTGACGAGTCGCAGAGCTTCGAGCTTCTCAATGCGCTCGCGAGTGAGGTGACTATAAATAAAAATCGAAATAATTTCGCACCCTTTTATTTCGTCGATATCAGTGTCCTGGAGTGGACGATCATAAAAATGAAGAATGTGATCCTTGAAGACCGCTGATAAGCGTTCTTTCTCCCAGTCTTGTATTTCAAAAAATGCAATATGCATAGGATGGAGTTACGATATTATCGAGGAAAGAGAGGTGGGGGGTGTACCCAGGCCGGAGTTTGGATCCACTGAGCGAAGTCAACAAAAGCCCGAGCGCAATCCCGAGAACCACGAGCCAAAGAAAATGGCGAGGGGAGAGAATATGAAACATACCCTTCTATTGTAGCGGTTTCTGATGAAAATGAAAAAGGCTTAGGGGGTGGGTATGGTGGGCTCGGATGTGACGGTGCGGAGTGGAGGCACATGTGGACTTAAGGGTGGGGTTGGAGTGGTACCGCGAATACTCTGTCGAATTCGAACAATAATGAGAGTAATTACCAAGATAGCTGAGAATCCGTAAATCCATATCATCCACCAGGCGAGCGTGTCAGTACCAGCGAAAATTCCATGTCCTAAGAAGAGGAGATATCCCAAAAAACTCACATAGTGTGTGAGGCGCCATGCGCGTTGAGAGAGATGACTCTTGAAATGTGAGGTCAAAATAAGAAGAAGCATGCCATAGAGGGCGAGCACCCCGAGACCAACCGTCCATTGGAGCGAAAATCCCAGTGCGGTTGGAAAGGGTCGCTCGAGTGAAAACGGTAAGAATATATCAATCCATTGGAGCCGAATATATTTGTCAAAAATGAAACTGACGATATGAACGATGGTGGCGAGAAGGGCTGCCCAGGAGAAGAAACGATGCATTTCATAGTTGAGTGCTGGCGCAATGAAACGAATGGCCAATCGTGTTGACATGAGGAGTCCATTGATTACCACGAGTGAGAGAAGAATGAACGCAAAAATCCCACTGGCACGTCCGATATACCAGGCAAGAGAATCAGTCCGAGCCAGTGGCTCCCCGAGAGCGGCGTTGAAATTGGAGAGCTGAGAGTCTGTTTTTTCAAGCGGACTGGTCTGATCGAGAATCTCTTGACCGTCTGGGACGCCATCGCCATCGGTATCGTAGACTGTCGGATCAGTCTGATACAGGGTTTGTTCTGCCTCGTCAGACAAACCATCGAGATCGGTATCTTGAATGGCAGAAAAAAGAGTATGAGAGGAGAGAGAAAACAGCGTGATCGTCAGCGTCAAAAAAAGCGCCGGCACCATCCAGCGCGACCAACAATTCCCTCGGTGTGGTTTAGACTGATTCTTCATAGGTATCGATGAGACCGTTCTGGTTGGCATCCTCGGCATCATCTACAAAGGTGAAATCATCACGATCGAAATGGCGATCAAACACATCGGGGACACCATCACGATCACTATCGTTGAAATATTTTTCTTGGTGCACGAGGGGATCTGGATCAAGCCCATCCACAAGCTCATCTCCATCGGAGTCTGTTGCATAGGCTGGATCAGTGACGATGACCGTGCGCTGCACTGGTTGGTATTCGACCGTTTCAATAATTTCGGTCTTTGTTTTGGTGGACGAACTCGTTTCATATTCATCTTCATCTTCGTCCTCATCCTCCTCATCTTCATCTTCGTCCTCATCCTCCTCATCTTCATCGTCATCAGCGAGCGCAGTGGGAATGACGAACTGAGAGAATGTTTGTTGGGGGAGAAAGTGGAAACCAACGAGGAGCCCTCCTATGAGGATGGGAAGGGAAAGGATCCGTAAGAACAGAGTAAACATACGAGGTCAATTAAGAAGTTTTGGTCGAGCGAGAACTTTTCGGTTTGCTGGAGGTGCTGGCTGGAACGGTGACTTTCTTTTGGACAACAACTGGTTGATTTACGGTCTCAACTTTGGTTGTTTGATGAGCTTTCACTTGGGCTGGTTGATCCTGTAAGAGGGTCTCGTATTGGGCTTTGGCAGCATCCATTGATTCGATGTAGGTCTTTCGCTGTGCCTCAATATTTTCGTAATACTTCGCTCGCTCTTCGTTGGTTACCTCGAGATTGGAGAGGTACGCTTTGCGACTTGCGGCAATCTGAGAGGCGTTTTTGGCATATTCAACCACGACAATGGTCATGAGCGGCACGAAAAAAGCCAAAACGGTGATGACAGAAAGCCAAACACGAGTTTTTGTATAAGGGGAAGGCATA
>CAZABS010000011.1:0-1951 GCA_964483635.1 uncultured Bdellovibrionales bacterium
ACCGTGAGATCACCCCGAATCGTCCCGACATCAGACGTGGTCGGTTCCGTTCCTCCAACGAGCTTTTTGACGATCGCTACCGCAGCATTCCCCTCAATCACCATGGCAAGAGCTGGACCCGAGGTAAAGAAATCAACATTTGCTTGAATAATATCCTTTCCATATTCAACTGCTTCTTTCTCAATAGGCAAACCATGAGATTTTCGATCTTCCACCACTCGACTCCCCTTCTTCAGGAACCACTCTTCGTCTTTGTTGTAATGCTTCCAGCATTGGTCAGCCGTCGGAACAATCATTTTCATTGCAACAAACTTGAGTCCAGTTCGTTCAAGCCGCTTGATAATCTCGCCCATGAGTGAGCGTTGAATCGCATCAGGCTTCAAGATAACCAGGGTGCGTTCTTTCTTTGGGTGCACAGCTATCATAAGAATACATACAAAAAATAATTGTCTCGACTGTAGCACGAAACTTGCATTTTGGCAAGACACCCCCGAGAAAATACTATCACATCCGTTGGCAACCCCTCCACTGATTACGGCAACGATACACAATGTCACCTCGTTCATCGGTCCGAATAATCTCGATTCCGCGCTCAGTGAGTCGCTCAAGCACTTCCGGAGCTGGATGGCCATAACGATTTTCACCCACGGAAATAACGGCTGTTTTCGGTCGAACGAGAGATAACCAGGTATCACTGGTCGACGATCTCGACCCATGATGCGCTACTTTGAGTACCTCAGCTGTTAGTACGGAAGGAAGATATTCTTCCTCATCAGGAAGATCACCCGTCAAGAGAAAACTGGTTGAACCGTATTCAAAACGGGATACGATGCTCGTGGCATTGGTTTCGGTCACTCGCTCCGGTACTGGTGCCTCCGGAAAGAGCACTCTCCACGAACCACCTCGGGGAAATTCAATCTTGGTTCCAGCAATCCCTGGATACTCTTTTCCAAGCGCCCGCCGAGAAATTTCCCGTTCGAGAAGTTCGACCGTATCTGTCTCACTCTTTGCTCCGGTAAGAAAGATTGCTCCAACACGATAGTGTTTGAAAACTTCCGGAAAGCCACCAATATGGTCGGCATCTGGATGAGTCACTACCACCGCTTCGAGGGTATGATCATAAAATGGCATAAACTTACCCAGATGTGAGAGCGTCGTCTTCCCTTCTCGTCCAGCATCTATGAGGATTTGATACGTTCCTTGAGTAATTAATAGGGCATCGCCCTCACCTACCGCGAGAAATACTACTCGTGTTTCCTGCCACGCCGACCGAATTGAAAAAAGCCATAGCCCCGCTCCAAGAACGAGCATCAGCAGCAGAATGAAAGCGCTTGTTTTAGTGAGAAATTGCCAATACATAACGTTCGCGATGACGAAGATACCAGAAAAAGAGAAACAAGCTAGTATACCACAAGCAAACAACCACTGGAGATATATGACCCGAAAAAGTGAAGAGACCAAAAGGGAGACTAGCAAAAAAATGTACCAGCCACAAAACGCCGGCCAGCAGAGTATAGAGTGGCGCTAGAGCGAAGGGTGCGAGAACTGGAAGCAGGATGATGATCGGTATCACGCCAAGCGCCAGGAGCATCGCCACAGGAATAACCGGCAACACCAGAAAATTGGTCACCGGTGCAAGCCACGTCATCTGGCCAAAAGCCGAGAGGAGCACCGGCCACGTAAAAAGCTCAATAACCAGTGTTAAGAAGAAGAGACTGAGGATCTTGCCCCACCAAGTGCGGAACCATTTCCAACTCTCTGCGTAGGGGCTCACAGCAACAAGAGCCAACGTAGCAAGGAACGAAAGTTCAAATCCAATATCGTACCGGAGGAGAAGTGGATTGAGCAGAAGCATCCCCGCAGCAGCCATGAGAAGCGGAGAGAAGGATCCTGGAAGTCTTCCAAAAAAATACGCGAGGAATCCGACCCCCACCATAATCACTGCCCGAAC
>CAZABS010000011.1:2051-14916 GCA_964483635.1 uncultured Bdellovibrionales bacterium
GCTCGCCACAAAATACGGGTGTTATGAAGAGTATTCTCGTCGATCGGACGCAAGATTACCCCTCGATAAAATGCTTTGGGCGATTCAAGTGAAATCAATCGCACTTCTCCATGAAAAGAGACCTCGTCTTGAAGCATCCCCCATTTTTCTGCTTCACTCTGAAAAATGAAAATCCCAAAGACAAAAAAGACCCCACACAGAAACAAAAGTCTTGACAATGCAACGGACGATACAAGAGCAATCATCCCAACTACTCCTGCAAACACTAACAAACACGCGCTGATTCCAAAATGAAAATAACTCGCCGAAAGTATTCCCCCAAGAAAAGCCATCACCGTGAGTTGCACCTGTGTACTTGCCCCCATATCCCCCTAACGACGCTCAATTATTACTCAATGAGTTCCCGTTGAACGGACGAAACGATATTGTGTACCCTTGTTCTCTTTACACCGAAATACGTTCGTACCGATTCAAACAAAACCATTTATTCATCAAATTTTTCCAAAACTCGCCGAAAGCCTCGCGCACTCCCGAATGATTGATACACACTAGCAAATCGAATATACGCCACTTCATCCACATTTTTCAGTTTATCGAGGATGATCGTCCCAATATCACGACTCCCGATCTGATTTTTCTTGGCTTTTTCGGCAATCGTGTATTCAATCTCTCCCAATAAGAGTGCCAACCGATCTTCGCTCATCGGACGCTTTTCGAAGGCCTTCCGTAGTCCCACTTCAATCTTTCGCCGCTCATAGGGTTCGCGCCGACCATCTTTTTTGATAACACTCACACGAAAAAGTTCAGCCTGCTCATAGGTTGAAAACCGTGCATGACATTTCTCGCATTCCCGGCGACGACGAATGGCTCGACCCTCAAGCGTTTCTCGGGAATCAGTAACTTTGGTTTCTTCGTGATTACAAAATGGACATTTCATAGAGTGTCCTTCACTGTAGCAAATCGAGCAAAAAAGAAAAGACTGTAGGAGTATAAGTGATACTCAATAATAAAACACCCGCAAAAGCGGGTGACAAATTATTTCTTCATCTTCCTCCGAATGAAGGCTGGAATTTCAAGGTCTTCTTCCTCAACTAATTCCTTCGACTGTTCACGGAGATTGAAATTTCGTGGTTGAATTTTCTCTTCAATAATGAGCGGGGTTGGCTCGATCTTCCGAGTGGGGAACACTACCTTTTCTTCAGAGGCATATTCTTCCCGGGGCTCAGTCACTGGCTCCTCGCGGCGTGTATCACGCATGAGACTCCCGACGGTTGGACTCTTCACTCGAGTAACCAATCCCCCAGCGGTTTCCTTTACCTTCCCAGAATCAAAGCCGGTAGCCACCACCGTAATTTGTACCTCACCCTTCCGAATTTGATCATCCACCACAGCACCAAAGATAACCTTCGCGTTTGGATCAATATTTTCAGTAATGACATTGGCAGCCTCATTGATTTCGAGCATTGAGAGATCAGATGAACCGGAGATATTAAAGAGCACACCCTTGGCACCATCAATTGAGAGCTCGAGGAGCGGACTATTGATAGCAGCTTTGGCAGCTTCGACCGCGCGGGTCTCTCCAGAAGCGATACCAATACCCATGAGCGCACTCCCAGAATCTTGCATAATGGCGCGCACATCAGCAAAGTCGACGTTCACGATACCAGGCTTCGTGATGAGGTCAGAAATACCCTGGACGCCCTGACGGAGGACATCATCCACAATCCGAAATGCGGAAAGAAGAGTCGTCTTGCGATCAATAATTGAAAGGAGTTTATCGTTTGGAATTGTAATGAGCGTATCCACACGATCCTTCAAATTCTCAAGAGCCTCATCGGCAATCGCTCTTCGCTGTGAACCCTCAAACGCAAAAGGTTTGGTCACCACCGCTACAGTGAGCGCTCCGAGTTCTTTGGCAGTTTCAGCAACAATCGGTGCCGCACCAGAACCGGTGCCGCCTCCGAGGCCACAGGTTACGAACACCATATCAGCCCCTTTGAGAACTTCCTGTATCTCATCGCGATTTTCTTCAGCGGCTTGACGCCCGATTTCCGGATTCATTCCTGCACCGAGACCCTTTGTCAAATTTTTCCCAATGTGAATTTTTTCTTGTGCTCGTGAATGGTGAAGTGCTTGCGCATCAGTATTGATCGCCACAAATTCGACTCCTTTAATTTTGGCATCGATCATGCGAGAAATAGCATTCCCACCGGAACCCCCTACTCCCACGACTTTAATTTTGGCAAAAGTTTCGATATCCGGTTTGATCTCCGCCATAAGAAGAAAGCGATTCTCTAAATTAGGTTCAATACGGCGTGCATGGCGTACCATCTGCGGCCCATCCCGTTAGAGATTCTGAGATCAAGAGCGCTCTCGAGAATTAATAGGACGAACTCTAACGGGACCCACCCGATCCGCTTGAAGTGCCACTCTATCATAGAAAAATGTTGGATGTCAAGCAAGCCCAAAAAACCAACCAACTCCGTCTCATTTCCAAAAAATGGCTCCAAAAAAGCCTTTCTCCGTGTTCACCACACCCCTTTTCCTCACCAATAACCCTATGGAAGGATTCGCCGAAAAAGATCTTTTATTTTTGATGCCATATCTCGCATCCCCTCAGGCATTCGATCAAAAGCACGTGTCAATCCAGTGCGTTCTCCGCTCTCTTCTTGTCCCAATAGAAGGAGGCCCACCACGGTAGAAAAAGCAGGACTATCCACCTGATCCAAAACTCCACCAAGAGGCTTCGGATATCCAACTTGAGCAGGTAAGCGCAAATATTTCTTGGCAAGTTCGACAGTTCCAGGAAGAAGCACACTCCCACCCGTGAGCACTACTCCCGCCGGCAAGAGTGCTTCCCGCTCGATTGCTTTCAACTCAGCATTGACCAGCTGAAAAATTTCTTCGAGTCTCGCTTCAATAATTTCCGCAACATGATGCCGAGAGATATGATCCGTCTCATGGGCATCAAATTCCGAAAGATCAATTTCTTCTTTCTTGCCAACTTCATCTGGAAGAGCACTTCCATATTGAAGTTTGACGGCCTCCGCGACATCAATCGAGGTTCGCAGTCCAATAGCGATATCATTGGTAATATGTGTCCCTCCAACAGGGAGAACTGCTAAATGTAAAAGGTCACCATCTTCAAAAACAGCGACTGAAGTTGTACTCCCACCAATATTCACAAGTGCCACGCCGAGATCTCGTTGTTTTGGCATGAGAACAGCTTCCGCACAGGCAAGTGGTTCGACTACGAATTGGCGCGGATTGACTCCCGCAAGCTCTAAACTCCGACTGAGACTCTTGAGTTGATAGCTGGCCGTCCCAATCACGAGCGCTGAAAGTTCAAGCCTCACGCCTCGCATACCAATCGGATCTTTGATGTGAGTCTGATCATCAAGCCGATAATATTGAGGTACGACGTGTAAAATTTCCCGATTCGTTGAGACTTGTGTTCGACTCTGTGTTTCTTCCACTACCCGCAAGAGATCCTCTTCGGTCACCTCTCCGTCAGATTTCCCAACGGCCACTACGCCAAGTGCATTTTGACAAAACACCTCAGTTCCCGAAAGAGAAATCATCACGTTGTCTGCTGCCACTCCCGCCTGACGCTCCGCTTTCTCGAGAGCTTCATTGACTGACTTGGCTACCTGATCAGCATTGACGACAACTCCTCGACGGAGTCCAACAGATTCTGCGATACCAACGCCCAGGACACGCAAAGGCTCGCCCTCATCAAGAGACTGAGCAATCACGGTACGTACCGCGGAAGTTCCGATATCAATACCAACAGTGTAGTGTTTTCTCGCCATAAAGGAAGATGCTTGGCATCACCCAAAGAGAGCCAAGATACTCACGGTTGTTATTATACTCGACAAGAATCCTGGTGCCAAATGGGAATCGTGGAATTTTTTCGAGAAAACCCTCCATGAAACGTCTTTTGATACTCAAGCAAGAAATTTCTGCTCGATTTTACGAGCAAGATGATAGACTAGGAGATCCAATACGGAAGCAAGATCATTCCCCCAATAAAGATCGCAAACAAAGAAGCGATGAGAACTGCTCCAGCAACCAAATCTTTGATTACCTTCACGTAAGGATGAACATGAGGTTTCAGCATATCGAGCAATCGTTCAAAAGCAGTGTTGAAAATCTCAAGTACCAATACCAAGCAAATCATCACAAAAATGAGCGCACGCTCTGACACTGATAATGGCCAAGCAAACGATGCCAAGAGAACCACGAGCGCAACCACTCCCTCAATCTGAAAATTACGCTCTTGACGAAAAACATAGACAACCCCGCAACTTGCATGGCGCACACTTTTCAGAAATGACCGCATACAAAGAAATGAAATAATAAACGACTTACTTTTATCGCATGAGTTCTGCTGTCACCGTATCCTGGATTTCGAACATTTTTTCGCTATGATCGTAGCCCAGAAGATGGAGCACTCCGTGCACGAGCACAAACACGAGCTCATGTTTCCATGATACACCATCTTCTTGAGCCGAGCGTCGGATATAGTCCGGCGATACCACCAGTTGCCCGAGCGAGATGGTATTGTTGGTAGCCACAAGAACTTCATCCACACATTCAAAATTTCCAAAAGAAAGAATATCGGTAGGAGCTTTTTTCTGACGATACGTTGTATTGAGGGCTGCGATAGCTTCATCAGAAACGCTCGCGAGTGAAAGTTCCATGCGAACTTCCTTTGTTGCCAAAACGGGAAGTGCCGTGATGAGTGTCGTTCGAATCACTTTTTTGAGAAACAAAAGAGAAAGTCCAGGTAGGACTTTCTCTTGAGTCAGAGAAACGGATAATCTCATACTATTGAAGTCGGAGAGCTACAATTTCGCGCACCACTCCCCCATCAGCCTTCCCTTCAGCTGCCTTCATGACCGCACCCATGATTCGCCCCATGTCCTTGATTGAAACGTCTCCAAGCTGTTGAAGCGTGACGTCTACAAGAGTCTCTGTCGCTTCACGCGAAAGCTGAGCTGGAACATATTGGGTTAAGACCGAGAGTTCACTCTCTTCCTTGGCAGCGAGCTCAGGCCGATTACCAGCACGATATTGTTCAATACTGTCCCTGCGTTGTTTCACTAGACGTTTCACAACCTCTTGAACTTCCGTATCAGACAGTACAGCTGCCTCCTTATGAAGTTCAATTGCTGCGTTTTTGAGGGCACTCTGAAGCAAACGGAGTGTATCTCGCGTGAGTACATCCCCCGATTTCATGGCCACTTTGAGCGATTCCCCTACAGATTGGTAGAGACTCATAAAATATTACATTCGTTTTTTAATATCTTTGAGTGCATCCTCATCAAACTTCCCGAGCTTCTTTAAGCGACCGATTTCCTTACGAATCTTCACTTTATAGAGAGCTTCTTCACGGCGCTTTGGGCGGCTCTGTTCTTCTTCCCGATAGCGCAGTTTCCGGACACGTTTGAGCACACCACTTTGCTGCACACGGCGAGAAAAGCGACGAATAAGACTTTCGGATGTTTCTTTTTCCTTGCGATTAACTTGTATCATAGATACCTCCTTTCAATATTCCCCATTTCCGGGGAAGTGCTCGCCGATCAGAATCGGCGGACATCTCCCAAGAAATTTGAATTTATACTGGACGAATCCCCTCACGGAGCTGGGCGCCCCCAATGAGATGTAGATGAATATGTGGTACTTCTTGCTCACCATGCTTTCTGACACGAAAGAGAAGTTTATACCCTTTTTCCGATATTTTCAAGTCACGAGCAATATTTCGCGCCACCAGAATCATTTTTGCAATAAGCGGAGCATCTTCATCAATCATTTCGGCGATACTCGGAATGGGTTTCTTTGGAACAATCAAGACGTGTACCGGAGCCAATGGATGGATGTCGTTGATAGCAAAAACCTCAGCGTCTTCGTAGACAAACGTGGCTGGAATCTCACGCGCCTCGATCCTTTCAAACAATGTTTTCATAACCAAATTTATTTCTCTTTTTCATCATCCTCAAGCACCGTCGCGTGTGGCTGAGGTCCCCCATGATGGAGACCTTGGTTAACTTTCAGAATTTTTTTCACATTATCCACCAATTTTTCTTGCATGACGGTTTCTTGTGTTCCCGAAACCATATCTTTCACAATTGCTGTTCCATCAAGGGCTTCTTTCTGACCAATAATGATCGTCACTTCTACTCCGAGTCGGTTGGCTACTCGAAGCTGTGACTTGAGGGTTCCACGCCCAAAGGATTCTGCGATGAGCACTCCGCTCCGCTCAAGGTCAGCAAAAATGCGCAGGCTTTTTTTCTTGGCCATATCGCCAAGCTGAGCTAAAAATACTTTTGGCTTAGGCATTTCATAAGGCTTTACCTGAGTTCGCTTCATTTCGAGGATCACTCGATCAATTCCAAGCGCGAAACCAATCGCGGGTGTTGCCTCTCCCCCAAGCATCTGCACCAGGCCATCGTAACGACCACCACCTCCTAATGAATATTTCTTCCCTTCTTGGTCGCTCGACCAAATTTCAAACACCGTACGAGTATAGTAATCGAGGCCACGCACAAGCCGAGTATTAATCGTGTACGGAAGCTCGAGTTCATCGAGATATTCGAGAAGACGCTTGAAGTGATCTCGTGAAACCTGATCAAGATAATCAAGGGACTGCGGAGCATGTGCTGTTACCTGCATGCACTTGTCTTCCTTACAATCAAGAATCCGCATGGGATTGGTGGTCAAACGATCACGACAATTCTGACACAATTTATGTTTCTGAGACTCAAGATAGCGCACCAAAACTTTCTCGTAATCACGACGTGACTCGGGAGTTCCAATCGAATTCACTTGAAACTCAATATTTTTGAGACCAAGTTCTCGCACAACTCGGTGAGCAAGTTGAATAACTTGTGCATCCAAAATAGCATCTTCTTCTCCAAAGATATCAAAGTTAGCTTGCCAAAATTCTCGGTACCGTCCTTCTTGCGGCCGATCGTAGCGATACACTGGTCCAACCGAAAATAACTTAATCGGCTTTGGAAGCACGCCCATCCCATGTTGGATATATGCCCGAGCAATACCAGCGGTAAATTCCGGACGGAGAGCCACCTTATCACCACCTCGCGTGTTGAAGGTGTACATTTCCTTATCAACAATGTCTGTCCCCTCTCCAACGGATCGAGTAAACAAGTGGGAGTACTCAACCAAGGGCGTATCTATTCGCTGGTATCCATATTCCTGTTGAGCGTGCGTAAGAATTCGGCGTACCCTTTCCCAGTATGGTTGCTCATCTGGCAAAATATCTCGCATCCCACGCAAAGCCTGAAGGAGAAGTTCTTGTTCTTGGGGAGCCGGAGCTGGAGCCAATTTCTTTTCTATAACCTTCTTAAAGCTTTTCGGAGCAGTTTTCTTGAGAGGTTTCACAACTTTCTTTGATACTTTTTTACTAAGAGACTTCGCCATAGTGGATAAGAAAAAAATGAATACTTAAAAAAGGTCTAATCGGCTCATCGGCCAAGCACGTAATAAGACATTTCCAATTACTGCTTGTTTTTTCACAGGTCCAAAAGCTCGAGAATCGTAACTAAACGGCCGATTATCTCCCAAGACAAAGTATTCGTCATCAGCTAATTTCAAGCGAGGCATATCGGTAGTCGAAACCGTTTTATCGAGATAAGCTTTTTCATCGAGCACATACCCATCTGGATGAATTTTATTGATTATGATCACTTTGTTTCCTTTGATCTCAACCGATTCACCCGGGAGTCCGATCACCCGTTTGATGTAATACTGTTCAGGATTCTTTGGGTAGTGAAAAACCACGGGTTCTTGACGCGTAAGCTCTTTCCATGGACGTACGGCAAAGTCGCTCCCAATCGGAAGCAGCGTATATTTATATCCGAATTCGCTAACGACCAGGTATTCACCATCCTCAAAATTTGGCTCCATGGATGAACCCTGAACAAAGAAGGGTTGGAAGAAAAAAACCCGAATAGGTATAATGATAGCCACAGCGAGGAGAAGGATTTTCCCCATCTCCATGAGAAGCTCTCTGGTCGTTAAGTATTCCTCGTTTTCTTCTGGAGCTTCATTTGAAGCTTGTGAAACCACTGAGGGTGCTTCCTCTCGTACATCACGCATAAAGAGAGTTGAAAGGGTTAGTCACGAAGTATCATTCCTAGAAACATTCCCGATTTTAACATGTTTTTCCATTCATTTCAAGGGTCGTTTTTCGCCTTAGATAAAGCAAACTATGGATAGTTTACGCAAAAAAACTCCCCACCCCAGCAACTTCCCAGAATATGAGGGCTCTTCTGTTTCACTCGGAACGACACAAATCTCTGTGCCCCCTCATCACAATCGTGCGAAGTCTTCCTCGAAAAAGCGATTCTTCTGGATTGGAGGAATAGTTACCGTCCTTGGGAGTACACTCATGGGACTGGTCTTTTTCGGGCAAGTCGCATTCACTCATTCTGTCCATTTTGAAAATCGTGAACTTTCATTTTTTGATACCGTTAAATTAGTGGGGAAGGGTTGGTTTCAAAAAGCAACTCCCCTCGAAGGAGAAAGTGATGGGAGAGTGAATCTCCTGCTCCTCGGACGAGCGGGTGAGCATTACCCCGGAAAAAATCTCACTGACACCGTGATGATCGTGAGTTTGGACATGCAACAAAAACGGGTGGGGATTCTCTCTCTTCCGCGAGATCTCTTTGTCCCAATCGTTGGCACATATACTTCGACAAAAATTAATTCACTCTATCAAATCGGTCTGAACGAAGGTGTCGGAACCAAACTCCTCCGAGAAAGCATTACTGAAATTACTGGCCTTCCGATTCACTACACGACCAGCATTGATTTCGATGGATTTGAAAAAATGATTGATACACTCGGCGGTATTGAACTCGATGTTCCTCAAAGGCTCCATGATCAACGCTATCCAGGAAAAAATTATAGTTATGAAACTTTCACGATCGAACCAGGCTTCCAGAAACTCGATGGGAAAACTGCTCTCAAATACGCACGCGAACGTCACGCAGATCCAGAAGGAGACTTCGGCCGAGCGAAGCGCCAACAAGCCGTCCTTCAAGCAATGCGCGAACGAGCGTTTTCTCTCCCAACTTTTCTGAATCCCTTCACGCTCATCAGCTTTCTCCAAAGCCTCGGAGAAAGCCTTACGACGGATGTTCCACCTGAAGCAATCGAACGTTTAGCACAACTGGGAGGGAAATTTGATACTCAAAACGTACACGCTGCGGTTGTT
Organism: uncultured Bdellovibrionales bacterium; assembly: GCA_964483635.1. GTDB lineage: Bacteria > Patescibacteriota > Minisyncoccia > Moranbacterales > UBA1568 > CAZABS01. The sequence goes on from CAZABS010000011.1 coordinate 11,293, forward strand.
GATGCTTGGAAAAAAGAGAGTCTTCTTCGTGTTGATCACCTCGACACTCCATCAGGTCGCGCTTTCATTCTCGTCCCCCGCAGTGGTGATTGGCAGGAAGTTCAAGAACTGGCTGTAAATATCTTTGAGAAAAACCAGGGGACACTTCTCTGGGATCGGATGCTAAAAGAACATCCCAGCGTAACCATCTTTACTGCCCCTTCACGACGGAAAGTTGCCGAGGATTTACGAGAGAATCTCCTTGCTGATTTCCCCCTCCAAGAGATCATCATCGAAGCGCTCCCTCAATTGGAAAGAATGCTCGAAACCGCTATGATAGAAGATGGACAGGATCTCCAAAAACCATACACCCTCGATGCACTGATCAAGCGTTATGGCCTCATGAAGATCGACCAGCTCCCCTTCTCGCTTCCTGAGAAGAAAGACAGTGACTATTCCATTCTCTTTACTCGAACGTCTTTCGATCAAACGAGCACTGAAACACCCACTGATATCCCTCAATATGATTTTCAAGAACCTCTTTCGCCACAAAAGACCCCCTGAAACCGCGTCGCTTACGATCGTCGTTGGTCTGGGAAATCCTGGTCAACAGTATGAACAAACCAGACACAATGTTGGTTTTCTCGCTGTGGATATTCTTCAACAAAAACTCCGTTTCAGTGAATTCCAAGCAGAAAAGAAGTTTCAGGCCATGGTCAGTAAGGGAGTACACCATGGACAAAAGGTTGCCCTGGTTAAACCGCTCACCTTCATGAATGTCTCCGGTCAAAGCGTTGCGGCTCTTCTCAACTTTCATAAATGCTCTCCGAGCGAGCTCATCGTCATCCATGATGATATCGACTTACCTTCGGGCACTATCAAAACGACGCTTTCCTCGAGTTCCGCGGGACACAATGGCGTTCAAAATATTATAGAAATGCTCGGTACTCAAAACTTCAAACGCATTCGCGTCGGTATCGGCCGTCCGGAAAAAAAAGATGGGGAGTGTCTCCCGATACATGAATACGTACTTCAAAGATTCACCAAAGAAGAAGAGGTGTGGCTCAAAGAAATTTTTGAGTCACTTCATACAACGTTTGAAAATCTCTTAGGAGAAAAACCGTCCACCCTTGATTGAAAATATCTTTTTCGCTACAGTGGGGACGCTGCATCCGATGAACCAAACAGAAGGAGATTTTTCGTGTTCACACGTCGCTCGCGCGCCGTTCGGGCTTTACTCGATCAACACGCCCCGTTCGGCTATGGATTGAATCGGGTTCCCCCTCAGGTACCGCGGATTCGGCAAGGTCATTCGAGACAAAGCCACGGGAAACCACAACGAACTGACGACGACACGCTCCGTCTCGTTCCCGAAAAGAATCGGTGAAGCATCCCCTGGGCGGTAACGCTCCGCCCTTTGCCTGCCCATTCAACCGGCAGGCTTTTTTTTATTAAAACAAAGACCCGCTTGCGCCAGGCAAACGGGCTCACTGATCCCCCTCGTTCCGCCGACAGCGTAGAGCAAGTGCCCCCAAAGCCCAGGGGAAGGAGGGTTCACCCGGGCCCACTCTCGACGGAACGAGAAAGACCAGTCGACAATCTATTGGTGCCCTATCTTAGCTCGCGCTGCACTTCTTGTCAATCAGCAGACCTCGTCACTGAAAACCCCCGCCTTCGGGCAGGGGCTTCAGATGACACAAGATAAAATGCACGGCTTCTATTTCAACTCTTTATCAATAACCGCCTGCATATCCTTAAAGCTCACAGCCCCTGGATAATTGGTTTGATTGACGAAGAAACTCGGAGTACCACGGAATCCAAATTGCTGAGCGACCGCCATATCTTCCGTAATACGCCCATCATACTTTCCACTTTCAAGACATGACTTCATATCACTGACACTCACGGCACTCTTCAAGAATTCAGCCAGTGTACCAGCTTTGGCCACATCATTTTTTACATCATTATTGATGAGTGAGTATCCTGTTTCATTCATCAAGAGATCATGTACTTCCCAAAACTTCCCTTTTTCGTGAGCACAGTACAGAGCCTTGGTCGCCAATTCTCCGTTCCCGTGTCCGTTCGCATAGAGCCAGACAAATCCCGCCTTTCCGGCATCAACCAACTTCTTCATTTCTGGTACCGGAGCCACATAACTCCCACCATCCTTCACCAGAACAAACTTCGAGCCAAATTGCTTGTTCAAACTCGGATTTTTCCCAGCTGCCACGTGACAGTACGGACAACTCGGATCACTAAACTCCACGAAGATAAGCTTACTTTTCTTATTTCCAAATGAAATATTTTTCCCATTCAATAATCCTTGCACTTGTTCAAACGTCACACTTGGCTGTGCTACCGGTTGGGTTCCTGGCTGAGCAGCCGTCGGAGAAGTGGGAGTCACCGAGGCGCTTCCTCCTTTCGACTTTTCAGAAACAAGCAGACTCGCTGCAATCATGAGACTCCCCAAAAGTACCGCACCGGCAATAATCCAGGCTCCTTTTTCTTCTTGGCCGCGATTACACCCTCCGGTTCCACTTTCGCAATGTGAAATTGTCTGTTCTCTCTCTTCCATACAGCGTATGATTATTATTTATGGATTACTGCTGAAGAACGTTTTCACAGTATACCAAAGAAACCCCGGTGCCACCAAGCATTTCCTCAGACAAAGCGGAGCGCCTCTGGGGCAAAAATAAGGAGTGCTCCCAAGAGCAGCATGAGTATGCCTCCAATCAAATTTGACCACTTCGAATACTGTGCCGTCAGATGAAGCTTCTCAAAGCCCCAGAGAGCCAAACCAAAAACAAGGAAATCGTCGACCATGTACCCAAGAATATAGAGTGCCATCAGTCCCTGCGTATGGAGCCAGGTAAGCTCATTGAGTTCGACAATTTTCGTAAACGCCTGTGGAATACCAATCGAGCAGGCAAACTCAATCACATTCACCGAAAAGGCCAAAACGATTACCCCTCCTGCTGTCAGCCAGGTAAACGGCTCAGTAGCGAGCTTTTTGATTCGACTTGAAATCTTGGCACGTTGTTCCAAATTCGTGACCTGGCAAGTCCCATCGGAGTGATACCACTCATAGAGAAAAAAGAGTCCTCCTCCGAGAGAAACCATGCCGACAATCGGCGTCACCCATTGATCGAGCCCAATGAAATCCCACGTCGTAAACCATACATTCAGGATGAGATAATACATAGCGGTCTCAGCCACAATGAATAGACCAGCGACGGCGAGCATGCGCTCTCGATTGGCCATTTGTACCAAGACAATGAGAAACGTTACCAAAACCCACATTGCACAGGGATTAAACCCATCAATGAGTCCCAAGACTGCTGCCATCGTTGGAAGTGAGTAAGCAGACACGTCGGTTGGCCCGATAAAGGGAATTTTCACCAAGAGGGGCTCCGGACTTGGAACTTCACAAATTCCCCGTTCGCTATCACAGGTCAATCCCGACTTCTCAAGCTCAAGGGTAGCGCCAGCAAGATACCCTTCAAAACCGAGTTGTGGCTTGCCTCGTTCAGCTTCAACAAGAGTCCGGATCCTTATGCCCGTTGTCTCAACATCTTCAAAACCCTGAAGCAAAGTGCTGCCGATAAGTGTGAGTGGAGTTGACTTGGATGTTTTGGCCCGAGCAGT
>CAZABS010000011.1:15016-24399 GCA_964483635.1 uncultured Bdellovibrionales bacterium
GTTAATCGTGAAAGTGCTTTCCATTCCTCATAATACGAGCTCACAAGATTGATACTCTCTCTCAGTAGTGGCAGTATATTTCGCCAGGCCAAGAGCTTGAGAAATCCGTAGGAACCGAGGAGAAGCCCAGCCTGAACAAAAGATGAAGAATCTCCGCCTCGCATTAAGAATCGATGGAACACAACGAAGAGGAAGACTCCGTAAACGACGCGGTGAAGTCGTTTCCATCCTTTCCCACCTAACACACGGTTGGCAAGAGTATTGGACGTCAAAAGAAGCGGAAGGGTGAGAAAATACCCCACGATACCAAAGAGTATCATCGGGTCGAGCGAAAAGAGAGCGTTCGGCCAATACGGTCTGACAACCAAATCAAACCACGCTGGATCAAGGAGATACCCTACCCCATGTACCGTCGCAAGATACGCCATGAAAATACCGAGCTCTCTCCGTAACCCCATCAAAAGGAGGAGGAGTCGCATTCGAAAAATTTTTGAGAGCGGACTCAAAAAGAGAATGAGAATCAGCAAATTGGCCGCCATTTCCCCAAACTCTTTGCGCATCTCTGGAAAAAGAAATCCGGCAAGTGCCGCATGCGCTCCAATCAACAAGATAATTTTTATTCTTCTTACATTTCGAATCATCCAGTCACTCACTCGATCATGAAAGAGAAAAAAAAGTGGGAGAATCGGACGTATCAATTGAAAAAGAGTTCGTATCATAAGGAAATTCCTATGGCTGCAGCGTAATGGGGTGATTTTGTAGAGAAGTCTTCTGAACGTCTTGCCAGCAACGAAACCCCATGAGCCCTCCCGTGAGGAGAACCACGTGAAGTGCCCCCAACCATACAACCGTTTGGAGATTCAACTGCATAGCGTAAAAAAATATTTTGAGGTTTCTTTATGATACCGTGAAAAATGTTCCCCAGCAACTGAAATATTGCTGCTGCATCACCTTCCTTTGTGGTATTATAGATGAAAAAGGACATGAACGCTCCACTCACCGTTTCCCCCGCAAATGTCGGAGATCCTTTGGTTGTCATTGATAAACTTCGGATTATCTACAACCAAGGAAAATCCAATGAGATGCGGGCTCTCGAAGAGACAAACCTCGCGATTTATCCACATGAATACGTGATCATTTTTGGTCCCTCTGGATGTGGTAAATCAACCCTTCTCTACTCCATCTCCGGACTACAACGTGCGACGTACGGCACCGTCTCCATCAAGGGCAAGGTGATCTCACAAATGAGCGAAAAGGAAGAACTTGCTTTACATCAACGAGATATCGGGATGATCTTCCAGGCTTTTTATCTTATTCCATCACTTTCTATTCTTGATAACGTCTGCCTCCCCCGTGTCTTCCTTGGAGAATCACCCACCCAACGAAAAAAAGATGGGCTCGGACTCCTTCGCCGTTTCGGAATTGCCGAACAAGGCGACAAGATGCCCAGTCAACTCTCCGGAGGACAAAAACAGCGCGTGGCTATCGCTCGTTCACTCGCCAACAATCCAGACATTATCCTAGCTGACGAACCCGTCGGGAACTTGGATTCCGAATCTGCACAAAATGTGCTTGATATCTTAAAAGAGCTCAACGAAGTCGATAAGAAGACCATCGTCATGGTCACGCATAATCCCGAGCATCTCGTCTATGCTGATCGAGTGATTCACATGAAAGATGGTCGGATTATCAAAGAGCAGGTTTTCAAAGAAAAACGCAATATTGTCCACAAAGAAAAGAAGATGGAGGACTTTCTCGAGGAAGAAGAAACGATCCCACAAGAAAACAGTGAGCTCAAACTCCTCATGACTTCTTTCAAGAATCTCTTGCCGCAGCAAGTAGATATGCTTCTGATTCCTTTCAAAGCCAAGCAACTTTTGTCTCATCTCCTTTCGGAACTCAACGAAGAACAGGTGTCTATGGCAGAAGCATTTCTGAAAGAACTCCTCTTTAAAAACATTGACGCTCCGACGCTTACGAGCAGACTCGATCTCGACCTCGAACAAGGTGGCGCGGGCTGGAATCGACTGAGAGCCCAAGCATTTACCAAACGAGTAGAGAATATCCTTGCCGTCACGCAAACGATACGATCAACTCCAGATGAAGGAGCGCTCGCGCTCGCGGACTATATTGTTGACTATTTCCGATTGAAACTTGCTCCAGAAGAAAAACTCCGCCTTGAAGCAGCTCTCAAACTGAGACTCGGAAGCACTATTGGGCAAGTCGAACTCGCTCGAAAACTCGATAAGCCTCTGCTTCAAGGAGGAGTCGGTTTGCGGAAAGACACCGTTGAACGCATTACCCGCGAAGTCGAAATTATTATGCTGCTCAAATATTCCTAGTTCCTATGCGATTCCTCGATGTCCTCAAACTCTCACTCCGTATGTTCAAAGCTCGCACGATGCGAACACTTTTGACCGTACTCGGGATGTCTGTCGGAATTGCCGCTATTATGTTTCTCGTTTCACTCGGTTACGGATTACAGCGCACCCTGCTTGAAAAAATCACCACGTCCGATGCGCTCGTTTCACTTGATGTGAGCGCCGGGAAGGAACAAGACGTCCTTCTTAACCAAGAGAGTATTGAAAAAATTCGTGAGATTCAAAATGTCATAGACATTATTCCCGCTCTCGAGCTCCCTGGCCAAGGAAAGTTCGATACAATTACGCTCGACGTAAGCACCGTCTCAACTCAACCCGGCTTTCTCAAAAGTCAAGGATTAAAACTGGTCGATGGCCGCCTCTTCGATCGGGCAAGTACCAGAGATATAGTCATTACCGCTGGTATTGCCAAAGTTTTTGATACCCCGCCTGAATCTATGCTCGGAAAAGATATTGTGCTGACTCTTTTTCAAAGCTCGAGTGCCAACAACAAGCGCACGAGTGTAGGTCTTGGTGATCCCTACACGATCGTAGGCGTGGCTGAAGGTGATGATAACATCGTCTATATTCCGCTTGATTCTCTTGGAGACTTTCCGATCGAGAGTTTCACCACGCTCAAGGTTAAATGTGCCTCGACACAAATTCTCGAGCAAGTACGCGCTGATATTGAAAGACTTGGTCTCACCGCGTCATCAATTTCAGAAACGATTGACCAAGCCAATAAAGTATTTCGAGCTATTCAAATCATCCTCATGATTTTCGGTCTCATCGCCCTTCTCGTTTCAGCCATCGGTATGTTCAACACCATGACCATCGCCCTCTTGGAGCGTACGGAAGAAATTGGCATCATGAAAGCTATTGGAGCCTCCAAAACCAGTATCTCCCTGATGTTTGTGATGGAAGCAACCCTTATGGGATTTCTGGGGTCTGTCGGTGGAGTTGTCCTCGGCTTTCTCGAGGGTGAAATTATCAACATCCTCATTAATACTGTGGCAACACGCTTCGGCGGAGCAGCCGTTGATCTTTTCTTCAGCCCTCTGTGGTTTATTATGACGGTCATTTTATTCGGTGCGTTTGTTGGCTTCCTTACCGGTATTTTCCCGGCTCGCAAAGCCTCCAAGATTGATACCCTCGATGCCCTCAGGTACAAATAAGCCTTCGAGGGAATATTTTTCATATCAGTTTTCGAAAAGCTATTTTTCTTGGCTTCTCCAAGCCAAAAAAACCATGGTATCTATTTGACACCATTGGTGTTTTTTGTTACTATTATCCATTACTTTTCATACATCATTATGCGTCGATTCTTGCAGTTGCTTGAGCAAAACCCCATCAAAAGTTTCATCATCCTGGTGTGTGCCCTTGGAGGAATTATCGTCTTGGCGAATTCTCTTCGGGCGCCCGAAACGCTTCTCGAAAAAACCGCTCTCGAACCACGTTCAGTCAATGTGTTTGTGGTTGGAACTGACACTCCTACCACAACTCTTCCAGCAGAGGTCAGAAAATCAGGAGTCATCACCGTTATAGCCCTCACCTCAGGAGTCATCCAGAGAATCCATGCCGTTCCTGGCCAAAAGGTGACTGCCTATCAGGCGCTCGTAACACTCACAAACGACAACGGGACTGGGGCGGCCGCGCTCCGAGCAGCCATCGCTCGTGAAAATCAACGATTAACCGAAAAAAATTATGCTACCGAAAAATCGGCAGCTCTTCTTCAAGAAAAAGTATCCAAAGATCAGTCGGAGAGTGATGCCGCAAAAAATCTCGCTGAAAAAAATCTTATTCTTGCAAAACGAGGCCTTGCTTCTGGAATGGTTCTGAGCGACCTCGGTGCTCGTGCTGCCGAAAGCGAGTGGCAAATGCTTCGTCCAACCAGTCCCGTCACCGGTACACTCGAACATCTTGCCGTACGTGTAGGTGAATACGTGACGCCCGGAACCGTAATCGCCACCGTTATCGCAGCCGGAGAACAACCAACTCTCCTGGAAGGTGCTCTCCCCCAATCCCTGGCCGTACTAGTGAATCCCGAGGGTGAACATAGCGTTTCATTATTTGATACCACGCTCACAATAACCCCACGATATTTCGCTGCCCACGAGAATAGTGCCGGGATGTATACTTTCGACTTTCGTATTCCATCAGAGAAAAGCTCTCTCTTCGCAGAAAGCACCTATGTCCCAATCAGTGTTTCTCTCCTGAAACAAAAGGGTGATGGTGTACTTATCCCAATAGACGCACTCTTTCAAAGCCACGGAAAAAATAGCGTCCATTTCCTCGATCAAGATAATCTCGTCAAGTCCCAGGAAGTTGACATCGAAGAAGTGATCGGGGGATATGCCCTCGTGCATCATCTCGAATCTGGAATCAAAATTGTCACCGATCGACTTGTCGTTGAAGGCGAAGTCGTCGTGTCAAATCATGCACCATAATTCTCTTGTATGTCACTCACCAAAGCTTTTTTTGAACGGCTCCATTTTGAGCCACAACTCATCGAGTCAGCCATTGGAAGATACCTCGGAAATATCCGGACAGTCATTTTGATCACTGGAACCTTGACGGTAGCAGGCATAGCCACGTACGTTTCGCTTCCCAAGGAACTCAACCCCTCGATTCAAATTCCTACTGTTATCATCAGTGTCGCTTACCCTGGCGCAAGCTCAGAAGACGTTGAAGATCTCGTGACACTTCCAATTGAAGAAGCAACCAGCGGCCTCTCCGACGTTACCAAGATTGCTTCCACCTCAACGGAGGGATTTTCCTCTACCGTCATTGAATTTGCTTCCACTGTTGATCCAAAAGATGCCCACGATGATGTTCAAAATGCGGTCGATAAAATTACCGATCTTCCTGACGATGCGACTGATCCTGCCGTAACGGTAATTGATTTTCAAGATCAACCCATGCTCATGTTCGCGCTCTCCGGACAGGAAGAGGCGAGCCTCACTCGAATCAGCGATATTCTCGAAGAACGACTCAAGGAAATTGCTGGGGTTGAGAAGGTGATTCAAAACTACCGGAATAAAGAAGAAATATCCATCCTTTTGAAACCAGAAACTCTGGCAACACATCAGCTGAGTTGGACGCATGTGTCTCAAAGTATTACAAAAAGTCTCGAGGGCTACCCCGGAGGAACGCTTTCGAGTGTGCGTAATCAGTTTGCCCTTTCGCAAGAAAAAAGCGTTTCATCACTCAGAGAACTTCAAACTCTCCCACTCACCGTCTCTGATACTATCCTTCCTCTCGAAAGTATCGCTGCCGTCAAGCAAACTCCCGAGCGAGGTGGCCTCGTTGCTCTCTTTGCTGACCCACAAACTGCACCACAGCGAGCTATCCTGTTCTCTGTTTATAAAACAGAAGGAGCGGATACCCAGGATGTCGCTCTCTCTATCAATGACGTGATAGCCAAACTAACCCGAGAGTATCCAAACACCTTCACGTATGCCCCATTTTTTGACGGAGCATATGAAATTGATAAAAGTTTCAACCAGCTCCTCCACGACTTTATTGTGACCTTTTCACTTGTCTTTATAAATCTTTTTCTCTTTTTTGGTATTCGTCAATCCATCATTACCACCCTCGCCATTCCCCTCTCATTTCTTGCCACCTTTCTTGTGATGAGCATGACTGGTATTTCAGTTTCATTCATCGCGCTCTTTGCGCTCCTCTTAGCTCTTGGTATTCTCGTCGATAATGCAATTGTCATTATTTCAGCCTACACAAGTTACTACCGCTCGGGAAAATTTTCCCCGTCTGAAACAGCTCTCCTGGTCTTTCGTGACTTCCATACAGTAATCCTCACCACCACGCTCACGACCATTTGGGCATTTCTCCCCCTCCTCCTCTCAACGGGCATTATCGGTGAATTCATCAAGCCGATCCCCATCGTAGTTTCTTCGGCGCTCGCCCTCTCAGCAGCTATCGCCCTCTTTATCGTATTGCCATTCATGTCAGTGTTCCAACAGGGCCAGTTTCCCAAGCGCGTCCTCATTACATTTTCAATACTGGGATATCTCCTCCTTGTGATCACCCTTTGGTTTCTCTTGCCCAATGGATCGCTCCATTGGCTTTTGGTTGGAATAACATTCATACTGATACTCTTAATGAAGAAAGTCATTCATTCATTTTTTCGCACGGTGACGTCACTTCAAAACAGCGCGCTCCTCACGGTACTTCGACGTTTTCAAGATCATGGGGTATTTTCCTTTGACCGCCTCAGCGCCTTCTATGCCGCTCTCTTGGGTCGTATTCTCCGTTCGAAACGCAACCGCCGAATAACCCTCACCTTCCTCATCCTCTTCATGTTATTCTCCTATGCGCTCGTCCCGGCAGGCTATGTCGTCAACGAATTTTTTCCCAGCGATGATCAAGATATTCTCTATGTCGGTGTCAGTTTGGCACCCGGAAGTGCACCCGAACAAGGAGAAAACGTGATTTCAAAGCTTCTGCCAACCTTTCAACGACTTCCCGAGCTGCTCTTTGTGCTCGGAGAAGTTGGTGCTACTCCCCCAACCGATGGAATTACTGGTAGTGGTCATGAACAAAACAAAGTGCTCTTCACTCTCAAACTCCAGAAAGCCAAGGAGCGAGATCGGACTTCAACGGAAATCGCACATGCTCTCGAACAAGATCTCCGTTGGTGGAACCAAGGAAAACTCTCCGTTGTAGAGCTCTCAGGTGGACCTCCCGCAGGAGCCGATCTCCAGTTGACTCTTCTCGGAAAGGATTTGCGTGAGCTCGACCATTTCGCTCAAGAGGTGAAGCGGTATCTCGAAACACAAGCCGGCGTGAGTAATGTCTCACTTTCTATTCAGCCTGGCACTGGGAAGATAGTCTATCGACCCAATGTGGCACTATTCGAATCAAACCAAGTAGATCTCTCTGAAAGTGGTGCTCTCCTCAGACTCCTGGGAAGCGGGATAACACTCAAAGAAGATGTCCGAATGGCAGAGAGAAAATATGATATCACCCTCCGTGTCGATGAGCACGATCGGAGTGCCCCACAATCCCTTGGGACACTTCCAATTCTTACTCAAAAAGGTGAAGTCATTCCGCTTTCGGCACTTGGTTCATTCACACTGAAAGAAAACCCCAATGTTATCACACGTGAAGATGAGCGCCGATCTCTTTCCGTAACAGCAAGTGTTGCACCAGAATTCTCTGTTACGACCCTCAATCAAGAATTAGAGAAATTTGCGGAAACCGAGCTTCAACTCACCGAGGGATACACCTGGAAAACTGGCGGCGTGAACGATGAAAACAATAAATCTGTACGCTCAATCCTCCTCGCAATGCTCCTCTCGAGCGCGCTCATCTTTGGTACTATGGCTATTCAGTTTCACTCTTTCCGAAAAGCGCTCATCGTTCTCTTGGCCGTCCCATTAGCAATCTCCGGGGTCTTCATATTCTTTGCGCTCTTCGGTATCCCTCTTTCCTTTCCGGCGCTCATTGGCGTCCTGGCGCTCTTCGGAATAGTCGTCAACAACTCCATCATTATGGTAGACAAAATGAACCGCAACATGGATCTCGGCCTTCCACTCACGGAATCCATTATCGAGGGAGCAAGTTCTCGTCTCGAACCAATCCTCCTCACTGCGCTTACTACCATTATCGGCCTTATCCCTATCACCCTTTCTGATCCGATTTGGCAAGGACTCGGTGGAGCTATCATCGCAGGACTCACCTTCTCTGGTGTCGCCAAACTCTTCTTCATCCCAATTGTCTATGCTGCTTGGTTTGAAGAAGCACCTCAGGACAATTCACCAACAGCTATACTTCCCCAGAATACATGACCGAGTATCGTACGAGACCTCTCGATCTAAGGCTTGTTCAATTCTGTAATAGCACTACAGCTCGTATTTGTCGGGCAGCTTTCCGTACCGCTGGCAAAACGATTTACCACATTGAAGTAGTACTTTGTGTCTGGTTGGAGTTGTGGGTATCCGTAGCTATTTGAACCGATGCTATAGGGTGTCGAAACAGTCACCCCTTCGAGGCGACCAGTTAAGCCGGTCGTGTAATCACAGGGCGTAGCCGAGAGAGCAGCTAGTCGATAGGTCGGCGGACCAGCAAATTCAGTCAATGAAATCCTCCCTATCTTGGATGAGGCACTACTTGGAGTGGTAAAAGAGATCACTGCAATCTCTCTTCGGAAAAAATTTGGAAGTTTTGCCGTCACATTTCCAGCAGTAGAATTCCAATCTAATTTCGTATTGATTGTCGTAGTAAAACCCGGACAGGTACCATTCCAGGTTGCTGCTGATCCTCCACCACTATTTCCTCTTCCACTTTCACTCCCGCCGACTGAACACATTGGTACAAAGGCATCGATCTGTGCTTGAGTAGGAATACCATTCCCATTGCTCCCAGGTGGAATTGATTGAATAGTTACATAGTCATTACAATTTCCTTCAGTCAGATCCTCTCGAAACCGACACATATACTCCATGTTGAGGTAATATGTGGTATTTGGTTGAAAGATGATTTTACTGTCACCCCGTTCTCCTTCTGGTACAACCCCCACATATCCAGAGATAGAAAAACCCTCGATAAAATAGTCTTTTGATAATGCCGGTGGCCAAATAACTCCATTTGCTGGTGCCACACCATAAACACCCAGTGAGGTTGAAAGTGATGTTGTTTGAACAGGATACGATCCGCTATTCGTGCCACTTCCCTTTACTAAACTCACACTAATACTCGATCCCAATGCTGCGGGTGTAGTAAATGAAAATCGATACGTTACAAGTGTTGGCTTGGTAATAGTACCTGTAGAGGGACGGAGTCGGATCACTGACATACCTCCATCAGCGGGAAACCATCCTCCTTCTGAAGGCCACGTAAATCTTCCGAGTGTATCGAGTGAACCAAGGTCATAGCGACCACCCGATGCATCATGCGCCAAGCCATTCGACCTGGTAGGTGGAGTTCCTTGGTTGCAAGATATTCCCCCTCCCCCCTCCCCATCTCCCCCTGGATTACTCGGATTACTCCCTCCATCATCAGTCC
>CAZABS010000012.1:0-12669 GCA_964483635.1 uncultured Bdellovibrionales bacterium
GCAGAGGTGGCACTTGACTTTTACGCTTATTTCTGCTACATTGTGGGTGTAACTGTAAGGTTTCTTGATCTTCGATTTCGGCGTGTACGGTGGTTTTCCTTCCTTTTTGGTTGGACAAACTGGTTACGTGAAAGAAAGCCAAGAGGTCGTCTTACATGTTTTGTGTAATCCAGTTTGTTCTGCACTATGGCAACACGTTTGTATGTCGGTGGGATTCCCTACCGCACCACGGAAGAGGCTATGTCAGCCGCTTTTGCTCAGGCGGGCGAAGTGACCTCAGTCAAGATCATCATTGATCGTATGACTGGTCGCTCACGTGGGTTCGGTTTTGTCGAAATGGCAACCGCTGAGGGAGCCGCCAAGGCGATCGAACTTTGGAACGGAAAAGAATTTGAAGGCCGGACACTGACGGTCAACGAAGCTCGTCCGCTCGAAGAGCGACCAAAAGCCTAAGGCATTCTGCCTGAAACAGAGGCCACTCCTGCTTTTGCAGGGGTGGTTTTTGTTTTCTTGACAACGAGAGCGTTTCTCTTTAGGAAAGAGAGTATACTGAAGACATATTCTTAACGAGAGAAGCGTATGGGAAAAATCCTTGGGGGAGTTATTGTCGCGGTAATCCTGGTTGGCGGATGGTGGTGGTGGAGCCAAACGAAGACAGCCGAGGCGCCGGGTACTGCCCTTGTTCCATCTCCGGTGACTTCAGAAATGAATGAGAGTATTCCGCTCCAAGCGGATGGACTTGTTTCATCTATAAAGGACGCGATGGGTTTTGGAAAGAAAATGCAGTGTACATTTTCTACAAAAACCGAAAAAGGCGACGCATTTCAATCAACACTTTTCGTGAATGGGACAGTGTTTAAATCCGTTACGGAAATGGGAGATATGACGGCGTATGGACTTTTTGATGGGACTGATCAATATACGTGGACGACGGAGTCAAAAGAGGGATATAAAATGTCAAAAGCTTGTATGGAGGAATTTCGCAAACTCACTCCTTCTCAAGAGTCGGAACCGGTCTCAAAGCCAAAAATTGAAGATTTTGATAAGCAGTTTGATATGGCTCAGAATGTGAATTGTATTCCTGCGCTGAGCGCAGACTTTGATGTCCCGAAAGATATCACGTTTACTGACCAGTGTGCCATGATGAAACAAACAGTTGAAATGATGAATCAAATGAAAGGCCAACTGCCAGCAGGGATGCAAATTCCTGGTATGCCAAGTGGAAATGAGTAGTAGACTTGGGCGCTCCGAAAAAGTGAGCGTTTCGCAAATAAAAAAAGGATCTTGCGGGTAGGTACTTTTTGGTGCTAGAGTTCCTAACAAGATACCTCTTTTTATGCACAAAAAAACAACTCCACAGTGTCTTTCGGCGAACCCTGTTTTTATCACGTTGCGGGTTATTGGAGGAAAGTGGAAGCCACTTATTCTTTGGCATCTCTGCGATAAGCCGGTGCGGTTTAGTGCTCTCAAAAGAGCTATCGGCGGGATTACCCAAAAAATGCTGACCGAACAGCTTCGGGCAATGGAACACGATCAGCTTATTCGCCGAACGGTGTATCCGGTCGTACCGCCAAAAGTGGAATATGCAATTACTCCGTACGGAAAAACTCTTCGACCAGTACTCCGCTCGATGGCACTGTGGGGAGCAACACACCAGAAAAAACAAGCAAAATTTGCAAAGCAAACTACAACTTGAGAAGCCGGACTATTTTTCAGTATCGGTTCCAGCTGGGGTATTGAGTGAGAGGCTGTAGGGTGCGAGATATGTGATGGTGGCCTTGGCTTTAGCAGTCTCAATCCAAAGCGAGGCTTCTTGACCGAGTTTTTGCGACTTGAGTTGATCCTGAATTGCCTTTCGAAAATCTTCCTCGGTCATGCTCTCCGCCGTTGGGATTTTGTTATCACTGATATACTTGGTCACCTCCTCATCCGACACGGCTATTTTCTCACCCAGGAGTGCCTCGAGTTCTTTTTGAGAGGTTATTTGATCCTGGAGACTTTGCATGGTAACACCTTGTTCCTGCATGACCTCCTCAAGCGTCGTTTTTCCCTGTTTTTCAACTCGTTCCCGAATGGTGGTTATTTCTTGGTCGAGATCTTCTCCGGTTATTTTGATTCCTTGAGCAGTAGCGGCATCATGAATAACTTTATTGGTGACCAAGGCATCGAGTGCGTCGCGGCCAGATTGTTTTTCGAGTTCACGAATCACTTCCCAACGAGTGATCGCCTCGCCATTTACGGTTGCGGCGATGAAGGTTCCTTTGTAGCGGTTGGCTCCTGCTACCACAAGGAGAATAACGAGGACGATGAGAGCGATCTTATGATCACGCTTCAGGGAGCACCATCGTCGTGATTTTGCACAGCATGTACCAGAACACTCGGTGTCTATTTTATTCTCGGTTGAGGGCTGGGTTGATGTGTCGGATGTTTGAGTATCAGCCACTTTGGGTGTTTCTTCCATAAAAATAAAGTTACGGATTAGTTAC
Organism: uncultured Bdellovibrionales bacterium; assembly: GCA_964483635.1. Taxonomy (GTDB): domain Bacteria; phylum Patescibacteriota; class Minisyncoccia; order Moranbacterales; family UBA1568; genus CAZABS01. The sequence goes on from CAZABS010000012.1 coordinate 2,487, forward strand.
TTGTTAGTATCAAACGTTTCCTAAAACCATGGTTCCCTCTCGGGGCTTCAGGTGAACCCCGGTGGTGTTTCTTGACGAATTTTCTACACTCCGCGATGAATGCTGTAAATTGTCAATGGCGGAGAGGGCGGGATTCGAACCCGCGAGGGTTTTTACACCCTGCCACGTTAGCAGTGTGGTGCCTTGAGCCAGCTCGGCCACCTCTCCAGCTTGCATACGCCTCACTTTAGCATGACCAATATTCTCAATCAAGCCATCTCTTAGCGAGCTACGACTATGCCCCAGACGATTTTTACGCCGGCCGCTTTGAGAACTTTGGCACATTCTTCGAGAGTGGTGCCGGTTGTGGCTACGTCGTCAATGAGCCAAATTTCTTTGTTTCGGAGTTTGGGAATGGCCTGCGGAACAACTTGAAATGCTCCAGCAAGATTTTCGAGGCGCTCTTGGCGTGAGGAGGTTTGCATTTGTGGCTTTGTGAAACGTACTCGGATGAGTATATCTTTTTGGTAAAGATTCAGATTGAGCCCGGGCGTGAGGTGTTGTTCAAAGGCTTGGGCGATGAGTTCAGCCTGATTAAATCCACGATATCGCAAACGCTTTGGATGAAGAGGAACAGGAAGGATTAAGTCGGGAAGTGGAAGTGAGTGATGATGAAGAGATCGGATGAGGAGCTTCGCAAGTGGTTCGGCAAGCGCTTCTATGAAACGATATTTTAAGGTATGAATCAAATGCTCAACCAGGCGATTTTTGTAGGGAGTGGCGACGAGTATACCATTGAGAGCTGTTTTTTTTCGACAGAGTTTACAGACACTCCCACCTCGAGCGTAGGGTGACCGACAGACGGGACATTCTTGAATTTCTTGTTCTGAGAGGACTGTTGAGCATGTTTCACAGAAAAAAAATCCTTCTTGTTGGCAGCCAAGACAACGTATCGGAAAGAGAGCATCTTTGCATTGTGAATACCAACGAAGAAGAAAACGCTTCATAGACAAGTTGTAACTATGAGCAGAATTATCGGCAAGTCACTTTCCCTTGAAGAGTGCTAATAGTTAATGTTTTTTGTTTCGGGTGTGAGAGGAGATAGGTGGCAATTTTTTGTTCTACAAGTGACTGGATATTTTTCCGAATCAATCGGGCACCCTGATCAGGTGCAAAGCTTTTCTCAGCAATATAGTGAATCAACGAGGCTGATATCCTGAGCGCAATACCTTCTTTCGCGAGGCGCTTTCCAAGAATCAGAAGTTCGAGGCGGGTAATTTTTTCAAGAGCCGCAGCATTGAGCGGTTGGAACACAAGAACATGATCGAGTCGACTTATAAGCTCTGGGCGGAGGGTTTTTTTAAGTTCTTCGAGTACTCGCCTGCGCACAGAATCAAATTCGAGGGCAATCCTCTTTGTTGATCTTCCTTGGCCAAAGCCAATTTTTGCGGTTTCGGTAAAGCTCGATGTCCCAATATTTGAAGTGAGGATAATGAGCGTGTTTTTAAATGATACGCGTCGTCCTTCGGCATCAGAAAGGATCCCTTCGTCGAGGATTTGAAGGAGGAGATTGCTGACATCTGGGTGAGCTTTTTCGATTTCATCAAACAAGATAACACTATAGGGTCGTCGCCGAACCTGTTCGGTGAGTTTTCCGCCTTCACCATACCCAACATATCCAGCTGGCGCACCGAGGATTTGTGCGATTGAATGACGTTCCATGAATTCACTCATGTCGAGCCGTATGAGGGCTCGTTCATCACCAAAGAATTCGCGTGCGAGAACTTTAGCGAGATGAGTTTTTCCTACTCCGGTCGGCCCAAGAAAGAGAAAAGAGCCAAGTGGTCGGTTGGGGTCATTGATACCAGAAACTGATCGCGTGAGCGTTGAAAGGATGTCTTGCATTACTTCACTCTGGCCGATGACTTGATCTTGAGAGGCGAGTCTGATTCGTGCGAGGCGAGCCCGAGGAGTTTCGCTCGCAAGGGTGGAGAGGGGAATTCCAGTCATTTGAGCTACGACTCGCAAAACGTCCGCACGCGTCACGACGGATTTTTTTGCAGAACGGAGGTTTTTATCTGGGGTGAGGAGACGTGAAAGTTGTTTTTCGATTTGATCGATAGTCTCTTTGAGCTTGGTTGCAGCATCATATTGCTCATCAGCGATGAGATGTTCCTTTTGTTGGAGGAGTTGTTCCTTTTCTTGTTCAAGTTTGATGAGGGAGTTGAAAGCGGTAACACTCGAATCTCGGCGACGAACGAGTGACGCTGCTTCGTCAAGCAGGTCGAGTGCTTTGTCAGGAAGAAAACGTTCTGTGAGGTAGCGTACGGAAAACTGCACAGACGCCTCTACAGCATCATCGGAAATACTGAGTGAGTGATGTTTCTCGTAGGCGTGTTTTGTATGATAGAGAATTTCCTTGGTTTCTTCGGGGGTTGGTTCATCGATAGTGAGGAGTTGAAATCGGCGTTCGAGCGCGGCATCTTTCTCAAAATGGCGTTTGTATTCAGAAAAGGTCGTTGCACCAATTACTTGAATTTCACCTCGAGCGAGAGCTGGCTTGAGAATATTGGCGGCATCAAGTCCTCCATTGGCATTTCCGGTTCCGATGAGTGTATGAATTTCATCAATAAAGAGGATGATGTTGGGGTGCGTTTTGGCTTCTTGGAGTACCTCCTTGATTCGTGACTCAAATTCACCACGGAAACTGGTGCCCGCGACTAAGAGCGTTAAATCGAGCGAGAGGATTTTCTTTCCCGCGAGAACTGGCCCAGCTGTATGAGCATCGATTTTTCGAGCAAGCGCAGCAACGAGAGCAGTCTTGCCTACTCCCGGTTCACCGAGAAGGAGGGCATTATTTTTTTGTTTTCTTCCAAGGATTTGAATGAGTCGTTCAAGTTCACGTTCTCGCCCAATCAATTGTTCGGAGCGTTTCTCAGCATCTTGCCCGAGATCAATGCTGTACTGATCAAGAAAGGGGGTTACACTCCCTGTTTTCGATCGATTTCCCTGGGCGAGATCGGTCATATCAAACATCCGTGCTAACTGGGGAAACTGCTCAAAATGAAGGTGAGACTCAATCACGGTATTCATTTTCTGCTCATCGATATTGAGATGGTGGAGTATGTTTTCAAGCTCCTCGTTATTTGATTCTAGGAGAGCCGAAACGAGGTGTTCGGTTCCAACATACGGATATCCAAAGCGACTTGCCAGAAAAAAGGCGCGTTTTAAAATATCTTTTCCGGTTGGCGAAAGAGCAAGAGTTCCGGAGGGAGATTTCTTCGGTTGCTTCGATTCTTTTTTTAGGCAGAGCTTCCCCACTTTTTCTTTTTCGAAACCAATATGATCAAGCAGAATGCTTCCCAGACTGCCATTTTCGAGCGCAAGTGCCAAGAGGAGATGGCGAGGCTCAATTGATTGGCTTTTTGTGTACCTCGCAATATCACGAGCCTCTTTGAGAACTCGGCGAGCGTGAAAAGAGAGTTTTTCAGTAAATGGAGTATCAAGCATAAGGAAGTCTATTCTAAAGGGGCTTTTCTACAGTGTCAAACCAGGAAAAGTATTCTCGCATTCAAAGGCACTCCTAGTATAACATCCGAACTCTTTTCGGTGTCTATGTATCTGTGATACAATAAACAAGAAAGTACAACACAAAAAATAATGTTTGGGTTTGGAAAGCCAACTTTTCTCGGTATTGATTTTGGTACCTCATCTGTCAAGGTGGTGGTGCTTTCGGTGAAGGAAAATAAACCTATTTTGGTCAATTACGGAGAGGTAAGTTTGGCTTTACTCGAGCGAGCTGGGCTGTCTTCTCAGGGGAACTACGATGCCACGGTGACGGTTTATCTTCGAGCACTCTTGGATCGGATGCAAGTGCGTACCAAGGATGCCTATGTGGCGATGCCAGCGTTTATTGGACTCATTACTTTGGTGGATTTTCCCCTGATGAGTGAGCGTGAGCTTCAGGAAGCGATTCAGTTTGAGGCACACAAGTATATTCCATCCCCGCTGGATGAAGTGGCTCTGAGCTGGGAAGTGGTAGGAGAGAATACGAGCGAACCAGATCCAACGACGGGACGAACGAATCAAAAACTTGAAGTGCTTTTGGTGGCTGCGCTCCACAAGGAGGTCGAGCGATATGAAAGTTATGTGAAGGCGGTTGATTGTGAGATGAAGCTCTTGGAACTCGAGACCTTTTCAATGGTGAGATCAGTCGTAAATGGCGATGCAGGAACCTACTTGGTCATTGATATTGGATCGCATTCGACCAATCTTGTTTTGGTAGAAAATGGACTCGTGAAAGTGAGTCGAAATATTGATGTTGGTGGACGGGACATTACCCGCACGCTGACGGAAAGTCTTTCGATTGCAAGTGATCGAGCGGAGATCCTCAAAAAGAGTGGTAAAGATTTTTTGAATTCACCAGAAGGAAAACTTATTTTTCCAAGTCTTGAAGCAATTGGGAGCGAGGCTTCGCGTGTCATTCAAAATTATCTGACTCGTCACCAAAATTCAAGAATTGATGGTATAATTCTCTCTGGGGGAACAGCTGGATTCACTGGGATCTGTACATACTATCAAAATATGCTTGGGGTGCCGGTGTCCGTGGGGAATCCGTGGCGTCAGATAGGATATGATCCGAAGATTCAGTCAGCGGTAGATCGGATGGGGCCGTCATTTTCTGTTGCGCTTGGATTAGCTCTCCAGGGAGTCGGCGGTGTGGTGAAACAAAAAAACAAAACTCAATTCAAATAATGCAGTATGGCAGGGATTAATCTCTCTCAATCGCTTCAAGAAAAAGAAGCTGAGGTTCGCGGAAGTTTTGTTGATACTGGCTTGTATATCAATTTAGCCCTACTTTTCCTCGTGTTGGCTGTATTTGGTGGTGGACGATGGTATCTCTCATCTCTCAATAAGCAGTTAGCAAGTTTAGACAATCAGATCGTCCAAGAGACAGGCGAGCTCCATAGTCCAGATGTGGATCGGGTTGCTGATTTTCAGGCACGGCTTGATATGGTGCGCGATACCCTGAAGAGGATTCCCGAGCATCAAACGTTGTTTGGGGTGCTCGAGACAAAACTTGTCCCCAATACGCGCCTGACTCTCTATGAAGAGGATTGGGCTGAAGGGACAGTGACCCTCTCGGGTATTACCGAAAGTCTCAAGTATGTAGCTCAAGAAATGTTGGCTCTCAAGACGGTGGAACGAGTGAAGCAAGTGAGTGTGAATACGCTTTCATGGAATGATGATGGTGAGCTTGAGTTTTCTCTTGATCTCGTTGTTACGAAAGCAGGTGTTTCTCCTTCGCCATAAATCTGTTTATGAGTATCAAAATTCTTTTGTTTCCGTTCTGTATAATTCTCTCACTTGTGTTGATTATTGGGTATATTAAACCTGATGTGATGAGTATTCTTGAAACGCGAAAAAAAATTGAAAAATCACAAGCGGATCTTTCTCGGGTGGCAAGTACGATCCAGAATGTACAGCAAATGACCCTGGCGCTCAATAATCATCGTGAAAGTGAAAAATTTGTCATGAAATATCTCCCGATCAGCCTGGAGGAAGAGCGCGTGCTCGACACATTCAACTATTTGGCTGTTCAATCGGGAGTCGTTATTTCTGATGTTGCTATTGATGAGAATTCACCTTTAGAGACGTCTTTGCCAGAGGTACTGCGTGCCAGTATGTCCTTCGAGGCCTTGGCCAATGCTCAGGCGGCAGCAGCGGTAAATGCGGTGACTCCTCCGGTTGCTGCTACGCAGATATTACACAGCTATGCCGGCTCAATTACGGTGTTGGGTGCCTATAGTAATCTGAGAGATTTTTTTCAGCGCCTGAGTCAGAGTGACCGCTTTCGCAATACCAAGATGTTCTCGATAGGGAAGCTTGATCAAGAAGCGTTAAAAAATGAAGAGGGTGAATCAACGTATCCCGCAGATTTTCTCCAGGGAACCTATGAAGCTGATTTTGTTCATTTTCCGATTCGGGCTATCGGGAGTGCTCTCGAGTTGGCGTTGTTTGAAAAAGGACAGTTAGATTTTCAGGCAGCTGATGATTTGCTCAACTTTGTATCGAATCCACTTCCACCGATGGAGGTAAGTACAACCGCTACTCCCAATCCTTTCCAGTAACTCACGAGCAAACATGGCGAATGAAGTATCATCACAACCAAATGGAGTATCAATACAGCCAGAGGTTTCGCTATCGGAGCGCGCCCAAACTCTTGGACTTCCTTTTTTAGAGACACTGCCGGCTGAAATGAGTCGGACAGCTTTGACTATTATTCCTGAGGAAACAGCCAAAAAATATCGCATGGCTGTTTTTGACAAAAAGGAAGATGCTTTGATGGTCGCGATGGTGGATCCCCAGGATTTTGAAGCACTCAATGCTCTCCGTTTTATTGCTGAAAAAGAACGACTTGGGATCGAAGTCTATCTCGTCTCAGAAGCACTCTTTGCACTTCTTCTCAAAGAATACTCTGGCACTGACAAGGCACTCGAGGAAGCAATTGTTTCTTTGAAAAAAGGACAGGAGAATACCGTGAGCGTAACCGAAGAAAAGAAGAAGGATGCGATGCCGGAAATATTTCAGGATGCACCCATAGCGAAATTGGTGGACGTCATCGTGAAACATGCACTTGATGGACGAGCAAGTGATATTCATATCGAGCCGGTGGATAATAGCTATCGGGTTCGCTTTCGGGTTGATGGACTCTTACGTGCCGCACTCGTTTTTCCGGCTGAAGTAGGGAAAGCTGTTATTTCTCGGATAAAAATCCTTTCAAATCTCAAGATTGATGAAAAGCGCAAGCCCCAAGATGGCCGTTTTCGAGTAGAAGAGAGTGGTAAATTTGTTGATTTGCGGGTTTCCTCACTCCCGGTTATTGATGGCGAGAAGATTGTCATGCGTATTCTCGATAAGTCCAACAATCTTTCTGATCTAGATCGGTTGGGTTTATGGGGAAGAAATCGTGAAGTACTTACTCGGAAAATCAAAGAGCCGTTTGGAATTATTCTTATCACGGGGCCGACTGGTTCTGGAAAATCTACTACGCTCTATGCATTTCTCCAGATACTCAATAAAGAAGAACGCAATATTATCACCCTTGAAGATCCAGTCGAATATTTCATGGATGGTGTAAATCAGAGTCAGATTCGTCCAGAAATCGGATATACTTTTGCGGCAGGACTGCGGTCGATTCTTCGTCAGGATCCTAATGTGATTATGGTTGGTGAGATTCGAGATGAAGAAACAGCTGAGCTAGCGGTGCATGCAGCCCTCACCGGCCACCTCGTCCTTTCAACGCTCCATACCAACGACGCCATCAAGGGACTTCCTCGCTTGATCGATATGGGCGCGGAACCCTTTCTCCTCGCCGCTTCCATTCAGGCATTGGCTGCGCAACGGCTGGTTCGGAGGATTTGTCCAAACTGTAAGGAAGAGGTGAAATTGACAGCCGGCATGCTCAAGCGACTTGAAGCCGAGCGAGCGCAAATTCCAGATTCTGAATTTGTAGCATACAAAGTTGAAAGGCAAGCTCCGATCAAAGTGTACAAAGGAAAAGGGTGCGATATGTGTGGGCGGTCTGGGTATAAAGGGCGGATTGCAATCTATGAGGTATTTGAGGTGACTGAATCTGCCAAGGAAATAATTACCGATAAAGCAGCCAGTGAAACAGCACTTAAGAAAGAAGCAGTTGTACAAAATATGTTGCCCATCAAAATGGACGGATTATTGAAGGTATTGCAGGGGATCACGACCATTGAAGAAATTGAGCGAGTGACAGAGGGAACTCTTGTGGATGAAGAGTAGGGTGGTCTCAAGATGGAAAAAAAATGGTAGAGTAAAAAGAGCAAAAATAAAAAAAACCATGGAACAACTTGCTGTTGAACAAAAAATCAAACGTCTCCTGAATGTTGTCGGGTCTCAGGGTGCTTCTGATATTCATTTTGTGGTTGGGAGGTATCCGACACTTCGAATTAGCGGAAAACTTCACCCACTCACCCAAGAAGGGCTTTTGACTCCGGCGGATACCAAAGCGTATAGCGATGTTATTTTGACAGATGACAAGAAAGAGGAACTTGCACGGGACGGGCAAACAGACCTCTCATATAATTTGGAAGATCGAGCTCGTTTTCGTGTAAACGTGTTCTATCAGAAGGGGTATGTATCGATTGCAATGCGTTTTGTCATGGATAAGATTCGCAGTCTCGAAGACCTGAATGTTCCGCCGTCACTGTATGATTTTACCAAAGTTTCTCAGGGACTTGTGCTCATGACTGGTCCAGTGGGGCATGGAAAATCTACCACGCTTGCTGCTATTGTCGATTATATTAATCATAATCTCGAGAAGCATATCGTGACCATTGAAGATCCAATTGAGTTTGTGTATGAGCAGGATCGTTGCATTATTAATCAGCGCGAAGTCGGTCGTGATGCGAAAGATTTTCCTTCAGCACTCCGGGCGGTCTTGCGTGAAGATGTGAATGTGGTGCTCCTCGGGGAACTTCGTGATCTCGAGACAATTGCAACTGCTATGACGGCCGCTGAGACCGGGCACCTTATTTTTGCGACACTCCATACCAATGATGCTGCCCAGACTATCGATCGTATCATTGATGTGTTTCCAGCTCATCAGCAAAACCAAATTCGTCTCCAGCTTGCGAATGTGCTGTTGGGTGTTGTATCGCAGCGTCTTCTCCCTCAGCTTTCCGGTGGGCGTGTTCCGGCTGTTGAAGTGCTCTTCAAAAATCATGCGGTTGAAAACTTGATTCGAGAAAACAAGACACATCAGATTGATTCTGTGATCGAGACAAGTCTGAAAGATGGGATGGTGTCGCTTGACCGAGCTTTGGCAGACTTGGTTCGGCGGGGGATTGTGGGTGCAAATGATGCACTTCTCTACGCGAAAAACCGAGATTATTTCTCGATGCTAGTTGGAAAAGAAGGAAAGTAGTCATGAAATACGATGAAAATTATTCTCTCCTGCGATCGACGCTATGAAGTTTACTTTTAAAGCGAAAACTGAATCTGGCGATCTCAAGGAAGGTCTTGTTGAGGCTGTCAATCGTGAAGCGGCCATCCAGATTCTTCAAAAAAATAACCTGATTCCTTTGGCGCTGGTTTCTGACGGCTCTGGACGGGTCTTTAGCTGGGTCAAGGATTTGAAAAAACTCTGGGAAGGCGTATCTCCAAAAGAGCTCATGGTGATTTTCCGACAAATGGCGACGCTCATTCAGGCGCGGGTGCCGGTGGTAACCTCACTCCAGACGATTAGTGAACAAATTACGAATGACTATCTTCGAATCGTTTTGCGTGAGCTTCAGGATGATATTCAAGACGGGATGTCGTTTTCGGAAGCCCTCGAACGTCACCCAAACGTGTTTGACGCGATGACGATCAATATGATCAAGGCAGGCGAGGTTTCAGGAAGTCTTCAACGTTCGATTGAGTTTGTGGCGGATAGTATTGAAAAGAATTATCACCTCACATCGAAGATTCGCGGAGCACTGATGTATCCAGCCTTTGTAACGGCGGTGGCGGGGGCAGTGGGATTTCTCGTGGTGACATTTATCCTCCCAAAGATTACGGCGCTCATCAAAGATTTGAATGTGCCTGTACCTTGGTATACCACAGCACTCATGTGGCTCGGGGATTTCATGAATCAATACTGGTGGGCGGTTCTCATTGTAATTTTTGCAATTATTGGAGGTTTTTTCTACTATGTGCGCACGGAGAGTGGCAAACATGAGTGGGATCGTTTTGTGCTCAAGACTCCCGTGTTTGGACTCCTCCTTCAGAACCTTTATATTACCCGTTTTGCCGAAAATCTCTCGGCTCTTCTCGATGGTGGTATCCCGGTGGTGCGCGCGATTATCATTACGAGTGATGTGATTGGCAATCAGGTCTATCAGGGTGTGATGCTTCGTTCGGCTGAAGAGGTAAAAACAGGAGGAAATATCAGCACGGTGTTTTTCCGTTATCCCAATCAGTTCCCGCCAATCGTTGCGCAAATGGTGAAAATTGGAGAGGAGACGGGGACGGTCTCTCAGGTACTCGACAGCATGGCGAAGTTTTATAATCAAGAAGTAGATACCATGACCAAAAACATGACTCAGCTCATTGAGCCAATCATGATTGTGATGCTTGGTATCGGTGTTGGGATTCTCACTGTTGGAGTACTTATGCCAATTTATAATATCGC
>CAZABS010000012.1:12769-24358 GCA_964483635.1 uncultured Bdellovibrionales bacterium
GGAACAACTCTTGGACCTACCGGGGCAGCTTTTCCAGCAACATGCAATTAGTGTTAGTATCCAGATCTGGAACAAAAAACACGGATAGCCGTGTTTTTTGTTTTCTCTACCGATCGGCATATGAAAGATATTTATTTCTCGCGTGGTCATTATAGGAGATAGTTTGGTATACTGTACCTATATCCTTCTGTTGGTGCCGCGCTGGTGTTTGGTATGATAGAGTTTATCTAATTCGTCTCTTTGTATGGTGTTACTTTTTTTCTTTCTCTTCGGTCTCATTATTGGGAGTTTTTTGAATGTGGTGCTTTTGCGAACCGAAAAAGAGGAGGGATTGACGGGGCGATCTCATTGTCCAAAGTGTCAGGCACTCATTCATTGGTACGACAATATACCCGTACTCTCATTTTTGATGCTTCAGGGGAGGTGTCGTACTTGCGGACTTGCGATTTCGATCCAGTATCCACTCGTTGAACTTGGAACGGGTTTTCTTTTTCTTCTTCCTGCATTGTTTGTTTTTCAATCATTCGAGCCGCTTTCTTGGCTCTCGAGTGTTTGGTGGCTCTTCTTACTGTCTGTTCTCTTGGCTATTTCTTTGTATGATCTGAGGCATATGGAAATTCCACTTTCTTTTCTCTTGTGGGGTATTGGCGGTACCGTAGTGTATTTTGCTCTGATTTCCTGGGGAGGTTTACCCGAGGGGATGTGGTGGAAAATTCCAATGGTGGAGGCTGGAATTGGCGGAGTAATCGCAGCCAGTCTTTTTTATTTCCTTGTCTGGATATCTCATGAGCGCTGGATGGGCATGGGAGACGTTTGGCTTGCATTGCTTGCTGGCCTGGCGGTAGGTCCCCATTTGTTACTCCTCCTCCTTACTCTCGCATTTGGTATTGGTGCATTCATTTCAATAGGACTCTTGCTCTGGAGAGGGAAAACACTCTCCACACAAGTTCCTTTTGCTCCCTTTTTATCTGTTGCGACCGTCTTACTCCTTATCATGATGGAAATCGAGCCATGGTGGTTCTCGCTCTTCTTTTTTCCACCCACCTTCTCGCTAGGAGTATTTTGAAGTCTCCTCAGTCTGAGGTACTATGAATGTGTATGCTTATGGCACAGAAAAAGTACGCAAAAGCTTTTACATTGGTTGAATTGATGGTAGTGGTTGCTATCATCGGTATTACCTCAACTATTGTGGTAGTGAGTCTTGTAAATGCTCGCCTCGAGCGGCAAGTATTGGGGGCATCTCAAAAAATAGCTGCCGTTATTCGGGCGGCGCAAAACGATGCATTGACTGGAAGGTCTACGGGTTCAACCGAAAAGAATTGTTGGTATGGAGTGAAATTTACTGCGCCCTCTACCTATCAAATAGTAAGTTACGATAGAGGATCTGTGGCCAACGCACCCTGTGGGGGTGCCTCAGTAAATATTAAGGGGACATTTTCACTGGAGAGCGGCGTAGAGTTTGATGATCCTGCAAGAGATGTTATCGCGTTTTATCTCCCACGTGGTGAGGTTTGGTATGGCAATGATGCGTCGAGCATGCAGGCTGTGCCAGCTGGCACGACCAGTGCCTATACGTTGACGCTTAGGAAAAGTGATAAATCGGCATACGTTTGTATTTATCCTGGTGGTCGTATCGAAGAAAGCGGTGTAGGACAAAGTTGTCCGTAAATGGTGAATGAGGGAGTATATGCAAGAAGTTTCTCCAACCCACAAAAGAATTGCTTTGCACATACAGCGCGGTTTTTCTTTGGGTGAAGTTATGCTCGCTTCATTCGTGTTGACGATTGGGATTATCACGGTTGTGAAATTAGTTGCGGACTCATATCGTTCTTCGGAAAATACACAGGATGCTATTATTGCGGCTGAGTTAGCGCAGGAAGGGGTAGAGCTCGTACGCAATATCCGGGATAACAATATAGCCTATCGGGTGGATCATTGGAGTACAGCGGAAGACTGCGAGCATACGACGAGTGGTGCCTGCGATCCCTTCCAGGATTTTGATGCCGGCAATAATCAGCGAGCTCGAATTGATTTTTCGACCGGAAGTCTCGACTATGGATCGAGTGCGAGTAATCCTGCTCTGAATCTTCATAATGGGTTTTATCAGCATACGGGAGCTGCAACAGGTCCTTTTTATCGAATTATCAAAACGTGGAATTCTGGTGGAGCGAATCCGACGGTTCGAGTGCAGAGCATTGTGACGTGGCAAGATCCTGGAAGTTCCTATAACGGTGGTTCCTCACACGAAAATTGTGAGATTTCGAATAAGTGTGTGTATACAGAACTCCTTCTGACTGCTTGGAAATAATCCCTATGTCAAGACAACAAAAAAGAAAGCCTACTGGATTTACCCTTATTGAGGTAATCGTTTCGCTTTCTGCTTTTACGATCATTATGTTAGCTGTCGTGGCAATCTTTGGTTCAGCGTTTGTATCCTATCGTGAGACTCGTAGTTTGCAGCACAACCTCGAATCTGCTCAGTTTGCGATGAATACCATGGCCAAGGAGCTTCGGACGAGTAGTATTGTGAGTGTGCCGACAACGAATCCTCTCAATGTTCATTTTATTGATTATTCTCAAAATGGTGGACGTGGTTCTTGTATCGCCTATTGGGTTGATACGAGTACTAGTGAGTTCAAAAAATGGGTGCACCCTATGTCAAGCGATAACCCAAATACCAACCGTACAAATTGTGCTGGGCTGACATTTGGATCGGGTGATTATGTAGGAGTGCTGGTGCAGGATGTTACAGAGTCTCAGATTAGTGCTATTCCATCCGATGATAGCCCGCGGACCGTTGGAAGGGTAACGGTACGCCTTCGTATTGGCACGACCAGTAATAATCAAACGATTCAATCCTCAGTCTCGCTTCGAGATTTCAACTTTATTGATATCTAGGGGGGGTATGGAAAGACACGAAGCGGAAGAGCGAATAGAGAAGTTGCGCCAAGAAATTGATCACCATCGGTATCAATATTACGTTCTCGATGCGCCAGAGATAACGGATGCGGCGTATGACTCGCTCTTTCATGAGCTCGTGGCGCTCGAAAAAGAGTATCCTGAGTTCGCTGATCCAAATAGTCCTACTCGACGCGTTGGTGATGAACCAAGGAAACAATTTACCAAAGTGCAGCACGCTGTGCGTCAGTGGTCATTTGATGATTGTTTTGATGCCACGAGTCTTTTGGCGTGGGAGGAGCGAGCCAAACGTATTTTAGAGAAGCAAGTACAAGGGGTATCCCTTGATTATATTGCTGAGCTTAAGATAGATGGCTTGAAAATAATTCTTTCTTATGAAAAAGGGGTTTTCGTCCAAGGGGCTACTCGAGGAAATGGGACTATAGGTGAAAGCGTTACCGAAAATCTTCGTACCATTCAGAGTATCCCGCTGGTGCTCAAAGAACCGGTGACGATTACCGTTGTTGGTGAAGCATGGCTTGCTAAAGAAGAACTTGATCGTATGAATCAGGATCGAAAAAAAGCCAACGAGCCGCTCTTTCAGAATCCCCGGAATGCCGCTGCCGGATCAATCAGACAGCTTGATCCAAGAATTACAGCCAGTCGTCGCCTAGACTCATTTATTTATGACATTGATTTGCTTGAAGGAAGAGAGATACCTTCAACTCAGCAGTCAGAGCTCGAATTGCTCCAGCGTTTAGGATTCAAAGTGAACCCACATTGGAAGTATTGTAAGTCCCTTCGTGAAGTTGAAGCGTATTATGCCGAGTGGAATACTCGTCGGGAAAAACTCTCTTACGCCCTTGATGGGGTTGTGATTAAAGTCAATGATGTTTCACTGCAACAAACACTTGGATTTACGGGAAAATCGCCTCGGTTTGGAATTGCGTACAAATTTCCAGCTGAAGAAGGAGCGACTATGGTTCTCGGCATTACTATTCAAGTCGGACGTACGGGCGCACTTACCCCAGTGGCTCATCTTCGGCCGGTTCGTCTCGCCGGGACAACGGTTTCGAGGGCAACGCTTCATAATGCTGATGAAATAGACCGGTTGGGTGTGCGCATTGGAGATACCGTTATTGTAAGAAAAGCTGGAGATATTATCCCGGAAGTGGTTTCAGTGGTCACTTCGCTCCGCTCTGGAAAAGAGCAGGTGTTCAAAATTCCAACCCATTGTCCAAAATGTGGGAGTGCTGTTTCACGGAAAATTATCGGGGAGAAAAATGGTCAATCGGCGTATTCCGCAGCACTCTATTGTCAGAATTCGAGTTGTTTCGCTCGCGAACGTGAGACAATTATTCATGCTGTCTCTCGGAAGGGGCTCGATATTGTGGGGATGGGAGATAAAATTGTAGAACAACTGATGGAGGAAGGATTGGTAGCGGAACTTTCTGATATTTTTGAACTCACGGTGGGTGATCTTGAACCACTCGAGCGCTTTAGAGAAAAATCAGCCGTAAAACTTATTGAATCAATCGAACGGGCAAAAAAAGTATCTCTTTCAAAATTCTTGTTTGCACTTGGAATTACTCATGTCGGAGAAGAAACGGCAGATATTTTGGCACGGGTGGTTTCAAACGAGGTGAAGCGGACACGCATATCCCCGGGAGCTCTTTGGAAGCACTTCAGTCACAAAACAAAAGAGGATTGGAACGAGATCCATGGTGTGGGCGAAAAATCAGCCCAGGCACTGCGAGAGTGGTTTACCCTGAAGGGACATCACGATCTTTTTGAAAAATTTGAAAAGGCGGGTATAACGATTCTGCTTCCAGTAGAATCTGTTCCAGAGACTCGTCTCTTTACTGACAAAACCTTTGTTTTGACGGGAGAACTCGTGCGCTTTACAAGGGAAGAAGCCAAGCGTACGATAAAAGAATTGGGCGGAACCGTAAGTAGTACGGTGAGTCGAAAAACAGATTTTGTGGTGGCCGGTCATGATCCAGGGAGTAAGCTTCTGGTAGCTCAGGAGCTTGGGGTTCCTGTTCTAAATGAGCAAGCGTTTCTTAAGCTTCTCAAAATCGTGTAATAAAAAAAGTATGTCACTCGGCGCGGATGATGTAAAACATATAGCAGAGCTTGCGAGGATCGGTCTCACGGATGATGAGGCAGCGCGTTTTCAGCATGACCTCTCAACGGTTTTAGATTGGTTTGAGGAGCTCAAAGCGATAGAAACCGAAGGGATAGCGCCGATTGGTCATATTACTGGAAGTACCAATGTAACTGCTCAAGATTATGTGGAAGAAGCGCTTCCGCTCGAGAAAAAGGGAATTCTGGAAAACTTTCCACGAAAGCGAGGAACAGCACTTGAAGTAAAGTCAGTATTTTAGACGATATGATCAAAGAACTTCACGCGGATCTTCAAAACCGGAAGAAAACTGTCCGTTCCCTCGTCGAGCATTCATTTGAAATGATTGATCAAAAGGAGGAGGAACTACATGCTTTCCTTTCGATTTTTCGTGAGCGAGCATTTGAGCAGGCTGATACGCTTGATGCTCGGTTTGATCGAGGGGAGAGTCTTGATCTTCTGGCGGGTATTCCCTTTGCCCTGAAAGATAATCTCACAGTAGCAGGGACACGAACGACAGCCGGCTCCAAGATCCTCGATAATTATATTGCTCCATATGATGCGACGGTTGTTGAAAAGCTCAAGGAGCGCGGAGCTTTGCTCATTGGAAAAACTAACCTTGATGAGTTTGCCTTTGGATCGTCAACAGAAAATAGTGCCTATGGTCCATCGCATAACCCCTTTGATTCAACCAGAGTTTCTGGTGGGTCATCAGGGGGATCGGCTGTATCAGTGGCGGCAGATTTTGTGACCTTTGCGCTCGGATCTGATACAGGTGGGTCAATCCGCCAACCGGCTTCTTTTTGTGGCGTCGTTGGACTCAAGCCAACCTATGGACGAGTGTCGCGCTCAGGTCTCATTGCAATGGCATCAAGTCTTGATCAAATTGGTCCATTTGGAAGGAGTGTAGAAGATGTCGCCACGGTATTTTCGCGGATCACTGGAAGAGATGCACGTGACGCGACGACAGCAGAAAAAGAAACAGTATTCTTTGAAGAACAATTAGCGGGTGGAATTGCTGGGAAGCGAATCGGTATTCCAGAAGAGTACTTTTCGAAAGAGCTCGATGAACGAGTGAGAAAAATAGCCGAAGCCAGCATTGAGACGCTCCGTGAGCTCGGTTGTGAAATCGTTCCCATAAAACTTCCAGCGAGTAAATTTGCGCTTCCGGTTTACTATATTCTCATGCCGGCTGAAGCAAGTTCAAACTTAGCTCGGCTTGATGGGATTCGTTTTGGACTCTCAATAAATGACGAAGAAAGCCAAGCTCGAGAGGTATCAACGCTCCTCGAAACCTATCTTGACTCACGTCGTGTTGGATTTGGTGCAGAGGTCAAGCGGCGCGTTATGCTTGGAACTTATGCGCTCTCTGCAGGGTATTATGATGCGTACTATCAGAAGGCTCAGAAAGTACGATCGCTCATCCGCCAGGATTTTGAGAAGGCTTTTGAAAAAGTGGATGTAATTTTTTCTCCGACGACTCCAGAGGTTGCCTTTCCAATCGGTGCGAAATCAGCCGATCCACTCAAGATGTATCTCTCTGACGTATATACGGTCACCGCAAACCTCGTGGGTGTTCCAGCGATATCTTTTCCAATGGGAACGATTCGTGAAGGGGAGAAAGATCTACCTCTTGGTGGGCAGCTTATGGGGAAATGGTTTGATGAAGTGACGCTTCTGCAATTAGCACATGCATTTGAAAAAACACATACTCTGGAAAAGCTATGAACGAAACCATGAATCTGGTTGTTGTCTTCGGGGAGATATGGCAAGTTATTACAGCTTCGGTGTTCTTTGCGTTCGCGCAGTGGTTTCTCATGCTCTATGCGCTCGTGCTCCTTGCAGATGTTATCTTGCTCGTTGTTCTGAGAGGAGTAACGTCGAATCTTAAAACTCAGTGGTATGGAACTGAACGGCCCCTCGTTTCAAAGAGTACGGTGCAACGCCGTTTTGAAAGCATCATGGCTCGTCTTGATTCCGAAAATCCTTCACAGTACAAAGTGGCTGTCCTTGAGGCAGATCAACTGGCTGATGAACTCCTCTCTGGGAGTGGCTATGCTGGACAAAACATGGGTGAACGTCTCAAAGGTATCCATCCTGGGCAAATTGAAAGTTATGAGGACTTGTTAGCGGCACATGCTACTCGGAATCGAATTGTGAATGAACAAAATTTTGCTTTAACTCGAGCTGAGGCGCAGGGAATCCTCGAAAAGTACCGAACGTTCTTTGTCGAGATGGAGATGCTTGTATAATGGCTTATGTAAGCCATGCATTGACAGGAAAAGACTTTTCAGCTAGTATGGAGATACGAAAAGCCCCTGGGGCTTTTTTTAGAACCAAAAATGTATGCAGAAGCTCTTGAATTTTTTCCTGGAAGCAAAGGCAGAACTTGCCAAAGTGACTTGGCCCAGCCGCGAAGCTCTTATTCACTATACGGTGCTCGTCGTTCTCATTAGCACGTTGGTGGCTGTGTTTCTCGGAAGCCTTGATTCACTTTTTGGATACCTGGTCAATCGCTTTCTTTTGAATAGCTAACTTTGTTACTTTTATTGTTGACGCACTATGGCGAAACAATCACAACATCACGGTCGCGCTTGGTATGTCCTCCATACTTATTCTGGGTATGAAGACAATGTAGCACGGAACCTGAAGCAACGTATTGATTCAATGGACATGACGGATCTTATTTTTGATGTCTTGGTACCAAAGGAAAAGAAAATCAAGATCAAGGCTGGGAAGCGCGTGGTAGTTGAAGAGCGTATTTATCCGGGGTACGTCCTGGTGGATATGGTCGTTACCGATGCTTCGTGGTACGTGGTTCGCAATACCCCAAACGTGACTGGTTTTATTGGACTTGGCACAACACCAACTCCAATTGATCCAGCTGAAATCGAAAGTCTCAAGAAACGCATGGGGGTTGCTGAACCGAAATACAAGATTGATGTAAAGGTAGGCGAGAGTGTTCGAATCACGGACGGTCCTTTCAAAAACTTTGAAGGGAAAATCCAGGAAGTGGACGATGAGAAAGGAAAAGTCAAAGTACTGGTGTCTATTTTCGGTCGTGAAACACCGGTCGAGCTCGATTTCCTCCAGATTAAGCGAAGCTAAGATACAAAATGGCTCCCCGCGCCTTTTCCGTCAGGGGCTTGGAATTCAAGCCAATGAGCTTCTCGGAATCGTCTGCGGCTCGGTCACTCAAGCAGTAATATTTACCAGTAAGAAAAGATGCGGGATGCTCATACTTGAAGCTTCTCGCAGACTCGATGACAAGTATGGCAAAAGCAATTAAGGCAATTGTGAAACTCCAAATCCCAGCCGGAAAAGCGACTCCAGCTCCTCCAGTAGGTACCGCACTCGGACCCCATGGTCTCAATATTCAGGATTTCTGCAGTAAGTACAATGAGGCCACTCGTGAAATGATGGGAGATATTATTCCCGTTGAGATTACGATTTTTGAGGATCGAAGTTTTACCTTCGTCATGAAGACTCCTCCCGCATCTGATCTCTTGAAGAAAGCAGCCAAGATAGAAAAGGGTGCAGCCAATCCTCTCAAAGATAAAGCTGGCTCAGTCACTTCTGCTCAGATTCGTGAAATCGCAGAAAAGAAACTCCGTGATCTCAATGCCAACGATGTTGAAGCAGCTATGAAGATTGTCGCTGGGACAGCCCGTTCGATGGGGATAAAGGTGGAAAACTAGAATCAGGAATTTAGAATAAGGAATCAGGATCCGAGAACCTCATAATTCGTAATTCATCATTCATAATTCGTTCATAATTTATTTAACTGGTGGGAGAAATACTGAGAAACTTTTTTTTCAAAGTAATTCATTCGAACCACTGTAACACTATGGCACACGGGAAAAAGTATCAGGCAGTTCAAGAGAAGATGGATCCACTCAAGGTGTATGCTTTTTCGGAAGCAATAGCCTTCATTCAGGCTAATCCGGTTGCGAAATTTGACGAATCCGTTGAGATTCACGCACATCTTGGTATCAATACGAAGAAAAATGAAGAAAACGTTCGCGGTACAGCCGTATTGCCACATGGGAGCGGACGAACCAAGAAAGTTGCCGTCGTGACGAGTACCAAGGAAAAAGAGGCCAAAGAAGCAGGTGCAGCTCATGTTGGCGGGGAGGATCTTGTGAAAGATATCAAAGAAGGGAAGCTTATTCCTGGAACTGATTTTGATCTCGTTTTGGCAACTCCAGATATGATGCCCAAGCTTGCTCAAGTCGCTAAGCTGCTCGGCCCAAAGGGGATGATGCCTTCACCGAAGAATGAGACGGTTACTCAAAAAATCGGTGAGACGGTAGAAATGCTTTCAGCTGGTAAGAAAGTGAGCTACAAGAATGATGACACGGGAAATATTCATCAGGTAATTGGCCGGCTTTCTTTCGAAGCTGCTAAGCTTGAGGAAAATCTCCGTGTCTTTGTTGAAGCACTTGAGAAATCAAAGCCGGAGGGACTGAAAGGAAAATTTATTCTGTCGCTTTCACTCAAATCAACCATGGGTCCAGCGCTCAAGGTTACCAAGAACCAAGCGTAATCAAAGCGAAGGTCTCGTCAAGCGCGAGACTTTTTCGTATACTCTAGAGCATATGATTCTCTCTGACCAAGATATAAAAAAGGAGCGCCGAGCTGGTGAGATTGTGATCGAACCGTTTCGATCGGAATACGTCCAACCGGCGAGTTATGATGTTCATCTTGATCGACACTTTCTCATCTTCAATATCAACCAGAATTTTGTTATAGATCCGAAAGTCCCGAGCAAAGATCTCATGAAAGAAATTGTCATCGAAGACAAGGAGGCCTTTATTCTGCATCCGGGGGAGTTTGCTCTGGGAGTTCTTCTTGAGGAGACTGGGGTATCGAGTCGGCTCGTGGGGCGTCTTGAAGGGAAGAGTTCGCTTGGGCGTCTTGGACTGATTATTCACACGACAGCCGGATTTCTTGATCCGGGAAATTCACTCAAAATGACGCTCGAACTCTACAATGCTGGAAAAATTCCCATTAAGCTTTACTACAAAATGCCGATAGGTCAGATGGCATTTGAGTATCTCTCGAGTCCGTGTGAGCGTCCCTACGGATCGAAGGGTTTAAATAGTAAATACTACAAAGATAAACGTCCGGTTGCCTCAAAAATGCACTTGAATTTCAAAAAGAAGAAGTAGGAGGTGTTGTCTGCTAACGGATTTACGAGAAAAATTGCAGAAAATCTCCCCCCAGGGAGTTTTTTGTTTTACAGCTTGAATTCTACAAATACTCCAATACTAGCTAGTATTGGAGTATTTGTCTGTATTTTGAAAGTTTCGATTCCAAAAACTCATAATTCCTGATTCCTTTTTCCTGATTCATTCCTTAAAAATGCTATAATACCTCTGTATCCTCAAACAAAATCCGATGCGTTTTCGGGGTCTCTTTTTGCTCGGTGCGTCCCCCCGTTAGAGCCCTCCCTCACTCAAAACAACGTGAGGCTCAAACTATGAATCATCCTCGTCACTCACCCTTTCTCAATAAAACACTGGCTCTAACGGGGCTCGTCCTCCTCCCAGTCTTCATCTGGTGGCTTTGGCGTGTCAATACAGATGTCCCGCTTCTCGCTGATGCCCTCAAGAAGAGTAAAACCACTGGCGTTCAAGTCCTCGAGAGTCTCACAGGGAAACCAGCTCTCGCTCTCACCAAAGAGGCATCTACCTACCAAGTCAAAGATGATCTCCCTGATGGGATTCAGATTACCTATCCCTCCTCCGCCAAGGCTTCGGAAGGGCAGGCCCAACCAGTCTCTCCCAACGATTCTACTCACTACTCACTACCAACTACCACCTACACCCTCACCTTCCCCACTACCTACACTGACCCTATCAAAGTGACTCTTCCTGGAGACAAAAGCTTCTCCTTCCGTGATACCAATGGCAAAGACACCTATCGAGTAGAGACCCTCTCCGATCCAGCTTCAAGTACCCTTCCCACAGAAGCCCAAAGCTTCCTCGAAAGACTCTTCCCCAAGGAACAAACTCAAAAATACCTCCGTTACACCGATACCAGTGGCAGAAAGTCTCTCTACTACGCCTACCACAAAGATAGTGCCACGGGAGAACGAGAACTCAAACACTGGACCATCTATGAAGCAGGTACCGGAGAAGAGACTGAATCCTATTCCTTTGACCAAGCCCTTCTCAAGAAGAATGAGGATGGAAGTGTTAGTGTCTTTTATACCGACCCCAATCAACTCAAGAACCAAGAAGGAGCCACAGGAGTAGACGAGAACCTCCTCACAAGAGCCCAAAGAGTCCTCGCCCAAGACCAACTCGAGAATCAAGCTCCTGATGCCACGATCCCTGCCCCGTACGTCCTCGACAAAGACGGAGAGAAACATGATCTCACTTGGGTCGTCTCTGAAGATCGTAAACTACTCACTACCACCTACTCACTATCACCTGACCTGTACCCACTCGCCCTTGATCCAACCCTTTCCTTTACCGCACCAGGACAGAGCAATACAGGGGATGCGATTACAGGGGAAGCAGCAGCAGATGAATTTGGAACAGTAGCTACGGGCGATTTCA
>CAZABS010000013.1:0-21365 GCA_964483635.1 uncultured Bdellovibrionales bacterium
TACTGCTGGTTGCGCGGGCAGATGCGATCGAAACCGGTATCCTGGTCGCACGATACCGTGGTGTACAACGGTGTTCCGCTCGATATTTCATCCAAGGTTTCGGATGAGTCGGCTTATCTCGCGGGTGGGCTGTTACTCCGGCAGCTCCTGGACCAATATCAAGCGATCCCCGTGAAAGGGCGCGCTGCGTCACTGGTTACCAAGGGGCAACCATGGTGCGCGGTGACTGCTCAATCGATCAGAGTCAAGGTGGCTGAGGAGCGCTACCGCAAAGAGGTGAGGCTTCGGCTGGAGTGCTTGGCCGAGGGAGAGGCGTATGAGCTGGTGATGGCAAACGGGCCATCATCGGTTGAAGAAATCGCGCGGGAGTACGCGCGACTCGCGAAGAAGCGCCCGTAACGTAAAGAAAAACAGCACAAGGTTCATATTTGGCAGGTGCCCACGCGCACCTGCCGATTCTTTTTTTATGCCTCTTGAGAAAGTAACATCCGAGCATCGAGAATGCGAAAATCCGCTCCATCGGGAAACACGAGGAGTGGGTTGATATCAAGTTCGACTATTTCCGGAAAATCAGCGCTGAGCTGTGCGAGGCGCGCGAGGAGTTCTTTTATTCGATTCATCTCAACGCTCTGGTGACCACGTGTTCCGGAAAGCAGAGGAGAGCTTTGGAGTTCGTGAAGCATTTCGTCGAGATCGCGCTCAGTTAAAGGGAGGAAACGTAGGGCAACGTCGTGAAATACTTCCACATAAATCCCGCCGAGACCTACAACGAGGAGTGTTCCGAGTCCCGGCTCTTTTTTGAGACCAAGGAGAAGCTCAATGCCATCTTTCTTTGCCATTTCGACGACGAGTGCACCATCAATCTTCGCCTCTGGCTTATTGGTGCTTACCGTTTCGATGAGTACTTCATAAGCCTGGTCAGCATGCTCGGGTGCGATTCCCAGGAGAACGCCGCCGACATCAGATTTGTGAATGATATCCCCGGAAACAATTTTAAGAGCAACTGGTTTTCCGATTTTTTGAGCTGCTGCCAGGGCTTCAGCTCCACTGGTTACCAAGGTACTTTCGAGGAAGGGGAATTTGTATTTTTTGAGAATTTCAGCAGAAGTCGATTCACCGAGCTCAAATTTATTTTCTGCTCGAGCTCTTTTAAGGAGATTCTTTACCGCGTCAATTTGGACGTCATCAAAAGTTGGGGTGAGTGGAGAGGGGGCTTCTATTGACCAGTTGGCTGCCTCGGCGAGTTTTCCTAAAGCGCGGGCACCTGACTCGGGATAGTCGAGCACGGTCAGATTGTTCTTTTCAAGGATAGCACGACCGGGAAGGACGAGTTCCTTGCCAGCCATCACCGTAACCATCGGGAGATTCGGATGTGATTGTTTCAAACGCACTATGGATTCGGCGGTCGCTCCTGGCTCGGTCATGGTTTGAGGTGTAAGGAGAATGAGGAGTAGATCTGTATTCGGGTCGCTCGCAACTATTTCGAGAGCATCTTGGTATCGCTTGGCCAGAGCATCGCCGAGGAGATCAATCGGATTATGAAGACTCCCTGCTGCCGGGAGAACGAGGCGAAGTTTTTCTTGCGTCTCCGGAGAAAGCTGGGCTATTTCGAGGCCAGCCCCTACGGCGGCATCGGTTGCTAATACCCCAAAACCTCCCGCATTGGTCACGATGGTTATCTGGCGTCCTTTCGGGAGGGGATTCTGGGAGAAGGTTGCGAGGAGTTCGATGAGCTCTTCAAAGCTATCTGCTTCTGTGATTCGTGCTTGATGAAAGAGGGCGTGATAAGCGAGTGCATTTCCCGCTACCGCTCCGGTATGTGAGCTCGAGGCAGCTGTTCCTGCTTCTGTTTTTCCTGATTTGAGAGCGATAATTGGTTTCGGAGTCTTGCTCGCGATACTCGCATGAGCGCGATCAATGAGTACTGGAGCATCTCTGAGTCCTTCGGTATAGAGTCCAATTACTTTGGTATCAGGGTCATTTCGAAAGTGTTCGAGGAGGAGCGCTTCATCGATAACGGCTTTATTTCCGATTGAAACAAAATGAGAAAAGCCAAGTGTTTTTTTCCCGTGATCGAGGAGGGCACTCATGAGCGCTCCGCTCTGAGAAAAAAAGGCGATGCTTCCGGTTTTGGGAATAGCTGACGCAAAGGAAGCATTGAGAAATTTCTTGGGGGCGATAAATCCAAGACAATTTGGTCCAAGCAGTGTAATCCGGTATTCCGATGCAATAGCCCGGATGGAGTCCTCGAGGGCTGCGCCAGGTGTGCCCGTTTCTTTAAATCCGGCCGAAATAATGATCACTGCTCGGACGAGTTTTTCTCCAGCTTCCCGGAGAACGGTTGGAACGATGGATGCGGGGACCACAATGATGGCGAGGTCAATGGTTTCGGGAATATCGCTGATAGAAGTAAAACATGGGCGGCCGAAAAGCTCGGTAGTTTTGGGATTAACGGGAAAGACATGTCCCGAATAGTCACTCTGAATGAGATTTTTGGCAATATCGTTTCCAACACTTCCAGGAGTTGTTGAGGCACCTATAACGGCAATAGATTTTGGGGAAAATAAGGTATGTAAAGACATAAGAAGGGTGTTTTGTATGGAGTTCTTTTTCAATTGTAACGAAAAACATGCCTCTTGACAAAAAAGAACCTTTTTGCTATTATCTCTCGTTAAATCATCAATTGTAGAAAGACTATGTTTTCTCCACTCAGGGCTTCAAATCGGGCTATTTTTGTGGGTCTGTGTCTCATGGTAGCGATTACCGCGCCGGTTTTTGTGTGGGGCGGATCAAAAACCAAGACGATATATGTTGATAAAGATAATACCAAAGGTACCCAGGATGGATCCAAGGATCATCCATATCGAAAAATCGGAACCGCTCTTGATCATGCCAAAGGGAAAACAGTGATTTATGTCGGCAAAGGGCAGTACAAAGAGAATATTCGTTTGCCAAAAGATACCAAACTCGTTGGTGGCAAGGACAAGAGTGACGTGGTGATTGTTGGTGATAATGACAAGCCAACCATTACGATGAAAGAAGATACGGAAATCAACAAAATCACCGTGAAAGGTGGTCGGCACGGAGTACGCGTCGAAGAAAATGCTGAGGCACGGATTATCCAATCAATCATCAAGGACAGTGCTCGAGATGGCGTGCATATTGATCGCGGAACACTCGCCAAAAAGGATCAAGTGTTTATTGAAAAAACGGATATTAAAGGGAGTAAGATGGCGGGGATTTTTTCTGAAAAGCGCCATGTTATTGTGATGGATTGTGAAATTACCAGAAATGCTGATGGGATTGATTTTACCTCCGGTGTGAAGGCTTGGTTTCAAGATAATTTCATCAACGACAATCGTGGCAGCGGCGCGAAGTTCGTTCTTGATGGATCATCTATTTGGAGTAAAAACAATCAATTTCGTCGCAATGGCCGTGAAGGCATCGAGGTGAATGCCTATGGCGCAGCTGGATCTGTTGGTCTCAAGAAGGCAAAAATTGCCGACAATAAGCACTACGGAATTACCCGTGTGGCTCGTACTCCTGCTGGAGCGAAGACGTTTGGGAATCTCTTTCTCGAGAATATCTGGAATCAAGGAAATGCGATTGGCAATCTGTCACCAATTTTTCTTTTGAAGTAATCGTCTCGTGAAAGTGAACGTATGAAAAGACCAGTCTTGACGGCTGGTTTTTTCGCAAAAAATGAGAGGAAGTAAGACGGCATTCTTGGCTTATATTCGCCATAAATGAGACGAGACGAGAGGGTTGACAAAAAATAGAATTTTTGCTACTATAAACAGTTAATTTTGGCTCTCCAAGGCTATGAAAATTGCTTTCATTGGGCAGAAGGGGATTCCAGCTCACTCCGGTGGGGTAGAGAAACACGTCGAGAAAATCGCTACTCGACTGGCGGCTTTTGGGCATGAGGTGACGGTGTATACTCGTCCGCATTATACCGCGTCCAATTTGAAAACATTTCAGGGTGTAACGTTGATTTCCTTGCCCTCGATCACCACGAAGCACCTGGATGCTATTTCACATACTTTGGTAGCGACACTGCACGCGCTGTTTTCAGATTATGACGTGATACATTTTCAATCCATTGGCCCTTCGATCCTTTCTTTTCTGCCACGTATTTTCCGACCAAACGTTCGAGTCATTTCAACCTTTCATAGTCAGGATTATTTTCACCAAAAATGGGGAGCCTTTGCAAAGCGGTGTTTGAAGGCTGGAGAATTCTTTACCTGTCGAGTTCCCGAAAAAACCATTACTGTTTCCCAGAGCTTGGCTCTCTATGCCAAACGTGTCTATGGGCGCGAAGCAGTTTATATTCCGAATGGAGCCGAAATCGAATTCGAATCAGACGCCTCTTCCTTATCATCATGTGGTTTGCGACCCAAGCGCTATATTCTGTCGGTCTCTCGACTGGTGGCGCACAAAGGGATTCACTATCTCATCAAGGCGTTCCAAGATCTCCAACATACCGGGAAGCTTCCGAACGGGACAAAGTTAGCGATTGTGGGAACTCATGCCAATACTGAGGAGTATGAAAAGTATCTTCATCTTTTGGCTGGTCAGGACTCGAACATTCTCTTTTTGGGCGAACAACATGGGAAGGTGCTCAATGCACTTTTTTCGCATGCAGCTCTTTTCGTCCAGCCTTCCGAAGATGAGGGGCTTTCATTGGCACTTCTTGAGGCAATGGCGCATGGTCTTTGCCCGCTGGTTTCGGATATTCCTGCGAACGTAGAAGCTATTGGCGTCGATGCTGGCGTTACCTTTCCCGTTCGTGATGTGAATCGACTGCGCGATCAGCTCGCTTTTCTGCTCAATCGACCGGAAATTCTCCAGGAGATTGGAGAGCGTGCCAAAGAGCGCATCGAGGATGAATATAGCTGGGATGCGATTGCACGTCGAACCGAATCAGTCTATCACGATCTCGTGAAAGAAAAAGAAGCTCGATCACGTTATCAATTCAATTCCAAACATGCGGCCTAATTTTTTCCCACCGTATTTTTTTGTCACGCTCGTCGCCGTTACCCTGGCGGCGGGTTTAATTTGGCTGGATTCATTCCGGGGATATCAGGCCGAAGCGGTTGGACTGGTTATTGATCGAACGGGTCGGAGCGCTGATGTTGCAGGAACTCTCTCGGGACTTTCGGAAACACTCCCGTTTTATGATCGAGTACTGGCTTCGAATGAACTTTTGGAGGAGAATCATCTCGGAATGACTCCTGATCAACGTAAGGCCTTCTGGCAGGATCAAGTACAAGTAGAGGTTCGTTCAACTGGAGGGATCATGCATATCCGTGCTTTTGGTGAGAATCAGGACGATGCACGTCTTCTGGCACGTGGGACCGTCGATACGCTTTTTGAAATGGCGAGTTACTACTACAATATCAAATCAGCGGTGGATGTTCGTCTCGTAGAAAATGTTGTGGTAAAGCCAGTGATTCGAAATCCGTGGCTCTTCGCTTGGTATACGGGAGTTTCAAGTTTGGTAGTGACGAGTTTCTTTTTTGGATTGATTTCTCTGCTGGATCGTTTTTTGGGTGGGCGTTCGCAAAACAAGGTTCAAATGGATCGTTCAAACCAGGGAACGTTTCTATCACCGGATACGTTTAAGCCTATTCCACCCGCACATTTTCCTGTTCAGGAAGAGCGTACCGAATATATCGCTCCCGAAGCTGGCGAAGAAGAATTGCGAGTCACGAGCGAAGTACCATATCGCAGCGTGACCAAAGCCAGTGCACCATCGAACTTACCGGTGCTTGAGGAAGACAATCTTCCGCCGCTCTTGGGGGCGCAGGCGCGTCTCGTCCGATCGGATATTGATGCGACGGTTGAGGCACAAGCCATGGATATGCCGTCTGCACCGATCCAGGAGGAAGCACCGCGTACCGAGGAGCCGAGCGCTGAAGAATATCGTCAACGTCTGAATGACCTCTTGTCAGGAAGAGGGTAAACTACGAGGGTATGCGTCAATCAAAAACATTTTGGATGTGGTTCATAGTCCTGTCAGTGATTTTTCTCACCGGCTGGTATTTTTATTGGGAAATAAAGAGTGGTCACATTGGACGCATGCTTCCGGTTTCAGAAGAGCTCCAAGGGGATTTGGCTACGGTGGTACGGTTGGCGCGTTCGGTGATCGATACTAATGGTGAGGAACGGGTATTCCTCGTGGTGTTTCAAAACAATATGGAACTTCGCCCTGGGGGTGGATTTATCGGATCTTTCGGAATTCTGAAAATTAAAGACGGAAAGGTAACTGATTTTCAGCTCCACGACTCAATAAATTTTGATGGCCGAATCCCAGATACCGTGGCGGCTCCGTACCCTTTCTGGGAAACCCTCAAGGTGAAATGGCTGAAGCTACGTGATGCGAATATTTCTCCTGATTGGGCGACCAATGCTGATCAGCTGAACTCTTTCTATCGTTTGGGCGGGGGAACAGAATCATTTGATGGAATTATTGGTATCACCACCAATGTTCTCACTTCATTTTTGACCATCACTGGACCGGTGAAAATTGACGGGTATCCGGGAGAGTATGGAGCGGATCGGGGAGTTCTCGATCTTGAGTATCAAGTTGAGCAAGGTTTCGTCGAACAGGGCATTAGCCGTGCTGATCGGAAAAATGTCATGGAACTCTTGGGGAAAGCGATTCTTGAGCGAGTGAAACAACTTTCACTTCAGGATCAGTATCGGTTGTTCCGAGTGGCACTGGATGACCTGCATAAAAAAGATATCCAATTGTTTTTTTGGGATGAGCGGCTGCAGTCGATTGTCAACAAGGCTGGTTGGAGTGGTAACATTGATCGAGAGTGGAAACAGGACTCGTTGCTCTTGGTTGATTCAAACATGAGTGCGCTCAAGACTGATCTTCGCATGAAGCGCTCACTTGATTACGTGATTGATCTTCGTGGAGAATCGCCCAAAGCTACGGCGACCGTGACCTACGAACACACGGCGAAAGAAAAGGACTTCATGACTCGGGATTATCAGTCATATACGAGACTGTATGTCCCTGAGGGGGCTTGGATAGAAAGTGTTGAGGGAAGTGCGAAGCATTCTCGGCCAGCAGTCTTTGGGAGCGAACTTGGTCGAAAATATGCGGGAGTGATTGTGCAGGTGCCTCTGGGGACCACACGCACATTGGTGTTTGAATATGGATTACCGAAAACAATTGCTCCGATAGAATATGATCTCAAGATTGAAAAGCAACCTGGAGTGAATGATATGCCGATTACGGTCACTGTCTACCGAAAAAATGGTTCTGAAGAACAACACGCGGTGGTTTTGAATCGCCCGTTTGTGCTTTCACGGACTCGATAGCTCTCGGTATCGGTGAGGAAGTGAGCTTTATGGCCCGCTCGCTTCCTGCCCGATGCTGGGATTATTTCCTGGCAGAATGAAGTTCGTGAACAACCAAGGAGGGAATCATGACACAGGCGGGAATGTTAGCAGCTTTCGAAGTAGGACTTAGTATTATGCCGCTTCTCCTCGTTGCTGCGTGGGCGACGATTTACTGGTACGTAGACCGGAGCACTACCCGCAAGTTGGGTCGGCCCGAGGAGATTCCTTCCGGCGTGGTGGCTATGAGTGGAGGGGTACAGATCGCCATGCAAAGCGGAGATCCGTTTCAAGCATTGCTTCGCGAAGATGTGCTAATCTCGCCCGAAGAACATCCTCCCCAAGAAGCACAGCGTCAGATCAGTGGAACTTGCACCGCAGTTGAGGTGCAGGGTGAGAGGGTGCGTTTCACCCTCATGGAGTACCCAGACACCTGGTTTGTGTGCGAATCAGTTGCGCTGGTGCAGTGCTTCGTATCACACTGCACGTTCTCTCTCCCGTGCCTTCAGCCAGGAGACATGGCGAACATGGCGGTGCTGATTGCGGACCAAGATGCTTTCGGTGAAGTAGCCATGGTCGACTGGTGCATGGTTCGTCATCAGAAACCGTTGACCCGCGGAGGTGATCATGAATGAAAACCTCGGGTGGCTCATGGGCGTCGTGGCGGTAGCACTGACGCTGAGTTGGGGACTGACCGCGCTCGTTGCCCGCCTCCTGAAAGGGAGACTTGGCACGCGCTACTACGCCCGCTACCAACGAGCCGTTCGCTGGACGCGCATCCTGGGCGGAGTACAGTTGATCCTGGGAACGCTTTGGATTGCACTCCTCCCGGTGTACGGATACTCGACGGGCTATACGCATGTCGGTATCCTGGTAACTGTGGCCTTTGCCTGCTGGATGGGAGTTTTTCGCTTCCACTGGCTCGAGCATTTCTTGGCGCGGGCAACACAACGCCGAGAGGAAGCGGCTTTGGAGAATCGAAATACGCCCCCTGAGCGCTTTTATGATGCACAGCGACGACGAGTGCGCTGAGGGAAAGGTGGTCTGTATGACCGCCAATCCTGAGGGATACCTCGTCTCGATTGCATCCGCTGAGGGGCGAGTGCGGTCAGTGTTTCTCCTGAAGGAACATGTGCCTGACCCCACAGAAATAGTGGGGCAGCACATCACCATCGTGTACAACAGAGTCGGAATGGTACTTGAAGTGAAATGTAGTTAGCCAAGACTCGACTCGTTTGAGCCGCCGGAGATCGCAGCGTCGATCGAAGGTGGTTTTTTGTTGTTCGATATGCAGAAGAGAGCGAAAATTGCTATACTAAATTCTATGCGTTTTGATATCATTTCTATCTTTCCAGAGAGCTTTGAGAGCTATTTTAACGCTTCTATTTTGAAACGTGCGCAACAAACTGGGTTGATTCAATGTGTCACCCATGAGCTTCGCGATTTTGCACATGATAAACACCAGACAACAGATGACACACCGTATGGTGGTGGACCCGGTATGGTCATGAAGATCGAACCGATTGCTCGTGCGGTGCAAACCATTCAGGCAAATGAGCAGACGCTGAAGACTCGCAGAATTCTTTTATCTGCGAAAGGAAAACTTTTCACGCAAAAAGATGCGCAGCGCTTGGTAAGCTACGACCGGCTTATTCTTATTTGTGGGAGGTATGAGGGAGTGGATGAACGAGTGGTGACGCATGTCGTCGATGAAGAAATTTCTATTGGAGCGTATGTGCTTACGGGAGGGGAGCTGCCCGCGATGGTGCTCGTGGATAGCATTGCTCGTCTCGTGCCGGGCGTGCTTGGAAATAGTGAGAGCGCATCGAGCGAATCATATTCTGATGGGCGCACGCTCGAGTATCCCCAGTATACGAAACCCGAAACGTATGAGGGCTGGAGTGTTCCGCCTGTGCTCCTCTCTGGGAATCATCAAGATATAGCCAATTGGCGCGAATCTGAAGCACAAAAGACAACAGAAAAAAACTCATCTGAGTAGGTATGTGGGACAAGAGTACGAAAGGAATAGCTAGCGATCGTTTAACGAAACTCATTGTTTTTGTCCTGATTGGGATTGGACTCATGATGATAGCCTCGGCTGGCGTCTCATATGCCAATGTTCGTTTCGGCGACGAGTATTATTTTTTTAAACAACAACTTTTGGGACTTGGAGTTGGACTCGCACTTCTTTTTTTAACTGAGCATATTCACTATGCAACCTGGAAAAAACTCGTCATACCTATTTTCCTCTGTGCACTGGTTTTTCTGATCTTGGTGTTCATTCCCGGTATTGGCACGACGGTTTATGGAGCGGCTCGGTGGATAGAACTTGGACCCATTTCTTTTCAACCTTCGGAAGTCATGAAACTTGCTATTGTTTTGTATTTGGCGGCATGGCTTTCTCGGAAGGGCGAAACAAAAACTCGAGATTTTTACGAGGGATTTGTTCCCTTCCTCTTCATATTAGCTTTGGTTGGGTTTTTGATATTAAAGCAACCAGATACCGGAACTCTTGGATTGATATTTCTCGTTTCACTCTCAATTTTTTATGCTTCTGGCGCCAATCTCCGACATATTGCAGGCCTCGTTGTTGGCGGTTTCGGTCTACTCGCTCTGTTGATTAAGATAGCCCCATATCGACTTCAGCGTTTTTTGGTTTTTTTGAATCCCGATCATGATCCTTTGGGAGCTGGCTACCAAGTAACGCAAGCGCTCATTGCTATCGGATCGGGAGGGATTTTTGGAGTTGGTCTCGGGCAAAGTCGACAGAAGTTTAATTATCTCCCTGAGCCCGTCACGGATTCAATTTTTGCCGTGCTCTCTGAAGAGACAGGACTTCTTGGTGGAACTATTGTTCTGCTTCTCTTTCTTGGATTTGCCTGGCGAGGTTTGTATATTGCTCAGAAAGCCCCTGATGATTTTGGCCGACTCCTCGCGGTGGGGATTGTTGCGTGGGTCGTGCTACAGGCCTTCATTAATATGGCAGCGATCAGCGGTCTGATCCCGCTTACTGGAATTCCACTTCCGTTTATTAGTTTTGGCGGAACGTCGCTGGCGGTGCTCATGGCGGCTCTTGGCATCTTGCTGAACATCTCGCGGCACTCTAGACTAGAGAAGTAATCAAAAGTACCCCTATGTCACGAAGAATTGTTTTCACTGGCGGACTTTCAGGCGGGCATACGTTTCCGTTAATTGCCGTGGCTCGCGCACTCAAGGATCTCTCAAAAGGAGAAAGTGATATCGAGTTTCTTTTTATTGGTTCGCGTGGAGTTTTCGAAGAAGCAGCGATGCAGCAAGAGGGTATTCCCATGAAATATATTTGGATAGCAAAATGGCGACGCTATTTTTCGTTTCTCAATTTTCTCGATATTTTTAAGTTCCCTATTGCGTGTCTCCAAGCATTGTGGCATTTGTTTTTGTTTATGCCCGATGTTGTTTTTGCTAAAGGCGGTGCCGTGTCGGTGCCGGTGGTATTGGCGGCTTGGGTATTTCGTATTCCCGTGATGCTCCACGACTCTGATGCAGTAGCGGGACGAGCCAATCGTATGACAGCGCGTTTCGCAAAGCGTATTGCTATTGCGTATGAATATGCACGTCAATTTTTCCCTACGGATAAAGTGGTGGTGACGGGGAATCCCGTACGTGGAGAAATTCTGGAGGGGAGTCCAGATCGCGCGAGAACTGTCCATGCGCTCAGGTCAGATCTTCCGGTACTCCTGGTAGTTGGGGGAAGTTTGGGTGCACGAACCTTGAACGATGCCCTGAGCCGGATACTTCCCGAATTACTCGCGAAGCATATTCAAGTGATTCATATCACGGGAGCCAAAAATCTTGATCGAGCCGTCGAAGCGGCAGGAAAACAGGGTATTAAGGCTGGGTATGATGGGTACTACGCGATCCCTTTTCTACAGGGGAGGGACTTTGCGGATTGTTTGGCAGTTGCAGATCTTGTGCTTTCGCGCGCGGGTGCGGGCTCTATTGCGGAGCTGGCAGCACTTAAAAAACCAACGATTCTTGTCCCACTGGCCACCGCTGCGAATGATGAACAACGTATGAACGCCTATGAAGTTGCAGAAAATGGTGGAGCTATTGTTATTGAGGAACAAAACCTCGGAGAGCATCTCTTGTTTGAGAAAATTCTTGAACTGTTGACTTCACAGGAAGTGCGCCAATCAATGAGCGAAAAGATACATATGTTTTATCGCGGCGATGCGGCACAGGTAATAGCTCGAGGTATAATTACTCTCTTGCGATGATGCGACTTTTTGAAGCAAAAAAAATCCATTGTATCGGTATCAAGGGCGCAGGAATGACAGCCTTGGCTGAACTGCTTACAAAAAACGGCGTAACCGTGACAGGCTCAGACACCTCGGAAATTTTTTTTACGGATGCCATCTTGCGCGGACTCCGCATTCAAGTCAAAGAAAGTTTTACTCCAGAAAATATTCCCACGGATTGTGAGGTGATCGTGTATTCGACCGCGTATTCACCAGAGAGAAATTCTGAGCTCCAGGCAGCTTTTGCAGGTGGGCGTACGGTAATGAGTTATCCTGAAGCGCTCGGGCTACTAACACAAGAAAAACTCTCGGTTGCGGTATGTGGAACACATGGGAAAACTACCACGAGTGCCCTTTTGGCACATACCCTCAAAGAACTCGGTCTCGATCCGAGCGCCATTATCGGAAGCCAAATTACGAATTGGGGAGGCAATGCCTTGGCTGGGGAAGGGAAATTTTTTGTGCTTGAGGCGGATGAATATCAAAATAAACTCCGTTTTTATCATCCTCTTGGTGTTATTTTGACGAGTGTAGATTGGGATCATCCAGATTTTTTCCCGACGGTGACGGAATATCAGCGCGTTTTTGAAGAATTTGTTGCACGTATTCCGCGGCATGGATTTCTCGTGGCATGTGATGAGAGTGCGGCGGTACGATTGGTTGCTCAACAGACAAAAGCTTCCAAAATCCTGTACGGTTTTCATGAAGAAAGCGATGTTCGCATCATGGAGTATATGTCCATTGATCCAGAATCCGTCGAAGGTGCGTCAGGATTTTTGCAGCGGTTCTCGCTTACGATTCAAAATCAAACCTACGGACCATTGTATCTTCGTCTCTCTGGGCGACACAATGCGCTCAATGCAGCAGCGGTTGTTTCGGTGCTTTGGCAGTTAAACTTGTTAACCGATGACGTGTCCAAAGCGTTAGAAACATTTCGAGGAACGAAGCGACGATTCGAAAAGATTGGAGCATATCGTGGCGCACTGGTCTATGATGACTACGCGCATCATCCAGATGAAGTGAGAGCGACGCTCAGTGCCTTTCGTGAACTCTATCCGAAGCGAAAACTCAAGGTGATTTTTCATCCTCATACCTTCACGCGAACGAAAGCGTTATTCGAAGAATTTACTACTGCGTTTGAAGCTGCAGATGAGGTGACTCTCCTTGATATTTATGGAAGCGCGCGGGAGGCTCAGGGCGGTGTTTCTTCGGAAAAACTCGTAGAAGCCATCAACCGATATACGCCTGGGAAGGCTTTTTATGCCCACGATCGCGCTCTGCTTATGAAACGGCTTCGTGAATCAATTGGGAAAGATGATCTCTGTGTCACCATGGGGGCAGGAGATGTGTGGCAACTTGGTGAGGCGTTGGTTCATAAAACATAAACTGAGACCCTATGCTCCACATGAAGCGTCATGTTTCGCTCGCAGAGTTTTCCACCTTTCAGATTGGTGGACCGGCAGATTTTTTTGTGGAGATTGAAACGGGCGGTGAGCTCATTGAGGCGTTGGAGTATGCCAAAGAAAATGAGCTTCGAACCTTTGTTTTTTCTGGTGGAAGTAATTTACTGATTGCTGATCAGGGTTTTCGCGGACTCGTTATCCGGATCGGCGGGAAATCGGCTCGGGTTGTTGGTGAGCAAATTTTTGCAGCAGCTGGTGTTTCGCTCGCGACCATTGTAGATCTGGCTCTTGAGAATGGGCTTCAGGGAATAGAACAATTAGCGGGTATTCCCGGTTCTCTGGGCGGAGCTATTCGAGGGAATGCTGGAGCGTTTGGTGCTGAAATAGGGAATAGTGTGACGTCGGTAAAATGTTACGATCGGAAAGCATCACATCTCCTTGAATTGAATCAAGCAAACTGTCGCTTTGGATATCGCATGAGCATTTTTAAAACACGCCCAGAGCTCGTCATCTTATCAGCAACCCTGACACTTCGGGATGGCGATCGGGATATGCTACAAACAATAGCACGCGAAACAGTAGTGAAGCGGGAAGCCAAACATTCACAGAAAGCCCGCTGCGCCGGATCATTTTTTATGAATCCGGTTGTAAATGATGAGCGTCTTCGGGCAGAATTTGTGAAAGATACTGGAGTAGCTCCGAAAGATGACAAACTTCCGGCTGGTTGGCTCATTGATCATGTCGGCCTTCGAGGCAAGAAAATTGGTGGGGCTATGGTGAGTGAACAACACCCGAACTATTTTGTGAATTGCGGAAATGCGAAGGCAGACGAAGTGGTGATGCTGGCAAGTCTCGTCAAACAACGGGTGCGCACTGAACTTGGTGTGCAACTGAAAGAAGAGGTTCAATTTGTGGGTTTTTAGGGTACTTTATAAAAAGAAGATCTGCTTACTTCTCAAGAATTGCGTTCGGTTTCTCTTTTCAACACGAAAAAGGAAAATGCTCATGACTGAAAATAGACTCCCGAAGTGTTGCATTTGTCAAAAACCGTACTCAAGGGATGATGCCTACTGGTTTGGGAGTATCCCCTTGTGTTCGTCGGACTGTCGCGATCGTGCCAGTAAGCGGCCAGATCTACAGCTACAGGGACAGCAGGCAGATGAACCATGTGCCTGGCAGTCATCAAGTGCTCAGATGCATTAAGCGGATGGTATGCTTACCGTTCCGATGGTGCTTGGCGGCGGTTGAGGAAAATTCTCACTGCCGCCTTTCGTTATGTTTGATGTTTCAATGTGTTATACTCAGACTATGGAACCAGAACTCGTACACCAATTTGAAGAGCAATCAAAAAAACTCGAGGATATTTATGTATCAGTTGAAAAAACTCGCAGGTATTTTTTTTGGACGTTGGTAGCACAACTTGCGTTTTTCCTCGTCCCACTGATTCTTCTTATGATTGCTATTCCGTTTCTTCTTTCTAGTCTCGGAACAGCCTATAGTGGCTTAATTTAGCCATAATTGGTTCTGGTGATTTTCTGTATATGTGGTATGATGGGGAAGTAAACGACTCATATCACCCTTATGACACGCTTTCTTTCCAAAGGAGTGACACTTCGTCAGGAGACGAGTGACTATATAGAAAAACGTCTCAGCCGAGTGGTAAAGCTTGTTCCTTCAAGTACTCAGTTTGAAGTAGAGATTGAGCGTAACAAAAAAGGTCAGTTTCGAGTCGAAGTGATGGTGCGAACGCCTAGGGCGCTCTATCGTGTTGAAGAACTGAGTGAAAGTATTGAGGGAAGTGTTGATATCGCCATGGATGAACTTGAAGTTCAGCTGGCAAAAAAGAAAGGGAAAACGCGTGATCTCAAGCTTCGAGGCAAACGCTCAATAAAGAAGAAACTCGTCGTAGATAAAGCCGCCCGATTTTAAGTGAAGGAGCTCCGTTGACCGGAGCTTTTCTTATTGCTAGAATGGCTCTATTCAAGCCATTTTTTCCTAATGTGAATGTATGTCTTTTTTTCAAAAAATATTTGGCTCTAATGAGCGTGTCGTCGAAAAAATTCGTCCCCTAGTATCTACTATAAATGACTCTGAAAAGGACATCCAAAATCTCTCGGATGTAGCCCTCCAAGGAAAGACGAAACAATTTCAAGAGCGACTCGCCAAGGGTGAATCATTGGATGATCTTCTTCCAGAGGCATTTGCGGTTGTGCGAGAGGCGGCTCGTCGAGTTCTTGGACAACGTCACTATGATGTGCAGCTCCTCGGTGGTGTAGTGCTTCATCAGGGGAAGATCGCTGAAATGAAAACGGGAGAAGGAAAGACTCTTACGTCAACCCTTCCTATTTACCTCAATGCGTTGGTTGGAAAGGGTGTTCATGTGGTTACTGTCAACGATTATCTTGCCAAGCGCGATGCAAGCTGGATGGGACAAATTTACCATTTTCTTGGGCTGACAACGGGGTGTATTCTCCAACAAGGCATTTCGTATCAGTTTACTCCAGCCGTAATTGATCAAGATGCTGTGTCGGTTGAAATGGCAAACTTGACGGCCGTGGATCGACGCACCGCTTACGCACTCGATATTACCTATGGGACGAATAATGAGTTTGGTTTTGATTATCTCCGGGATAACATGGTTCCGGAGCTCTCCGCCAAGGTTCAACGCGAACTGCACTATGCGATTGTAGACGAAGTTGACTCTATTCTCATCGATGAGGCACGTACCCCGCTCATTATTTCAGCTCCCGATACCGAATCGACAAAACTCTACGAGCGTTTCGCGGCCCTTGTACCTCGCTTGGTCATTGAGAGTGATTATACCGTTGATGAGAAGATGAAGGCAGTGACGTTAACGGATACCGGGATTGAGAAAATTGAGAAGCTCCTCGGGATGGAAAATATCTATGCCAGTGGCAATGTTCAGTATGTGCACGCTCTCGAGCAATCTCTCAAAGCCAGTATTATTTTTCATCGGGATCGCGACTACGTTGTAAAAGATGGTCAAGTGATTATCGTTGATGACTTTACGGGACGACTGATGCCGGGCAGGCGCTATAGTGAAGGGTTGCATCAAGCGATTGAAGCCAAAGAGCATGTGGCAGTACAGCGTGAGTCCAGGACGCTTGCGACGATTACCTTTCAAAATTATTTTCGGATTTACGATAAACTGGCTGGTATGACCGGAACCGCTTCGACATCGGCCGAGGAATTTGCAAAGGTATATGAAATAGACGTCGTGGAAATTCCGACCAATCAGCCCATGATTCGTGAAGATTATCCTGATGTGATTTACAAGTCAGAGGAAGGAAAATTTCGCGCAATTGCCAAGCGAGTGAAAGAGCTCCATACGTATGGCCAGCCGTTACTTATTGGTACTATAGCGATTGAGAAATCAGAATATCTCTCAGTACTTCTTACTCAAGAGGGAGTGCCACATGAAGTCCTAAATGCGAAGAATCATGAACGTGAGGCACAAATTATTGCGCACGCTGGCGAAAAAGGCGCAGTAACGATTGCGACGAATATGGCTGGTCGCGGTACTGACATCAAGCTTGGCGTGGGCGTACGTGAACTTGGTGGGCTGATGATCATTGGAACCGAGCGACACGAAGCGCGGCGTATCGATAATCAGCTCCGTGGCCGAGCGGGACGACAGGGAGATCCTGGAAAATCGCAGTTTTATGTATCGCTTGAAGATGAGCTTATGAGACGGTTCGGTGGCGATCGTCTGAAGAGTATGATGACGACACTTGGTCTTCCGGAAGATGAACCAATTCAAAATGGCCTTATTTCGAAAACGATTGAATCGGCTCAATCGAAAATTGAAGGCTTTAATTTCGATATTCGAAAACACGTCCTTGAATACGATGACGTGATGAACAAACAGCGTGAGGTGATTTACAAAAAACGTCGTGAGTGGCTCGAGACCAAAGAGTATCGAGAAGTTACGCTCCATCTCTTGGGTGATGAATTTGAGCGTTTAGTGAGTTTTCATTGTGCCGGAAATGAGGGTGAGTGGGGTATAACTGAGATAGTTGCAGAAGCGAATAATCTTTTCCCAACACTTGATGAAAAGGTGACACATTCGAAACTTGATCAGATTCGAGATGATCGTTCAAAAACAGAAGCAGAAAAGCGTACTGGGATGACAGAATATCTCATCGGAGAAGCAAAAAAAGTGTTAGCGAGTCGTGAGGGTGCATTTGGAAAAGATATCTGGAATTCGATTCAAAAAACACTTCTCTTGCAATCGCTTGATACACTCTGGATGAATCACTTAGACGAAATTGATTATTTGCGCCAAGGAATTGGACTCAGAGGGTATGGTCAGCGCGATCCGCTTATCGAATATAAACGTGAAGCGTACGATCTTTTTCTTGGTTTCATGGATAGCGTACGCAAAACCTATCTGGTGTCACTCTTTAAGATTACCCCTCTCCATTCAACCGTGACTCAATCAACCCCACGGGCCCTTGAATTTCGTGGAGCATCTGACACAATCGATCAGTTTGGCGCAGCTCGCAGCGCTGGAGCTGGTGAAGGAGAAAGGGGAACAGAGATGATTGCTCCTCTCCGGAACATGTCAAACGTTGGGAGAAATGACCCGTGTCCGTGTGGGAGTGGTCTCAAGTGGAAACGTTGTGGCATGATCAACAGTCCGGAGCATAAAGGCTAGTATGAAAACGAAGAAGACTTTTGATCTGAAGAAAGGGGTAGATTTTATAGGTGTCACGTGTGTTTTTTACTGTCATGATGGAAAGGGAAATCTGTTGATGCACAAACGAAGCTCACAGTGCCGGGATGAACATGGCCGGTGGGATCCTGGTTCCGGTTCCATGGAACACGGAGAAACGTTTCTGCAAACGGTACGTCGTGAAATCAAAGAAGAATATTGTGTGACTCCAAAAAATGTACAGTTTTGGGCAGTCAATAATTCGCTTCGTTGGAATGGAAAAATGAGAACGCATTGGATTGCTCTTTTGTTTACGGCAGAAGTTGATCCAAAAAAAGTTAACATTGGTGAACCAGAGAAAATGGATGAACTTACTTGGTTTCCGATTCATCAGCTACCTCGACCACTTCACTCCATGATGAAAAAACATCTGAAAATGATTCGTGAACATGGCGCACAAATATAGTAAAGAACGAAACTGAATCTCGCCGAAGATACTATGGAAACGAATAAGCCAAAAGTCGGGGTGGGGGTAATGATTTTCAAAGACGGAAAGGTTCTTTTAGCGAGACGTAAGGGATCGCATGGATCCGGAGAGTATGCCTTTCCAGGAGGACATCTCGAATATTTGGAGTCCTTTGAGGACTGTGCACGACGTGAAACTCGTGAGGAATGTGGGATTGAGATTCGAGACATTCATTTTCAGTTTCTGGCCAATGTGGTTACGTATACTCCCAAGCATTATGTCCATATCGGTCTCGTAGCCGAGTGGGAGCAGGGAGACCCAGTGGTACTTGAACCTGAGAAAGCAGAAAAATGGGATTGGTTTGCGCTCGAAAATCTACCACAGCCACTCTTTTTGATGTGCCAATTAGCTGTTGAAAGTCACCAAACTGGTAAAAATTATTTTGATGTCTAAAAAACAAACGACATTTTATGCAGGTGGGTTTCTCTATAATCCGAAACGAAAGGAAGTTCTGCTTCATCTGC
Organism: uncultured Bdellovibrionales bacterium; assembly: GCA_964483635.1. Taxonomy (GTDB): domain Bacteria; phylum Patescibacteriota; class Minisyncoccia; order Moranbacterales; family UBA1568; genus CAZABS01. The sequence goes on from CAZABS010000013.1 coordinate 18,699, forward strand.
GGGATGGGAATACGTCCGTCAACCCACATAAATGGGGTTTTTTTGGAGGAACGAGCGAGGGAAATGAGACACCGCGTGAGTGCTGCTCGAGGGAATGGAAAGAAGAGCTTGGCATAATAGTGCAGCCAAAAAAGCTGATTCCAGTGTGTGATTATCTCAATACTGATCAAAATACTTGGCGTCACATTTTCATGGTTCGGAGTGATATGCCAAAGGATCATATGCAACTGGCCGAGGGAGCGGGTTTGGATTGGATACCGATCAATAAAGTGTTTGAGTCTGATTTGACCGATAAGACTGTGCATGATCTCAGGTTTTTTTTGAAGCAGCAGGAATAGTTATTTGTGTTTGGTATTGATTGGAAATACTCAGATTCAAACGTATGCGGCGATCACTCAATTTCTTTTTTTGGCTTCTCTTCCTCTCCATTTTTGGCCTGATGGTGGGTGGAGTGTGGTATGTCATCCATGAGCACTATGCTCCAGTGACCTTGACGCTGGAACAGGCAGTCCTTGTTGGACCGCATGATCGACTTATTATAGATTTTTCCCAATCAATGTCACCCTCAAGCTTCGATGGGAAGATAGCGTTGTCGCCCGATATTGCGGTAAACATCCAATGGAAGATGCTCGATACACAGCTGGTTCTCACTCCCAAGACGGCGTGGCCACTTGCGACAAAGTTTTCACTTTTTATCGGACAGGGGGAAACGAGATATTTTGCAAAGAATTCTTTGGTGTCTTTTCGTGTGACTACCCCAGTCTATCCGACGATCGCTGAAGTGTTCCCAGCCGCAGGTGCTCAGGATATTCTCCTCGGAATAGAAGATCCACTCCGTGTAACCTTTGACCGTTCAGTGAATGACTTTTACATTGATTTTCGCATTGACCCGAAAGTTTCGGTGGTATATCAAAATAATCCAGAAAAAACGGTATTCGAAATACTTCCTCAGGATACGCTCCTTTCGAATAACACTTATACGCTTCGTATTTTTGCAAAGTGGAAAGATGCCGAAGATTCTGCATATCATATGCTTCACGAATCAAGTTTCACAACACTGCCACCAGCCCCAGTTTCTTGGAGTGGTGATCTTTCTCTGCGAACGGTCGAGGCTAAGCGATTTACTAAGCCCAGAAAGTCGGAGGGAAAGTACATTGATATTAATCTTCGAAGTCAAGTGATGACGCTTTTTGAGAACGGTGAGGCAGTGGATGCCTATATTGTATCTTCTGGAAAGCGGGGTATGGATACACCGAAAGGTGAGTTTGCAATTCACAATCAAGCACTTCGTCCATGGTCGAAAAAATATAGCCTCTACATGCCGTATTGGCAGGCCATTACTCCTGATGGGCAGTTTGGAATTCACGAGCTTCCGGAATGGCCGGGTGGCTATAAAGAGGGAGCCAATCATCTTGGAACCCCAGTTTCTCATGGGTGCGTCAGACTTGGAATTGGCCCAGCCAAACGGGTGTATGAGTGGGCGACTATTGGGACACCAGTCGTGATATACTAGCGCTATGACACGCAAATTCCTCACCCTGTGTATCCCCGTTCGTGAAGGTCAGGTGCTCTTGGGCATGAAAAAGCGGGGATTTGGAGCAGGGAAATGGAATGGTTTTGGCGGAAAACTTGAGCCAGGCGAAACCATTGAAGAGGCTGCTAAACGCGAAACGCTTGAAGAATGTGGAATAACTATAGACGATATGGAAGAGGTGGGTATACACGAGTTTGTCTTTCGTGATACACCAGACGAACTACTCGAAGTACACGTGTTTCGAGTAATGAGTTTTACCGGCGATCCTCTCGAGACTGAAGAAATGAGACCACAGTGGTTTTCGAACGATACGCTTCCGCTTGAGAAAATGTGGGCTGATGATGAGTTTTGGTTCCCTCTCTTTTTGTCCGGAAAAAGGCTTCGCGGAAAATTTTTTTTTGATCAAGCGGGACAGGTATTGGAAAAAACACTTCAAATTGTTGATTAAATTAATCTTCTATGCAAGAACAAGACATTCATACTGCTCTAAATTGGGTTGTCGCTATTCTTGAGCGGCATGGGAAACAATTTCAGCTTACTGGAGGAATCGCGGCTCGTTCGTATGGTTCACCTAGGCCGCTGACAGATATTGATCTTGATGTTGAGACGGGTACATTTCAGAGTATCTTACCGGAACTCGGGAAGCATATCATCTTCGGTCCAGGTCAAGCAGAAGCAGAGGATTGGAGTAACTATCTTCTCACGCTTGAATTTGATGGCGTTCGTATTAATCTTGCTGAATCGTCAACACGTATTTTTGATCGGGAACAATCGGTGTGGACCGAATGGCCCATTGATTTTTCTGCTTCGACTACGGTGACGCTTTTTGGGTTGCAACTTCCAGTCATTCCGCGCGAACGTTTGGTAGCTTATAAAAAGGTGCTCGATCGAGAACAAGATAAGATAGATATCGCGGCCATGGAGAACCATGGTCTCTCGGGCTAATAATTGGGAGTTCTCCCTTGCCTTTTTCTTTCTAACCTCCTATACTGCTTCTGTTTCGAAATCTCTGTCACGTTTTGGGCCTGTAGTAAAGTGGTATTACGCAGCACAGGCCCCGTTAAATCAAAATGGGCTCATAGTAAAGTGGTATTACGCAGCATTCGCATTGCTGAGTCCCGGGTTCGATTCCC
>CAZABS010000014.1:0-21265 GCA_964483635.1 uncultured Bdellovibrionales bacterium
CAACAATTTCCGTTTCAGTTTATTACTTATCTCGTGCACAAGGGATATGATTATGGACTTGCAACTATTGGAAACTTCACGCTGTATACGACGAGCGGCGTCGGCACTTGGGGGCCAGCCATGCGCATTGGGACACGCGGAGAGATCGTCGCAATTACCCTGGAATAGAGTGTGCGTTGTAATCTAGAGGATAATATTTGAGAAAAAATATATGAAAGAGATGCCAGAATTACCGAAAAAAGCAGATATTCCGAAACCTCCGTGTGATATCTGTCGTTCGACAGAACATATTACAATCCATCACCAAGAGATTCTTAAAAGTGGAGTACCGGTCGTGGCGGTGGAGAAATTACTCCCTGGAATTGACACGAGGGGTTTATATAATGAAAATTCCGAAAAATTTTCCGAAGATCATTCATACTTTAAAAATGGCGCTGGGCGATCACAGCACACTGCTTATTCAGATATTCTGAAGAATATATTTACCACAAGAAAACGCCCAGAGTTTTTTGAGTTTCTCAAGGGGAAAAACGTAGTTGATCTTGGAGCGGGGATGCATCCATACGTCTACTCGGTCGCTGTTGAATCTGAAGCAAGCGGCTATATAGCGGTGGACTTGTGGCACGGTCAGCACTTGAAAGATGAATTAGATGAGGGGGTATATGGTAGCCGTCAAGCAAAGTCCTTTCCAAGAGTAAATGCTGAGAAACGTATCCCAGCAAGTTTCATTGATGAAGACATGTTGACTTTCCTGCGACGTCTCCCTGATCATTCGGTGAGTATCACTGCCTTTGGACTGGGTGATGGCATTATTAAGGGGCAATATGCAAAAGAAGTAAACAAAGAAGTTCAGCGAGTCTTGCATCCCAATGGCATCCTGTTTACCGATGGATTATCTGGGTCGCCGGTTGGTATGGAGGGCAATCACAAATACATAACAGAGGAGGGAGATATTGTAGAACAGGGTTTTCCTCGTAGCCAAAATTACCTCAATGTTTATATGCCGAAGGATTCAGCTGGAAAATAGCAATAGTCTCAAACACGACAATTTTTCTGTGACTTGTACTACTCTCTTATGCACTCATTTAAACTCATCATTGAAAAAGACCGATCAGAGCTCCTTCTTCTTTTGGACGGGAAACCAATAGCCAGACGAGAGTGGCAAGAGAGCCGGGATATGGGGCGGCAGCTCTTTAGGGCGATCGCCGATCTTTTGAAGGAAAATGGCTTAAAAGCAGGGGAAATATCTCATTTTGAGCTTAAAACAGATATTTCTGATAATTTTACTTCGGTGAAAATTGCTGAAACAGTGAAGGCGGTGTATACTTGGGGAGTGAGAGTTCCTTCGCCGAAAAACTAAAAAGATGGGATAAGCAGCCAGGGATACAAAAGCCCCGGTTTTGCTGTCATTTGACAAGAAAAACAATCCTTGTTACCATCGAGATTACCTTTTCAATAAGTTCAGCGTTTTTCGAAACTACTCAAATACGGGTGATGAGCGTACGCGAGAGAGCGATAACTGGCACAGCTAATTAAATCTCACTGAACCGACTTGCCGCATTGGCAAGGCGGAGGCTCGTGAGCGTTTTTTCTATGTCGAAGGAGAGTAAACATTTGCGCGTGAAAGACGCGTTTTCAGAGGGGTCGTCACTGAAGAAGCGGCGTTTTTTCAAGAATCGGATCACGGTGTCCCTTCCAGATCTTATTGAGGTGCAAACAGCCTCATATCAATGGTTCTGGGACAAGGGATTGAGGGAGCTACTCGATGAAGTCAATCCAGTAACGGATTTTACTGGAAAAGACCTTGAACTCTCGCTCACCAACTATTATCTTGATGAGCCAAAGTATCCAGCACAGGTTGCCAAGGAAAAAAATATTTCGTATGAGGCACCACTGCGAGCCAAAGCAACTCTCCTTATCAAGAAGACTGGTGAAGTAAAAGAACAAGAAATCTATCTCGGTGAAGTTCCACTCATGACCGAGCGGGGAACCTTTATTATCAATGGTGTCGAACGTGTAGTGGTCTCTCAGCTTATTCGCTCCCCAGGAGTCTTCTTCACCATGGATTACCAGAAAGGAAAGAAGCTCTTTGGAGCCAAAATTATTCCGAATCGCGGTGCTTGGCTTGAAATCGAAACCGATCTCGATGGCGTCATTTCAGTCAAGATTGACCGCAAGCGCAAACTTCCAATCACTGCTCTCCTCAAGGCGTTTGGATTCTCCGAAAAAGATATCAAGAAAGCGTTTGTTGATATCGACAATGGCGATATCGAATACATAGCAACCACACTTGCCAAAGATGGAGCCACCAATCAGGGAGAGGCTTACCGCGAAGTCTACAAGCGGCTTCGTCCAGGTGACCTCGCGACGGAGGAAAATGCCAAGCAAATGATTGACGCGATGTTTTTCAATTACGAGCGCTACGATTTTGGTGCGGTTGGCCGATATCGTCTCAATCAGCGGCTCGAAGTTGATCGCGCTGATACCGAGGAAAATCGCATTCTGAATACCGATGATCTCGTGCTGATTGTCCGTGAGGTTATTCGCCTCAATAACGATCCAGAAGGGAAGGCTGATGATATAGATCATCTCGGAAATCGGCGAGTCCGAGCTGTCGGAGAACTTATCCAAAATAAACTCCGGGTGGGTCTTTATCGCATGGTTCGAAACATCAAAGATCGGATGTCGACTTCAGACAATGAGACAGTCGTTCCTGGTCAACTTATCAATCCTCGTCCAGTAGCTGCAGCAGTCAAAGAGTTTTTCTCGAGTTCCCAGCTTTCCCAGTTTATGGATCAGGTAAACCCACTCGCTGAGCTCGAACACAAACGTCGGCTCAGTGCGATGGGTCCTGGCGGACTGACGCGTGAGCGTGCAGGATTTGAAGTCCGTGATGTACACCACTCCCACTATGGACGTATTTGTCCTATTGAAACTCCAGAAGGTCCAAACATTGGTCTCGTGGGACATCTCGCGACCTATGCTCGGGTGAATGAGTACGGTTTCCTCGAAACTCCTTACCTTATAGTGGCACGTCGTGTCGCAGCCAAGGAGGAAGATCTTCTGCACCGAATTCTTGATGAAACGATCGAAGGTGTTGCGAAGAAGGGTGAAACTGTTACCGAAGAATTGGCCAAGAAAATTGCGAGCGCCTCTAAGGGAAAGGAAGTGTCAGTACGTCCATTTGTGACACTTGATATTGAGTACATGAATGCGATTGTTGAAGATCGCAAATCTATTGCGCATGCTGGAATTAAATTGGATGAACATCGCAACATTAGTGAGCCGCTTGTTGAGGCTCGTGTAAAGGGTCGTCCAGAAACCATCGAGGCTGATGCGGTGGAATATGTTGATGTATCTGTAAAACAATGTATTTCAATCGCAACCGCACTGATTCCATTCCTTGAGCATGATGACGCTAACCGTGCTCTCATGGGTTCGAACATGCAACGTCAGGCCGTCTCTTGTGTTGTGCCTCAAGCTCCAGTAATTGGAACGGGAATTGAAGATAAGGCGGCGCGTGATTCGGGACAAGTGGTCTTGGCGCAAGATGCGGGTGAGATTATTGCCGTGGACGCCGAACACATCGTCATTCGTTCCAAAGCCCCTGTGGGTGCCAAGAAGGAATACATTGACCGTGAGTACCCACTCCAGAGCTTTGAAAAGTCGAATGCTTTTACTTCCATGAACCAAGTGCCACGCGTGACCAAGGGCGACAGGGTGGAGCGCGGAGATCTTCTGGCTGATGGTGCCTCGACCGATCATGGGGAATTGGCGCTCGGACAAAATATGCTCGTGGCCTTCGTGCCATGGGAGGGATACAACTATGAAGACGCTATTATTCTTTCGGAACGAGTGGTTCAGGCGGATCGCTGGAGTTCGATTCATATTGAAGACTTCTCGATTGATGTCCGAGATACCAAGCTCGGGCCTGAGGTAGTCACCCGAGATATTCCAAATATTGGTGAAGATCGTCTGAAGAATCTTGATGAAACAGGAATTATCCGTATTGGTGCTGAGGTTTCTTCAGGAGATATTCTCGTCGGCAAGATCACTCCAAAAGGAGAAGGAGATCTTACGGCTGAAGAGCGGCTTCTCCGAGTAATCTTCGGTGAGAAATCACGTGATGTGAAAGATTCCTCGCTGTACTTGGCTCACGGAAATCATGGAAAAGTCGTGGACATTAAAATCTTCTCACGCGAAAAGGGTGACAAACTTCCAATGGGTGTCTTTGAGCAGATTCAAGTTTCAGTCGCTCAGATGCGAAAGATTCAAGTAGGTGACAAGCTTGCCGGTCGCCACGGTAACAAGGGTGTCATTTCGCATATCGCTCCGGTTGAGGATATGCCCTACCTTCCAGATGGAACCCCAGTGGATGTTATCTTGAATGCTCATGGTGTGGCGTCACGTATGAACATCGGACAGATTCTCGAAACTCATCTTGGCTGGGCTGCGAGTAAGCTTGGTTATACGGTTGCCAGTTCATCACTTGATGGTGTTTCGGAAACTGATATCAAAGCTGAGCTCAAGAAAGCGGGTCTTCCAGAACACGGGAAAATCCGTTTGGTTAACGGAAAAACAGGAAAGTCGTACGACAATGAATCAACAGTAGGTGTCATGTACATCATGAAACTCAATCACCTCGTCGAAGACAAGATTCACATGCGATCTATCGGACCTTATTCTCTCATTACGCAGCAACCACTTGGTGGAAAAGCGCAGTTTGGTGGACAGCGTTTCGGAGAAATGGAAGTGTGGGCACTCGAAGGTTATGGTGCGGCACATACTCTCCAGGAAATGCTCACCATTAAATCAGATGATGTGCTCGGCCGTTCCAAGGCATATGAGTCCATTATTAAGGGTGAGGCGATTAAGAGTCCGAATATCCCAGCCTCATTTCATGTGCTGGTTAATGAACTCAAGGGTTTGTGTCTCAATGTTGAACTCAAAGGTGCGAAGACGGTCGCTTCGAACCATGAAGAAGAAGCTGATGTCGAAACCGTTTAATCAAAGAACACTATGAACCCAATCGAAAACATCACCAAAGTGAGCGATTTCGACTCAGTGAAGCTGACGCTCGCTTCGCCAGACGAAATTCTCGAATGGTCTAAGGGGGAAGTGACCAAGCCAGAAACGATTAACTATCGCACCCAGCGATACGAGCCAGATGGTCTCTTCTGTGAAAAAATCTTCGGTCCATCGAAAGACTGGGAATGTTACTGTGGTAAGTATAAACGGATTCGGTATCAGGGGATTGTATGTGATAAGTGTGGAGTTGAAGTCACTCGATCTATCGTTCGGCGTGAACGGATGGGGCATATCAAACTCGCAACTCCCGTTTCACACATTTGGTTTCTTCGAGGAGTGCCTTCCAAAATCGGTTTGGCTCTCGGACTCTCACCTCAGGACCTTGAGCGCGTGATCTATTTCTCTTCGTACATTATTACTGAAGTAAAAGAGGAATTGAAAGAGCAGGCGCTCGGTTCACTTGAAAAGGAATATAAGTCGAAGCAGAAGGAGCTCCGTTCAGATGAGAAAGATGCGACCAGGCTTGAGAAAGCTCTCGATGATCTCAAAGAACAGTATCGAACGACCAAAGAAGATATTCGGAACCTTCGTCCCCACCAAATTCTCTCTGAAGTGGAGTATTTCAATCTGTCTACGCGTTTTGGTCAGATTTTCACGGCGGGCATTGGAGCTGAAGCGATCCGAAAGATTCTTGAAAAGATCGACATTGATGCCATGATCGAAAAGCTCAAAGTGGAGCTTTCCGAAAATGAAGCTACTGATCAGAAAAAACTCCTCCAGAGGCTCAAAGTGTATCAGGGATTTCAGAAAGCCAATCTTCGTCTCGAGTGGATGCTTCCGACGGCCATCCCGGTCATTCCGCCAGATCTTCGGCCGATGGTAGCTCTTGATGGTGGTCGGTTTGCAACGTCGGATTTGAATGATCTCTATCGTCGCATCATCAACCGGAATAATCGTCTCCGTAAGCTCCTCTCTATTGGAGCTCCTGAAGTGATTACGCGAAATGAAAAGCGTATGCTTCAGGAAGCGGTAGATGCACTCTTCGATAACTCAGCTCGTCGCGGTCAAGCCTCGACCGCTGCAGCAACCGGTCAGCGTCGGGCACTGCGTTCCCTCGCCGATGCTCTCAAGGGAAAGCAAGGCCGGTTCCGTCAAAACCTCCTTGGAAAGCGCGTTGATTACTCAGGACGATCGGTTATTGTCGTTGGACCAAAACTCAAGCTCTATCAGTGCGGACTCCCGAAGAAAATGGCTTTGGAACTGTTTAAGCCTTTCATCATCAACAAACTTATTGAGAAAGAGTTTGCTCATAATGTCCGTACCGCTGGTCGAATGGTTGATTCAGAAACCGAGGAAGCCTATGAAATTCTCGATGAAATCATTCCAAATCACTATGTGCTTCTGAACCGTGCTCCAACCCTTCACCGTCTGTCTATTCAGGCATTTCAGCCTGTCTTGATCGAAGGAAAAGCTATTCGACTTCATCCAATGGTGTGTACCGCGTTCAACGCTGACTTCGATGGAGACCAGATGGCTGTCCATGTACCGCTCACCGCTGAGGCACGTGAGGAAAGTGCCAATATCATGCTTTCTTCGAAGAACCTCTTGAAGCCAGCTACTGGTGAACCAATTGTTTCCGCGACGCTTGATATGGTGCTCGGTGCCTACTACCTCACCCACTTGAAGCCAGGTTTCACGGGGAAGGTACGAACGTTTGCGACGATGAACGAGGCCATCTTAGTGCACGAACTCGGACAAGTTGCGGTGCACACTCCGGTGAAACTTTCTTTCGGAGGGAAGGTGATTGATACGTCTATTGGACGAGTTCTCTTGAACGATATTTTGCCAGAGGAAATGCGTTTCGTGAATGAGGAAATGACCAAGAAAGATCTCAAGGCTCTCATGGCCAAGATCCTCGAAACCATGGGGCAAGATGAGGCAGCCGTGTTTGCTGATAAACTCAAGGATCTCACCTTCAAATTTGTCTCGCAATCCGGTATCAGTTGGGGAATGGACGACCTCAAAGTGCCAGCAGCGAAGCATGGTCTCATTGCTGCTGCAGAAAAGGAAGTGGCTCAGGTGAAAGATCAGTACAACATGGGTCTCCTGACCAATGACGAACGCAAGAGTCGGATTATTGAAATCTGGAACGAAACTAAGAACAAGATTACCGATGCAGTGCGTGAGAATATCGACAAGGAAGGCCCGGTGCATTCAATGGTGTATTCCAAAGCTCGTGGATCAGAATCAGTTGTGGTGCAGATGACTGGTATGAAAGGGCTTATGGCAGGACCTACAGGTGAAACCATCGAACTTCCTGTGAAGAGTTGTTTCAAGGAAGGATTCAATGTTCTCGAATACTTCATTTCAACTCACGGTGCTCGAAAGGGTATGGCTGATACCGCTCTTCGTACGGCGACTGCGGGGTACCTCACACGACGTCTTGTAGATGTAGCACAAGATATTATCGTCCGAGATGAGGACTGTGGGGATACCGAAGGAACCTATCTCTATCGAGAGGATTCTGACAAAATTGGCATGGCGTTCTCTTCACGAGTTGAAGGACGAACTTCGCTCGAAGCAGTCAAAGATCCTGAAACGAAGGAAGTGATTGTGAAGAAAAATGTGCTGATTTCACGAGCTGAAGCCAAACTTATTGAAAGCAAGAATATTTCAAAAGTGAAAATTCGCTCAATCGTCTCGTGTCGTTCACGTCGAGGTGTATGTCGACATTGTTATGGACTCGATCTTGGTCGAAATGAACTGGTTCGGCTCGGTGCTTCCGTTGGAGTGGTAGCCGCACAGGCTATCGGTGAACCGGGGACTCAGCTTACCATGCGTACGTTCCATGTCGGTGGTGTGGCCGGATCAGATATTACCCAAGGTCTCCCTCGAGTTGAGGAAATCTTTGAGGCACGTACACCAAAAACTGAGGCGATTGTTTCTGAAGTAGATGGTGAAGTGAAGTCCATTGAAAAAGAAGTGAAAGTTGTGAAGGTGGTGGTCATGGATGCCAAGAAGAAGGAGTTTGAATATTCAGCTCCAGCCAATGCTGCGGTGACGGTGAAAGTCGGAGATCTCGTAGGCAAAGGCTCGATTCTTTCAGAGGGTCATGTGGATCTTAAGAAACTCCATGACATCATGGGTCAAGAAGCGGTTCATCGCTACATTATCCGTGAAATTGAAGAGATTTATGCTTCGCAAGGTGAAGGAATCAACGATAAGCACATCGAAGTGATTATTCGTCAGATGCTTTCGCGAGTACGAGTCGTCGATCCAGGGGATACTATTTTGCTTCCAGGGGATATCGTGGAGCGAGATCAGTTCCTCGAATCCAATGAGGAGGTGGAAAATAACAAAGGGAAAGGTGCAACTGGTGAGACCATGGTGTTGGGAATTACCAAGGTAGCGCTTTCAACAGAGTCTTTCCTCTCAGCTGCCTCGTTTATGGAAACCGCTCGAGTGCTGATCAATGCGGCTGTCCAGGGTAAATCGGATAGACTCCGAGGCCTCAAGGAAAACGTCATTATTGGACGTCTCATTCCAGCAGGGACTGGCTATCGTCAACCAAGCGAGGAGAAATAATCTCTTCCTCTCTTCTGAGAAAACGCCCGGTCGGGCGTTTTTTCTTTGGCTTGGTTGTGAGATATATTACGTAGCGAAAGGCAAATGAAATACTCGAAAAAATCAATAGGATTCCAGATGGAGGTACTATGTCAGAACAAGTTTTAGTAAGTCCACAAGAAGTAAATCCAAGCGCACCAGAGAATATTCAGGCAGAAAAGGCAGCTTTGGGATATGCAGGTTATTTACCAAAATGGCAAAGAGAGATTCCAGCATATGAAACATATCAGAACCTTTCCATTTCTGATCCAAAGGGATTTGCAGCTGCGCTCGATAATCGAAAAAGGCACAATGAGTCTGTTCGTAAAAAGATTGGAGTAGCTGCTTTAACTGGAGCAGGGCTATCGTTCCCGGCTGGTCTCGGGGCGATTATGGCCGGTGGCGGGAGTGCGGTGTTGGTAGGTGGAGGGGTTGGATTTGCGGCTCTTGGAGCTCTCGGGTATGGGGGAAAGTGGCTCTATGACAAATATAAAGAGCGAAAAGCAAAGAAAAATTTTGAAAAAGCGTCTGGTAGTAAGATAGATTGGAATCAGTTCTCTTCTTCAAGATAGCTTTGACGGGATCAAACAAAGGTGTTTGTGGGATTTTTTTACAAAAATCTGCTTTTTAAGATGTTTTTTCTTTGGCTTGGTTAAGGTATAATGGGGGAGTAACGAGTAAGATTTATTGTATGCCAATGGGAGAACCACAAATACCCACGTTTCCAGTGCCAAAGAGGGGAGATACAGTCGAGGATGCCCATGTAGACTTGAAGCATAAACGTCTCATTCCTACAAACGTCACCTCAGATGAATTGGCAGAAACAGCCGAGAAGTATCGTAAGCTCGCACAAAAGGAGGTGCAGGATAAATTTGACGCTCAAGGTAGCATGGATCCGGATGGAAAAGAAACAGCTTAGTGAGAAATTATTATGGGTCGTAAGAAAAAAGCAGATATCGAAGCTGAACAAGCGAAAAAAGCGAGGGAAGCAGCGCTTGGGGGTGATGCTAAGCGGAGTATTTTGGCAATCTTTTTATTTGCCTTTTCGATTCTCTTCTTCCTGGCCTTTATTGGTCAAGCAGGAAAATTTGGAGAGTCTGTTGGCGATGGACTTGGGATAGCACTCGGCTTCGGAAAATGGCTCCTGGTGCCACTTCTCGTGTTAGTTGGACTCATGTTGCTTCGACGTCACGAGACAACGCTCTCGGATCGAATTAAGTATACTGGACTCACCCTTTCATTCCTCGCTGTTCTGGGGCTCACGCATATGTTTGTAGGGGAGGGGAAACAAGAGCTCTTGGCAGCTGCTGAAGATGGCGTGGGTGGTGGATACGTTGGATATTGGCTGACATCTTTCTTTGTTGGTGCGATGGGAAAAGTTGCAGCTGGAGTAATTCTCCTTGCCCTCTTTATTACCGGTGCCATTGCTGCCTTCAACGTATCACTTCTCAATTGGTTTGAATCTCTTCAAGAGAGGTGGCGTAAACCACTCCCTGAAACGGCTCCGGAGACGCCGCTGGAAGGAACAGAAGAAACTGATCTTTCCCTTGACCCAGCACTCTCTTTGGTGGGTAATATGAAGGCAGATGACGAGAAGCATACAGATGGCCCGTCAACAACGCTGGTGCCAGTTGTCTCAGCAGAAAATGTGAAAAATATCCGTTTTGTCGGAGATGATATTGCTCCAGATCAAACAGAAAGTGATGGAACCATGGTGAAAAATGTTGCTTTTGATGATCCGGCACGAGAACCATCGCGCCCAGTTCAAAGGAAGCGCTCAAAAATTCGTTGGGAATTACCACCGCTTGATCTTCTTGAGGCAACAACCGGAGAAAGTGCTGGTGTAGATATTGAGCAGAATAAACAAATTATCATCAATACTCTCCAATATTTTGGTATCGCGGTTGAACCCGGAGAGGCGCTTGTTGGACCAACGGTGACTCAATACACCTTTAAACCAGCGGTTGGTGTAAAACTCTCACGAATTACTGCACTCAATAATAATTTAGCTCTTGCTCTTGCGGCTCAGCATATTCGGATAGAAGCTCCGATTCCAGGGAAGGCTCTTATTGGAATTGAGGTTCCTAATCGTTTGAAAACAACCGTTCGACTCAGGGATATTCTTGAATCACGAGATTTTCGTGGTCGGTCATCTAATTTGACACTTGTCCTCGGACAGGATGTTTCTGGAAAAGCCATTCTGGCTGATCTCGGAAAAATGCCACACCTCTTGATTGCTGGGACGACTCGCTCGGGGAAGAGTGTCTGTATTAATACCATCATTCTCTCTTTACTCTATCAGAATTCCCCAGAAGACTTGAAACTCATCTTGGTAGATCCAAAGCGGGTAGAACTCTCCCTCTATAAGAATATTCCGCATCTCCGAACAGATGTTATCGTTGACAATCACAAAGTCGTCAACGTACTCAAATGGGCAGTAAGTGAAATGGAGCGGCGGAATCGTGTTCTTCAGGAATCGGGCTCTCGAGATCTCTTCTCCTATCGTGACAAAGTAGATCGTGGTGAGCGTCGGCGTTTTGTTGATCCAGATACCAATGAACTTCGCGAGGAAGAACTTGAACCATTGCCACTGATCGTCTTTATCATTGATGAAATGGCTGATCTCATGGTGCAACACGGAAAAGAAGTTCAGTCACTGATTATTCGGTTGGCTCAGATGGGGCGAGCGGTTGGTGTGCACCTTATCTTGGCGACGCAACGTCCAGAGGTAAATGTTGTTACGGGTCTCATCAAGGCGAATATGCCTGCACGGATTTCATTTAAGCTCAAGTCGCAGATTGATTCGCGAACAATTCTTGATACTGGAGGAGCTGAGAAGCTTTTGGGAAATGGGGATATGCTCTACTCATCAGCTGAAGCATCGAGCTTGAAACGTATTCAGGGAGTATATGTATCCGAACAGGAGGTAAAATCAGTGGTTGATTTTCTGCTCCAGCAAAAAGAAGAGAAAGGGTACGATGAAATAGGTGAAGATCTTGGTGGTAGTGGAGGTGGATCGGCTCCACTCAATCTTGATGCACCAGCCGGTGGGGAGGGGAGCGGAGATGAAATGTACGAACGTGCCAAGCAGATAACTATTGAAACTCAAAACCCATCAACAACGCATCTCCAGATGATGCTCGAGATTGGATATCCAAGGGCAGCTCGGCTCACCCAGCTTCTCCTCAAGAATGGGATAATTGGGAACAATGAGGCAGGGAAGCGGGCGGTTTTGGTACAGTCCCTTGAGGAAGGGAAACAGTATGGAGATGATCCACTCGCTGATCAAGCGGCCAGAGAAAAATGGCAGATGTAGGCAAGTATATTTTTTGAGAGTGAAAGCCCTCGTTCTTTGGCGGGGGCTTTTGTTCGGGAGGGTAATTTTTGATAGAGTGAAGACGATATGACTGAGGCTTTTACGCGAAAAAAAGTTGAGTCCCTGACATTGGGAGAAAAGATAAAGAAACTCCGTGGCCAGTATCGGATGAGTTTGGCTGATGTTTCGAAATCAACAAAAATTCAAGTGAAGTATCTTGAGTATCTTGAAAATGGAGAGTATCAAAAACTTCCAGCCGAGGTTTATGTGCGAGGATTTCTGAAGGCATATGCGAGACATCTAGGTTTAGAGGAAGAAGCTTTTCTGAAACTGTACGATAAGGAGAAAAATATCCAGGAAAATCTTGGGAAGGATTTTTCATTTGATTCAAGACCAAGGACCCCTCTACAACCAATTTTTGTTCTCACATCACGTACACTTGTACTCGGTTTAATTGGGTTTATTGTGTTTGGGACATTTGCGTATTTGGTGAGCGAATTCCGGAGTTTTGTTGCTGAGCCAACCCTTGAGGTTTTTACTCCGCTGCCTGGGGCAGTCATAGAATCGAGTAGTGTCGTGGTGCGTGGAAAAAGTGATCGTGGAGCTCAAGTGAGTATCAATGATCAAACCGTCTTTGTTGGATCTGATGGATTTTTTGAAGAAAATCTTGTCTTGCAGCCTGGGGTAAATGAAGTCACGGTACTTGCGAAAAATCGTTTTGAAAATGAAAAAAGTGTCATCATTCAGTTTGAGGGTCGGTTTGCTTCGGATGCACGCACGGTTGATCAAGCACGAGAGCGGTTCTCAATCCTCTTGACAGTTCGATCGGGTACAGCTACAGTCTCGATTGAATCTGATGGGACAATCGTGTATAGTGGAGAACTCCGCGCAGGAGAGAGCCGGGAAGTGGAGGCTTCGAACGAAGCGGTCATCGCCTCAAGCCGTGGAAGTGATACACTGGTGAGTTTTCGTGGGGGGAGTCCCGAACCCTTGGCGAGCGAAAATGGTGCAGTCTCCGCAGTTCGATATTCAAGCGCGGGACGACAGAATTGATAATTCAATAATTTTTCACCTATGGCGAAAGAGAAGACAGTGGGCGAAAATCGTGACCGAAAAAAACTTGAAGCAGTCGTTGATGAAATCAAAGGGAAGTTTGGTGAGGGGATGATCATGAAGCTCGGAGATGTGCGCAAAGTAGATGTCGCAGCGATTCCAACCGGATCACTCTCACTCGATATCGCACTCGGTATTGGAGGAATGCCACGAGGGAGAATTGTGGAGGTTTATGGACCAGAGTCGTCTGGAAAGACGACGCTTACTTTGCATACGATTGCCAATGCTCAAAAATTAGGTGGCGTAGCTGCTTTCATTGATGCAGAGCATGCGCTTGATCCAGAGTATGCCAAACGTATTGGCGTGAATGTGAATGAGCTTCTTATTTCTCAACCGGATTCTGGAGAGCAAGCTCTCGATATTGTCGAGACTTTGGTACGATCGAATGCGGTTGATGTGATTGTAGTGGACTCAGTAGCCGCCTTGGTGCCCCGCGCAGAAATTGAGGGAGAGATGGGTGATCAGCATGTCGGGCGACAGGCAAGACTGATGTCTCAGGCATTGCGTAAACTTACCGCGATTATCGCACGTTCAAATGTCGTGGTGATTTTTATCAATCAACTCCGCATGAAGATCGGAGTCATGTTTGGGAATCCGGAGACGACAACTGGAGGGAATGCTCTTAAGTTCTATTCATCTGTTCGCGTTGAGGTGCGAAAGAGTGCTCAGGTGAAGAAGGGAGAGGAAGTTGTGGGAAATCAAGTGAATGTAAAGGTCGTCAAGAATAAAGTTGCTCCACCCTTCCGTACGACGAGTTTTTTTATCATGTACAATGAGGGGATTTCGTGGAGCGATGACGTACTCGATACTGGAGTGAAACATGAAATTATCAAAAAACAAGGAAATTCATACTTCTTTGGTGAAGTTAAGTTAGGAGTAGGCCGTGAACAAGCCAAATCTTTCCTGCGTGAGAATGTAAAAATTGGAAAAGAGATAGAAACCGCCGTTTGGAAAAAAGTTCGTTCGGCGGATCTCTAACAAGGGCTTCCTAAGTGCGCTATAATGGAAGCATGCAAATTTTTGTTGTTCGAATTTTGAGTTTTCTCCTTATTTTCGTGCTGCTGGGGCAGGGAACTGGTTTTTCGTTTATCCCATCAAGTCTTGCGGCGGATGATGCGGAAGATATTCAAAAGGACATTTCTTCGATTGAAAAAAAGCTAAAAGCTGCCGAGGCAAAACAAGACGCTCTCGAAAAGGAGCTTTCTTCTATTAGCACTTCTCTTAGTACCACTCAGCGTGCCATTGCTGCTGCTGAAATCAAGATTCGTCAGGCGGAAAATGAAATTGACCGGAAACGAGCAGAGATTGAACTCCTCGAAGAGCAGACGGGGAAGCAAAAACACCTTCTTTCCGGACTTCTTCAGGATTTGGCGCTCGAAGAGGATACTCCACTTCCTCGGGTGCTTTTGGCATCTGCCGATTTTACCGAGTATGTTAATCAGCCAGAGCGTCTTTTAACCGTGCAAGAAAAAATAGCGGGATTGCTTGATACATTACAGGAAACGAAAAGCGTGACCGAAAGTGAACGGGCGAAACTTGAGGGGATTAAAGAAGATCATCAGGAACTTCTTGAAGAAAAAGTCGAACAAAAACAAGAGCTCGCGGAAGCTCATCAGGAGACCGCTACTGATCTCGCGGAGCAAAATGCGACTATCAATGATTTACAAAAGAAGCTCAATAAGCTGAAAGACAATCTTTCGGATCTCTTAGGGAGTTCGTATGATGCCAAAGATGTAGAAGACGCTGCCTCATTTGCAAGTAAAAAAACTGGTGTTCGAAAAGACTTTATTATGGGGATGCTTGTGGTTGAGTCTGATCTTGGCCGTTATACGGGTGGCTGTACCTATGAGGAAGTGGAAAAGGGCGCTGAAGCAAGGTATAAAGCCAAGAAACTGTCGAAGACATCTTGGGCTACTTTTCAGCGCCGTCGAGAGATTTTTAAAGACATTGCCGATGAACTTGGAAAAAATTATAAGAAGCTCAAGGTTTCGTGTAATCCAGCTGGATATACCGGGACTGGCGGAGCGATGGGGGTACCTCAGTTTATGCCAGATACGTGGCTTGGGTATAAAAAATCTATTGCGAGTGCGACGGGACATAATCCTCCAAATCCATGGAATCTCACGGATGGTGTGATGGCCATGGCGCTCAAGCTTGCGAAAGTTCCTGGGGTGACGAGTGGTAATAAAACAGCTGAAAAGAATGCCTCAAAAATTTATCTTTCAGGAACAACTTCCTCGAAGTATAATTGGTACGCAGACAAGGTGCAGTATTGGGCGAATAACTATGAACGCTTGCTCGATTAGCTATTGGTAGCGTCCTCTCGCCCATATTGACTGGAATATCCTTGTGTGCTAGAATGCTGCAACAACTGAGAAAGCCCAAAGGTTTCCCGCTCTAGGAAAGAGATAGGAGGCCACTGTTCCACAGGAGGGATTCTCGTTGCTTCGTGTGGACTTTTAATTTCTAGAAGATTGTATGCGTGAATACGAACTGTTCTATTTGGTGGGAGAATCAAAAGAAGCGACACTTCCGGCCATTCGGAAAGAGGTTGAAGAAATGTTTGTCGCTGAGGGAGCGAATTTTCTTCCGATTGAAACTCTCGATAAGCGAAAGCTTGCTTATGAAGTGAAGGGTGAGGAACGTGGGTTTTATGTTGCCCGAAGGTTCACTTTACCTGATATGAGCGAACTCTCCAGTGCTGAGTTTGAGAAAGCAATGAAAGAGACGGATGTTATTACGAGACTTAATCGAAAGCTTGCGCTTTCTAAAACGGTCTTGCGAGCATTGATTCTCCGTGCTGACGAACTCCCTGAGCTCAAGCAAATCGAACGAACGGAATATGCAAAACGGGAAACTCGTGGTCGCGGAGGAAACACTCGTACAGCCACTGCTCCGAGACCGTTTATCGGAAAAGACACTCCGCTCCCGAACATTGATAAGGAAGCGCCAGTGGTAAGTAAGGAGCAGATTGATAAGAAGCTTGAAGAAGTTCTCGATATCTAATCATTCACTGTATTGTGTTATGAACGTGAATAAAGTTATCCTCGTCGGTCGGCTCACACGTGACCCTGAACTGCGAACAACACCTTCAGGTCAAAATGTTGCTACGATTGGTTTGGCGACAAATAATTACTGGACGAAAGATGGGCAACGTCAAGAACGAACGGAGTTTCATACCGTCGTCTTGTGGGGGAAACTCGCAGAGATTGCAGGGCAGTACCTCACCAAGGGACAAGAGGCATATTTTGAAGGGCGACTCCAGAGTCGGAGTTATACCGGTAAAGACGGTGTTGAGCGCAAAACGACGGAAATTGTAGCGGAGAACATGCAACTTGGATCGCGCGCAGGTGGTCAAGGAGGAAGTACTCCAACGAATCGGCCAGCTCCAGCGACCGCGCCAGCCCCTGAAGCTTCGAAACCAGATGATATCCCGACCATCAATCTTGATGATGACAAAGATATCAAAATCGAAGACGTTCCATTCTAAATTTTTTATTGACTCATTTTTATGGCTCTCGAACAAGAAGTCCGAAAGAAACTCAGTGCGATTGATTATAAGGATGCATATTTCCTTCGGCGATTTCTCAATTCACAAGGGAAGATTTATCCTCCCAAGAAACATGGGCTTATTGCTAAAGAACAGCGTGCTCTTACGCTTGCGATCAAACGGGCTCGTTTCATGGCGCTGATTCCATACGTTGTAAAGTAAATTTCTCATTCTCATATTGAGAACAGCGAGCAAGGATCTTTGAAATCGTTGCGGGCTGTCCCTTTATTTCTCTATGCTCAGTCTTACAGATATAAAAACAGGAAAGCGAATTCTCTGGAATGGAGAGCCATATATTGTTTTGGAATATCAGCACTCCTTTCTTGGTCGTGGTGGCGCGGTCATGCGCACAAAACTGAAAAATCTTGTCACGGGGGCAATTATCGATTACACGTTTCAGGATAAGGACAAGTTTGATGAGGCGGATGTCGTGAAGTCAAAGGCTCAATATCTCTACCGAGACGAAAATGGAGCAACCTTCATGAATATGGATGATTTTGATCAGTTCAGTCTCTCTCAAGATATTATTGGAAACGCAACAGACTATCTCCTCGAAGGAACCGAGGTTACTCTCCTTAGTTGGGAAAACAAACCAATTGCCATTGAGATGCCAATCAAGGTCACTCTTGAGGTAAAAGATGCACCCCCAGGGATTAAAGGAGATACAGCATCAGGCGGAGACAAAGTCGTAACTCTTGAAACAGGGATTCAGCTTACAACGCCACTCTTCATCAAAACGGGTGACAAAGTTATCGTGAACACGGAAAAAGGTTCATATGTTTCTCGGGTCTAAGAAAGATGTTTCTGTATGCAAAAAGATCGTCTAAATTGGCGATTTTTTGCTTTATATGAGCCACAAGAACCCTTGCTCGATTTCGATTTTTCGGCTATACTGGATGAGGGTAAAGATTTCCCTCTCGCACCTTGTATGACGCTTTCTGGTTATCGCGCTGGTATCCGCCTTTTTGCACTGGTGGGGCTTCTGTCTTTGGGGGTATTCATCCTCTGGGTTGATCCTGAGACACTAAGTGTATGGGGGATGATGCTTTTTTTTATTTGTGCTGGAG
This sequence comes from uncultured Bdellovibrionales bacterium, assembly GCA_964483635.1. Taxonomy (GTDB): domain Bacteria; phylum Patescibacteriota; class Minisyncoccia; order Moranbacterales; family UBA1568; genus CAZABS01. The sequence goes on from CAZABS010000014.1 coordinate 17,678, forward strand.
TAGCGATTTCTGGCTGCATAACCCTGGGACTGCTTTTTCTATCGGAACGATTTGTTAGCGTGGAAGGAGCTCGGCATTATGTGGGCGGGGCTCTCCGACAAGGTGCTCTTTGTGGACTGTATGGAGTAGTACTTTTACTCCTTCTTTTTACAAAAACCTTTACCTGGTGGATTGCTGGTCTCGTTATTGTTTTTTTTCTCTTGATCGAGTATACCTATCGTCGATTATTTCTCTCGCTCTAGATTAGATTCTCTAATTTTTTTGTTTCACTTGTTAGTAATTTCCCTATGGCATCTCCCAAGAAAGCAACTCCCAGCAATTACGATGCAAAATCAATTCAAGTCCTTGAGGGTTTGGATCCGGTTCGAAAGCGTCCAGGAATGTATATTGGGGGCACCTCAACTGAGGGGCTTCATCATTTGATTTGGGAGGTGGTTAATAACTCGATTGACGAGGCAATGGCCGGTTATTGTAGTGATATTGTCGTGCGACTTCTTCCAGATAATTGGGTAGAGATTCGTGATAATGGTCGTGGTATACCGGTTGATATTCACCCTCAGACCAAAAAATCAACTCTGGAGACTGTTCTGACAATTTTGCATGCTGGAGGTAAGTTTGGTGGAGAGGGATACAAAATTTCGGGCGGACTTCATGGCGTGGGTGTTTCAGTGGTAAATGCGTTGTCATTTTCAACCAAGGTAACCGTTGAACGTGAAGGGAAGTTGTGGTTTCAGGAATATAAACGCGGGAAACCTTTGGCAAATGTGAAACCAATCGGGAAATCGAGTGGGACTGGGACAACGGTTGCGTTTCAGGCTGACTCAGAAATTTTTCCTGAGATTGTTTATAGCTGGACGAAAATTCTTGAATATTTGCGTTTTCAAGCCTTTCTTACGAAAGGTGTAAAGATCGTCTGTAGTGATGAGCGCGAGGTAAAAAATGAGGGAGAGGCACATCTTGCCAAGCGCCATAGTTTTTATTTTGATTCAGGAATTATTTCCTTCGTGAAGTTTCTGAATCGAGGGAAGGTTGTTCAAAATCCACTTCCATTTTATGTTGAGAAAACAGTAGATGGAATATATGTCGAGGCCTCGCTTCAATATACGGATGGATTCAAAGAGCATTTGTTTTCGTTTGCCAATAACATTGTGAACCCGGGAGGTGGAACACATGTGACTGGGTTTAAAATGGCCTTGACCAGAGTCTTGAATGATTATTCGAAGAAAAATAATCTCATCAAGGAAAAAGATGGGCCTCTTACCTCAGATGATCTTCGAGAAGGGCTCACGGCGGTGGTATCAGTGAAGCTCCCAAACCCTCAATTTGAAGGTCAAACGAAAGACAAATTGAATAATTCAGAAGTACGTGGCGCCGTGCAAACGGTTGTGGCGGAAGCGCTTTCGCAGTATCTCGAAGAACAGCCAGCGAATGCTCGTGGGATTGTTGAGAAGTGTATTTTGACGGCGCGTGCGCGAATTGCGGCTCGAGCTGCGAAGGACGCTGTCATTAGAAAGGGAGCTCTCGAGGGGATGACGCTTCCGGGAAAACTCGCGGACTGTACGAGTCGAGATGCAAGCCGTTCAGAACTATATATCGTCGAGGGAGATTCTGCCGGTGGTTCAGCAAAACAAGGTCGCAATCGAATGTTTCAGGCAATCCTGCCTCTTCGTGGAAAACTTGTTAACGTGGAGAAAACCTCACTCGATAAAGTGGTGAAATCGGATACGCTCAAGCCAATTATTATTGCTCTTGGGACTGGTATTGGCGAAACGTTTGATGCGGCGCGCCTGCGGTATCACAAAATTATCATCATGGCTGATGCCGACGTTGATGGTTCACATATTCGTACACTTCTTCTTACCTTCTTCTATCGCTATTTTGAGGATCTCGTTCGGGGTGGATTTATCTATATTGCACAGCCACCGTTATATCGACTCCAAAAGAACAAACAAGTGCGGTATGTCTATAATGAAGAGGAAAAAAATCGAGCCATAGAAGAAATGAAGGCGCTCGCAGATGCACAGAAATCTGCAAAAGCCGAAAAAAAGAAAGCAGCGCAGGAAGCAGCTGGAACTCCAGTCGAACCTGAGCACGATACCCCAAGCGAAGGAAGTGAAACGGTGGCTGGGATTGCTATTCAGCGTTACAAAGGTCTCGGAGAAATGAATCCGGAACAGCTCTGGGAGACGACCATGAATCCAGACAATCGCCTGATGCTTCAGGTGACTATCGACGATGCTGAGGAAGCTGATCGCCTCTTTGATGTCCTCATGGGAAATGAAGTCGAACCACGCCGTCGCTTCATCCAAACTCACGCCAAAACCGTGAAGAATCTCGACGTCTAATGAGTCTTCACCTGGGGTTGACCAGTAGGGGGATATCTGGTACACTGCTTGTACTCGAAAATTGCTCTCGAACTGCATTTTTTGATACCATGTACCTGTGAAACCGAATCTCGAAAACCTAAAAGCTCTCGTCCATTGCCCGGTATGTGATAAAGAGTATCGGCCAGTGAAAATGTTGCTCCTTTCTCAGGAGGAAAAACGTTCGACATTGCATTTGACGTGTGAGGCTTGTGGAGCTTCGACCTTGGTGTATGTGTCGCTTTCTCCGATGGGAGTGGTCTCTCTGGGAGTCCTCACAGATCTCGAACAAACTGAGGCGCGAAACCTTTTTCAAAAAGCACCTATTTCTTCTGATGAAGTGCTTCAGGTGCATCAATTTCTCAAGGAATACAGCGGTGGAGTTGAAGCTTTGATTCGAGAAACACATTCTTAAATAACGATTTTTCTCTAACTAATTTCTGAAGGTTACTGCTATGAGTACGAAATTGAGAGTCGCGCTTCGCGAAAAAGCTGGATATCAACTCGAGGAACAACGAAAAAAAGGATTAATTCCTGCGGTGTTGTATGGACATCAGGTAACGCCATCGTTGTTTTGGGTTAATTATCTGGATTTTGAACGCCTCTACCGTTCGGCTGGAGAGAGTACAATTATTGATGTCGAAGTTGAGGGGAAAAAGGATGTAAATGCCCTTATCCATGATGTAGCTCGTGATCCACAATCCAATCGGTTTACGCATATTGATTTTTATCAGGTAAAAATGGATGAGGAAATTGATGCTGATATTCCGCTCGAATACATTGGGGAATCGGAAGCAATGAAGGCTCATGGAGGAATTCTCATTAAGTCGCTTGATGAAATTTCTGTTAAGTGTCTACCGAAAAATCTTCCACGTTCTATTCAGGTTGATATTGCTACTCTTCGAACTTTCGAAGATCAGATCAAGATTAAGGATCTCGTTTTGCCACCGGGAGTGATAATGGATGAGGACATCGAGACTGTCGTTGCTCTTATCGAACGACCACGAACTGAAGCAGAAATGGCTTCTCTCAATGAGAAAGTGGAAATGGATGTGACGAAAGTAGAGGGAGTTGTGAAAGAAACTCCGGTTGTTGAAGGAGCTGTCACAGCTGAGAAGAAGGAAGAGAAGAAAAAATAATTTCTTTTCTCAAAAAAAGAAAAAAGCTCTGATATAATATCGGAGCTTTTTTCTTAATGGTATAATGGTGCTAACTAATCTTTCTT
>CAZABS010000015.1:0-8598 GCA_964483635.1 uncultured Bdellovibrionales bacterium
CACGCTGTGCAAATTCAATCCAGAAATCAATGTCGGGGAGCAGGGCAAAACACACCCCCATGAAAATCCAAAAGATAGTTATTGGCTCGCCAAAAACAAACCCAACGAGGATTGCCCACACGATTCCGAGTTTAAGATCAAGAAACATAGATGTAGCCCCAAGGGGAGTCGAACCCCTCTTACCAGGATGAAAACCTGGTGTCCTAACCGATAGACGATGGGGCCATACTTCGCTCAGAAGCTTCGTAATGGCAGACCAACACAACTTTATCTACAATCATTTCTATGTAGTTCTTCCGTAGCCTGGCGAAGGAGAACGATGGGGCCATACTTCGCTCAGAAGCTTTGTAATGGCTGAGCCGTCTTTCTCCGCCAACTGGCGGATTCGGAACGGCATACTTTTGATTCATTCTACCCCTGTCTGGTTAGGACAGTCCTAACCGAGAGACCCGTCGCGTAAACGAGGATGCTGGGGTCATACTACGCTCAGAAGCTTCGTAATGGCTGAGCCGTCTTTCTCCGCCAACTGGCGGATTCAGAACGGCATGCCAATAACTGATGATTATAAACAAAAAAACCTGGCTAAAGGCACATCTACTGTATCACAAAAGAGGCTTTTGACAAGTCTCACGTAGATTGATTCTCGGTATTATCAAGGCTGTTGGATCGGCAGATTTCAGCATAGATTGTGGCGCTGGGACGAGGAGTGCGTTTTTGTGTAGCGAAGTCGACGGCGATGAGTCCAAAGCGTGGCCAGTATCCCTCACTCCACTCGAAATTATCGAGCAGTGACCAGTGGAAATAGCCTTTAACAGGAACACCATTTAATATCGCACGATGAACAGCAGAAAGAGTTTTTTGGATGAAAGCCGAGCGATCTGCATCTTCACTATCTGCGAGACCACTTTCGGTGATATAAATCGGTTTCTGATATTTTTTTAGTCCTTCGAGAACCAACTGGATGGCTTCGGGTTCCAAATCCCAACCAAGATCATTTTGCCACTGGCCAAGTGTTATCGGGGCAACTGGTCCCCACGTCCCCCAACCGCCTACTTTGATATAATCTACTCGATAAAATTGTACTCCGATGGCATCGCAGTAATTTTCCAAGTTATGGAAAAACTGGCCGTTTCGGAAATAGTTAAGTACAGGAATGAGGAGTCGACTCAAGAATTGATTTTGGTATGGCCGCATAAAAGCGAACCAGTGAGAGAGGATCACCACGGCATTTGGCTGGAGCGAATGAATCATTGTATAGACTTTTTTATGTGTCCGATTGAAATTTCGTATAGCCCTATGCGCGCGCCATACACTTCGCCTTGCTGGGGGACGATTGGCCTGGATATATCCTCGACCGACAAACGTATTGGGTTCATTGAAGATCGCCCAAAATTTCACGAGAGGTTGGTACTCCTGTACCATGCGCTCAGCAAATCTGAGAAATTTTTCACCCACCTCGGGATTTTCCCAGTTACCATATTTTGTTTCTACCCAGACAGGATTCGTCCAGTGCCAGAGGGTGAGAAATGGTTCAATATTTCTGGCTCGAAGTGCTTCGATCACTTGGCGATAATGCTCGATCTCTTTCTCATCAAATTTTCCTTCTTCCGGCTCGATTCGTGACCATTCAATGGAGAATCGATGGGTATTGTGACCAAGGTCTTTGGCCATATCGAAATCTTCGCGAAATCGGTTGTAATGATCGCAAGCAATTCCAGAGATGTAACTAGCGGGGTTGGTTGCTTCAAGTCTGAATTTCTCCCAGTGTGGATTCCAAGAAAACGTTTTTTCTGATTCTTGTGCCAGTCGAGTGGCATTTTGCTTTTCCCATTCGCTCCAATCATTATGATTGCCACCTTCTACTTGATGTGAAGAAGTGGCGGCTCCCCAGAGAAATCCTTCGGGAAAATTCAGTTTAGACATAAGCTTGAAAAGAGATGACTTCTCTGCCATAATAGCATGCCCTCGAAGTGGGAGATATGGCGTATAATAGGGACAGACTATGGAAACTACTCAATCCACATTTGTTTTTCCAGACCCGAAAACTCGGGAACCAGGGAAAAGACGAGTCCAGCGAATGCTCGAAATGATCCCAGGGACGCTCACGTGGACGACCCTTCTTGGGATGGTGGCGTTTTCATATTTCCTCCCGGTATGGGCGGCGGTATTTATTATCACCTTTGATATTTATTGGATTTACCGCGCGATTTACATCTCGATATTTTCACTCGAGGCACAGTGGAATATTAGTGAGGGGAAGAAAATTCATTGGTGGGAACGCGTGAAGGGGACGAGTGATTTAGCCCAGTATGCAGAGGAGCTTCGTCAAGAAATAGCCCGATTGAAACATGAGCAGAAAACGGTTGGGTGGCGACGTTTTTTTTCCTGGCGTGGACTTGGGCGAGCGATCAGGCGTGAGGAACGGATTCTTCGGCAAACAGAAAAGATTATTCCATCCCAAGGGAGCGTCTGGCCATGGCAAGATATCGTTCACGTGGTGCTTCTACCAACGGCCGGGGAGCCAGTAGAGGTTATCGAGCCAGCGATTGAGTCAATCGCACGTTCCACTTTTCCACTGGATCAAATTGTTATTCTCCTGGCGACTGAGGAGCGTGAAGATCCGGCAACACGAATTCCAAAAGTGGAGGCACTCCAGAAAAAATTTGGAGGAGTGTTTCGTGATTTCCTCGTGACGACCCACATCGTCGCAGCGGGAGAAATGAAGTGTAAGGCATCGAATGCGACGTTTGCCGCCCAGGAACTCATGAAATATCTGGATGCAAAGCATGTTGATTATACAAAAGTCGTCTTTTCAAACTTTGATTGTGATAGTGTGGTGCATCCAGAATATTTTTCGGCACTCACGTATTACTACGTTACCAACCCGAAGCGCCTCCAAAGAGCCTATCAACCACTTCCGATGTATCACAACAATCTGTGGGATACCAACGCCTTTGTCCGGATGGTTGTGACAGGATCGTCTTTTTGGCACCTGTACCAATCAACTCGAAGCGAGATGGTAACGTTTTCGTCGCACTCAGAGCCATTTGATACACTCGTCAAAGTTGGGTTTTGGCCGATCAATATGATCAGTGAGGACTCAATTATTTATTGGAAATGCCTTGCATATTTTCATGGAGATTACCAAGTACGGCCCATTCACCTCCCAATCTCCCTTGATGCTGTCCTCGCACCGACGTATTGGAAAACCATAGTCAATCAGTACAAACAAAAAAGGCGTTGGGCATACGGGATTGAAAATTTTCCAGTGACTATGCGAGCAATTTGGCCAGACGCAGTTATCAAATTTCGAACCAAACTTCGAATCACGTTCGAAATGCTCGAGGGGCACTACTCATGGGCGACGACATCGTTTATGCTTACTTTTCTGGGGTGGCTCCCGCTGTTTCTCGGTGGTGAAATATTTAAACAGAGTGTCCTGGCGCACAATCTCCCGTTTTTCACGCGAACGCTCATGACGCTCGGCATGGCGGGTCTCTTGGTTTCTGTTCCGATGTCTCTCATGACGCTTCCTCCACGACCCAAGCGCTATCACTGGACTCGAAATTTTCTCATGTTGTTTCAGTGGGTGCTCATCCCACTCGTTGCGTTTCTCTCTGCTCTCCCTGCCATTGATTCGCAGACACGCCTGCTCATAAAAAAATACTTTGGTGAGTTCTGGGTGACCGAAAAAATGCGGAAGAATTAAAAGGGGGAGAGAAGACTTACTCTAGGTGAATTCTCTCCTCGTAGCGATTCATGGTTTTTCTGAGGAGGGGGTGGGTGACGAGAGTAGGATCGCTTTTGAGCACGGCACCCGCTTTTTCGCGCGCGATCTGAATGAGTTTCATGTTCGTAAGGCTTTCCATGGCAATATCCGGAAGTCCTGATTGGCGCTCACCGAGGAAGGTACCGGGCCCTCGGAGCTTGAGATCGATTTCTGCGAGTGCAAACCCGCTCCCTGTTTTCTCAAGGGCTTGAAGCCGAGCATTCTCTGTCGAAGCATGTTTCCCAGGGAAAAGAAAACAATAACTTTGCTGCGCTCCTCGCCCGACCCGACCGCGGAATTGATGAAGCTGAGAGAGACCAAAACGGTCAGCATCTTCTATGAGCATGATGGTTGCATTTGGGACATCGATGCCAACTTCAACCACGGCTGTGGCGACGAGAATATGGTATTTTTTTTCTTGAAATTCACGCATCACTTTTTCTTTCTCTTTCCCTTTGAGTCGCCCATGGAGGAGGCCAAGAGAAAACTCAGGGAAGACTTCATTTTGGAGTCTCGTATGTTCGACCGTCGCAGCCTTCACCTCTTCGAGGGCCCGAGATTCTTCAACGAGCGGGAGAATAACGAAGGCTTGCTCACCTTTTTGGAGATGCTCTCGGATAAACGCATATGCCGCCCCTCGATCAACGTCACTATTGGCGAGTCGTGTGATGATGGGTTTCCTCTCTTTGGGAACTTCTTCAAGGAGCGAGAGGTCGAGGTTTCCGAAGAGAGTGAGCGCAAGGGTGCGGGGAATCGGAGTAGCCGTCATGGTAAGAAAATGTGGTACGGTGGCGGCTGATCCATCGCGGCTTTCGAAAGAGAGCTCCTGAAGTTTGGCACGTTGAGCTACTCCAAATCGCTGCTGTTCATCAACCACGATGAGGACGAGCTTTTCGAATGAGACATCTTCCTGAAGCAATGCATGTGTTCCAATAATAATGTCAGCAATGCCATTCTTGATGGCTTTGAGGAGAGTCGCTCGGGTGACGGTGTCTTGATTGAGGGCATGAAAATTTGCGGTAAGGAGAGCACAGTTAAGACCGAGGTGATCGAAAAATTTTCGGAGGTTTTTGAAATGTTGCTCTGCAAGGATTTCGGTGGGAGCGAGGAAGGCTACTTGATATCCGGAGCGAGCGACGGTCTCAGCGGCCACCGCTGCAACAACGGTCTTTCCGGACCCGACATCACCATTGAGCAACCTGTTCATGGGAGTTGGCTTACCGAGATCGGCGAGAATCTCGTTTACAGCCTGAGCTTGACCTTGGGTGAGTGAGAAGGGGAGCGATCCAATAAATTCTTCAGTACGTTTTTTTTCTTGTTCGATGACAACGGCACGGCTCATTTGTGCCTGAGACCGAATTGATTGGGTCTTGAGTTGAAGGAAGAACATTTCATCAAAAGCAAAACGTTTTTCTGCGAGGAGAATCTGCTTTTCGTTTTTCGGGAAATGGAGATACGCCAAAGATGTTTTCCGATCAGGGAGGTGGAGCGCGCTCAAAATATCGTTCGGGATGGGATCAGCAAAATCAGTTATTTTTTGAAAGACGAGAGCAATCTGCCAGCGGAGAAACTTTGAAGTGAGTCCAGCGGTTTCTGGGTAGACCGGGACAAGTCTCCCCGTGTGGGTTGCAACGCGCTCGGTACGTTCGAACGCCGGGCTTTGCATCACGAGTCCCTCACGATCGCGGGATACCTTTCCAGAGAGACGGACTGCCATTCCATCGTGCATCGTTTGGCTGACAAATTTCTGATTGAACCAGAGTACACGGAGACTCCCACTCGGATCCTGAATGAGAGCTTCGGTAAGAAGCATTTTTTTCTTCCAGGTACGCTGGGTTGAGATGCTCGTGACAGTGCCTTCGACGGTTACTTTGTCGTTTTCCTGAAGTTCGTTTATCGGTACGATAGTGGCAAAGTCTTCATAACGAGTCGGAAAATGAAACAGGAGATCTTCGACGGTCTCAATACCAAGTCGCTTCAAACGAAGCCACTGAGGTTTTTTGATATGAGGGAGAGTGTCGAGACGGTCGGTAAATGAGAGCATACGTATAGGCTACTGGAAAAATGGAAATTGAAAAGCCCCACCGATGTTCCGGGGGGCTTCGCGAGGTTTCTTAGGGCAGGTCTTTGCCTGCTGTGCTAGGGGTGACTACGTGCCACCCGACCACCGTACTTCGGGCTGCGCGGGGGAGCCTTGTCAGCGGTGATCTTGAAGACGTCCTTTCTCGGGTTGGGATCCTCGAAGAAGATTCCGGTTGGGAGTGTCAGATCCGGATCCGGCGAAACTGAAACCGGATTCTTTTCGAGGTTGCGCAGGGCTTCGAGCGCCAACCCCAGGCTTTGACTGACGTCGACGATGTCGTTCGGTGTAACCGTGGAGGCTGTAGCGATCCAGAAGCTCCCGTCGTGGAAGCTGATGAACCAAAACAGACTGTCATGGCGTTTGTTGTAGTTGTTGAGCGATACGTTAATGCAATTTCGGTATCCTGCCTGAAGAGCCGCATCCAGCACTCCTTTGGCGACGATGCAGCCGACCTTGTTTTTTCCGCCAAGTGCAACGCTGATTGGCTTGGGAAAAAAACGCATTTCCAAAATTTTTGTCATGCTTCATTTCCTTCTTTTTTCAAGAAAACCAAGAACAGGGATTCCTGTCCCTCTCATCCTCTATAAAGAGCGAATCATACTCTAGAGGATATGAGTAGTATTACGAGGTTTTGCCTCTTTTGTCAATATCCGTGTTTGCGGGTATTGCCAGTGGGAAATCACCAAAATGTTCACGGACAAAGTTTTTATAGATTGCAGTGATTTTGGTGAGGAAAAAATCTCGCTTGGAGTCATGAATGAGGCGAGTTTCTATTTCTGGGTGTCTTTCGAGATAGTTTTGTAATTTTTGCGGAATGAGTCGCTCTTGGGAAATAATTCGGAGATGTGGAAAAGCTTGTTCAAGATGATCTCGCAGGAGTCCATAATGGGTACAGCCCAAGACGAGTGTATCTGGCGTGAAGGGGAGGAGGTGTTTTTTTATCTGTTGGACGGCCTCTTCCCTGGCTTCAACAAGGTTACCACCCTCAATGAGGGGAACGAGCGTGGGGGTAGCGAGGGCATGAATCACGACGCTCGGGTTTCGTGTGAGAATTTCTCGTTCATATTTTTTTGAACGGATGGTACGTTCAGTAGCGATGATAGCAACGGATTTGGTTGGCCTGGTGAGAATTTCTTCAACGGTGGGGATGACCATCCCGAGCACCCTTCTATTAGGGAAATACTGTGGCAAGAATTCATCTTGGATTTTGCGGAGCGCGGTGACCGAAGCGGTATTGCAGGCAAAAATTACGAGTGCACAATCTTGATTAAATAGTATCTGCAGACTTTTCTGGACGAGGTCGTAGATTTCTTCATCCGACTTTTCACCATACGGAACATTTTCTGTATCACCCAAGAAAACATAATGATACTCTGGGAGTGCTTTGGCAACATGGCGGAGGACAAAGAGACCACCAATACCAGAATCAAACAAACCGATACGCATAGTGCTTTTATCGAAGAGCTAGAGTAACGATTTCAGCCACGCAAAGCTCGCTTTCCATTGCTCAGTCTTGAAGGTCACCAAGAGAGTGCCAAAGACGATGAAACATACTCCAGAAAACTTGGTCCAGGTAAACTCTTCGCCGAGGAAAAGAAGTGCGAGCACCAAAAGGAAAACAAGTGAAAGTCGGTCGATGGCGTTGACAGCCGTGACATCTCCTCCAGCTTTGAGTGCCATGAATCCCCAGAGCCAAGACAGTCCGCCAAAGATGCCGGTGAGAACGATAAAGACGAGTGTTTTGGGACTGGTGCTCGCGAGGGTTTCCCATTTCCCGAGGAGGAGAGCGGCTCCACCCATAAAAACAGCAATCGAAAGACCACGAATGGTCGTGGCGATAGTCGAATCGATACCCACGATGCCGATTTTGGAGAGCACTCCAACGACAGCGGCAGCAAGAGCGGCGAGGAAGGCGTATATAATCCAAGTCATAAATTAGTGTTCGTGTGGGTCATTTTCAGCGTCTAACTTTGTTTCGTGGTTGGTTCCAGCAACGTGCTCGTTTGGAGCATAGATAGTGAAGAGTTTGAGGGGTTCGGTGCCGGTATTGACGAAATTGTGCTCGGTGCCAGCGGGGACGAAAAAGAGCGCATCAGCTTCGATCGGTTCCTCTTTCCCATTGAGAATTGCTTTCCCAGTTCCAGAGACAAATACGAGCGTTTGATCGACGTCTCCATGAGTCTCGAGGCCGATGTCTTCTCCGGGGTTAATAGACATGAGAAAGACTTGGCTTTTTTCACCCGTTACGACTTCTTTGCGAAACCAGTCATTGGTTTTGGCGAGCTCGGTGATATTTTTGTGCACACTTTGCATAAGGGTAGATTAAATAGTAAATGTGTCCTTGGCAGGAATTTCACCCCGTCGCCAATATCTCGAGCGTGTGCTCTTGGCAGGAAGCATCCTTTGCTTCGCAAACGGGAACCTGTTTTATCCCTTATGGCTATTATAACCTCTTGTGTCCTCGGCAGGAATCGAACCTGCATTTCCGCCTTCGGAGGGCGATGTCTTATCCATTATACGACGAGGACATGAAACGTACTTTATACTAGCTTTCTTACTTGCTCTCGGCAAGACGGGGTTTAGTTGCTTGCAAATAGAGATAAAAAGGAAATACTGTTAAAACAAAAAGCACCGCTATAAAGAGGAATCCTGATTGATATGAGAAACGCTCAATGACCCACCCAAGTATAAAACTGGTGATGGCTGATATCGCCATGTCAATTTGAGCAGGAACCGAAAGGAGGGT
>CAZABS010000015.1:8698-17605 GCA_964483635.1 uncultured Bdellovibrionales bacterium
ACTCTACCAGCTCCAAAAAATACTCCGAACCAAATGACTGGGAGATCGAGAATAGATTGGTATGGGGCTCTGAAAATACCAATAGCAAAGATGAATCCAGAAATAGTACCTGAAAAAAGAGCATGTCGAAAATATTGAAGGTGGTATCCTTCGCGGAGTACCTTCCGGAAATTGGTTATACCAACTTCTTCGACGTGTTCCGGAGTGATGGGTGGTGTGATGAGAGTAAGCGCAGTAATGAGACCAATACAATCCAAAACAAGACCAACCACGAAAGGGAGTTTGTAGCTTATTCCAATTAAAAATGGTACTAAGGCGGTAAGTATGATTGGTATTGCAAAACCGAGAGAGCTCGCTCTCCCCATTACTTTTGAGTAGTCGTTTTCTCGTTTGAGTGCTCGTAATGTTTCATGCATAAAAGCGCTGCCAGTGCCACTGTGGAACGCTGTACCGAGACTCAAGAAAATACCACCAAGGATAAGTAGATACACATTGTTGGCAAACAAGAGTGAACACGATGAAGCAACAAGAAATCCTTTGGCAAGAATAATGGTCAATTTGTGCCCGATTTTATCAGCAAAATAACCGCTCGGAATTTCAAAGAGAAAGCCAACAAGCGTACTTATTAGGAGGATAGTGCCGATCCATTTTGGGGTCACTTCCGGAATGGTAAGGTAATATGTTCCTAAAATAGCAATAAAAACTCGCTTATTCGTGACGAGAATAAGCGTGTACTTCCAAATGTTACTTTGGAGATTCTTTGACATGAAAGGGTGGTGCAATGTGCGCTCGGCAGGAAGTATCCTCCTCCGGACGGGTACCTGCGACCCCCGACCTGCTTTGATTGAAAGACAGTAATGAAGAAGTTCTCAATTAGTGATGTGCGCTCGGCAGGAATCGGACCTGCGACCTTCTGGACCGCAACCAGACGCTCTAATCCACTGAGCTACGAACGCATTTTAGAATTGCCCTCACATCAGTGGATTTCCACTGATCCGCTTCCGCGAGCTGGCGGATGGAGCGGAAAGGGCGCAAAAAATCGTCATAATGAGACTACGACCGACTAATGATGCAGCATTTTTTCCAGAATGTCAACGGGTCGAGGTTCTTGTTTTACCTCAGGAAGGTAGGTCGCCATAATTTGTGAGACATCACTCAGAATCTCTGGCGTGAGGGGAATATGCACGTACGGATTCAGAATGCCATCACCTTTGAGTGAGAGCACATTTTGGAGGGGTTCCTCATCAAAAATCCAATAGGATTCGAGATCCTCAAAGGCGAAGAAGCGATTCCCAATAAAGATACCTCGAGTGGTGAGTGTGAAATCATGAGATTGTGGATCTTTGGTGAGGAAGAGATAGCCGACGAATCCAATGAGGATAAAAGTAATAGCCATCATAGGATTATTCGAAAAGACAGCGTATCCCACAACTAGGATGAGTAGAGCGAGCGCGATCATGATGGCGCGTGGATTTGGATGGATATGCACGTGCTCAAACCCTTGCCATGACAAGAGTGTTCGGTGTTGGGGCGTCGAGACCCGAGGAGTATTTTGTTCCATGTTTTTGTGTTTTCCTTTCTCTACTATACCACAACGTGGCGGAGAGAGTGAGATTCGAACTCACGATACCATTTCTGGTATGACGGTTTTCAAGACCGTTGCCTTCAACCACTCGGCCATCTCTCCTTTCATAAACCGATCCGATAAGCCCTCCGTCAAGAGGATTGATCGGTTTATTCAAGTGCGCTCGCCTGCCTGCCGGTAGGCAGGGAGGGGATCGGTCACAGATAATTCATTCGCCGACGCTCTTGAATTTCCGCGACCCCGGCTCGCGGTTTCACATACTCGTGAAACATTGCTCCGCCTTTCTCACCCCTTCGCAAACCAAGTAGCTGGCTTGCTCCGAGTTGCCTACTCACTTCGCTTACTGGTGCGCTCGGAGGGGATCGAACCCCCGACCCTCTGGTTCGAAGCCAGATGCTCTAATCCACTGAGCTACGAGCGCGTATCGGTTGCCGCACGCCTTCAGTGGATATCCACTGATCCGCAGCCGGCGGAACGAGCGCGTGCCTCTCTTTGTATCGCAAAACGAGCAAAACGTCAAAATTACTGTAGGAGGGAAAGGAGTGAAGTTCCGTTCATGGCTTGTGGTTTTTCGATCCCAAGTACGTCGAGTACAGTTGGCGCGACGTCAGAGAGGAGGCCATGGACTTCGTTTTGGTCACGCAACATTTCTTCCGACTTCTTTTCTCGATGATTCGTGGGGGTGATGTACCAGAGCGGAATAGGATTTGTCGAATGTTCCGTATTCATTTCCCCAGTTGTTGAATTATGGATTTCTTCAACATTGCCATGATCAGAGGTAATCATCAGGGCTCCACCAGAACGAAGAACAACCGGGATTAAGAGTGACATACTTTTGTCTGTGGCCTGGACGGCTTCTATACTTGCCTTTTCATTTCCGGTATGGCCGACCATGTCCGGATTGGCATAGTTTACGAGGATAAAATCATACATCCCCTCCTGTATCTTTTTCGTGACGGTATCAGTAATTTCAGGGGCACTCATTTCAGGCCGCTCATCGAAATGAGAGACATCTTGTGAAGGGACGAGCACACGATCTTCTCCCGGGAAAGCCTCTTCCTTGCCACCGTTGAAGAAATAGGTGACATGGGCATATTTTTCAGTTTCAGCAATGCGGAGTTGTTTAAGTCCTTTTTTACTGAGGACTTCCCCAAGACCTTCGGTGACTTCTTCTGGCGGGAACGCTACGTTAACAGGGAGACCTTTCTCGTACTCGGTCATCGTTACGAAGAATACTTTAGGATAAACTTTCCGTTCGAAGCCATCAAACCCATCAATGGCAAATGCTTTGGTGAGTTCTCGAGCTCGATCTTCTCGAAAATTGAAAAACACCACCGAATCGTTTTCTTGGATGGTTCCCGCTGGTTTTCCGGGTATTTCGACGAGCGTAGGCTCGATATACTCGTCGGTTACTCCTTTAGCATAGCTTTGCTCGAGATGAATCAATGGATCATCTGTTCGTTCTCCGATGCCCTCGGTGAGCATGCGGTAGGCTTTTTCAATTCGATCCCAATTATTATTGCGATCCATTGCCCAATTGCGGCCTATCATTGAAGCTATGACCCCGACTCCTATGAGGCGGAGTTCACGAGTAAGTTCTCGTACATGTTCCACGCCAGATGTGGGAGACGAATCGCGACCATCCGTGAAAACATGTACGAGCACTCGTTCGATGTTATGTTCCTTGGCCATACGGAGAAGCGCCAAGAGGTGATCCTTGTGAGAGTGGACTGCCCCAGGACTGATCAGTCCCATGAGGTGGAGGGTCGAACCCTTTTCTTTCACGAGGGTTATCGCCTTCAGGAGGGTTTGATTTTTCAGAAAGCTGCCGTCCTGAATAGAGAGAGCAATCCGGGGCATGTTCTGATAAATGATTCGCCCCGCTCCCATGGTCATGTGACCGACTTCGCTGTTACCAGCCGTATTCCACGGAAGACCAACAGAAATCCCCGAAGCCTGGAGGGTGGTCATCGGGTAAAAACGATTGAGTTTGTCAAAAGTAGGGAGGTTTGCCTCTCTGATTGGGTTTCCGTGAATACTATTGGAAATACCCCAACCATCGAGCACCACCAGAACGAATGGCCTGTACATTTTTTTGTTGGTTTCTTTTGGCTCATTATAGCATCTTTGTGGCTTTGACAAAAATACCGAAAACGAGTATTCTAAGAAGGCAACTTGGTAATTTATTCTCGAATTTCGTTGCGATCGATCGGATCTTTCCGTGTTGAAAAAAGAGCTTTATGTCCCAATTTTGTTTGCTCAATCAATTGTCTCGTTCTCTTTTTTCTTCCTTGCATGACTAAGGAGTAGGCTGCTTTGACATGCTCGCCGAATACAACATGGAAAGAAGCCGACTATCCAGCGGAATCCTTCTCTTTGTATGATTTTATATGGTATCGGTGCCGGAGCACTCGCTCTCGGTGCGCTCGTCGGGTATTGGCTCCGACAAAATGTAGCCAAAAAACAGCTTTCCACGGCTGAGGGTCAAGCAGCTCAGATTCTTGAGGCTGCTAAAAAGAAAGCCGAAGAAGAGACACTTGCAGCGAAGAACAAAGCGGTAGAGATTTTGGAAGAGGCAAAGAAAGCTGAACAGGCGCGTGAGGAGAAATTTTCTCATCTCGAAGCGCGACTCGAAAAGCGCGAAGATGAAATAGAGAGCGAAGCAAAGAAAGTTCAGTCTGCAAAGGAAAAGCTCATGAGTCAGGCGGAAGAAATAGAGCGGATCCAAAAAGAAGCTGAACAATTAAAAGCAGCCGAGCTCAAGGAGCTCGAGCGAGTAGCAAATCTCTCAAAGGATGAAGCGGAGGAGCGGCTAATCAAACATGTGGAAGACGAGAGTAAGGATGCTCTGGTTCGTCGTATGACCAAGCTCGAGAAAGAGGGGATGGACGAGCTTGAAAAGCGTTCGTTTCAAATCATGTCAACGGTGATTCAGAAGTACTCGCGCACGCATGTAGCCGAGTTTACGACCACGACCATTACGATTCCAAATGAAGAGATTAAGGGGAAAATTATCGGAAAAGAAGGGCGGAATATTCGTGCACTTGAGAAAGAAACTGGTGTTGAACTGATCGTGGATGAAACCCCTGAGTCGGTTATTATCTCGGGTTTCGATCCGGTGCGACGCGAAGTTGCCAAGATCGCTCTTGAAAAACTTATTTCCGATGGACGGATTCATCCCGCACGCATTGAAGAAGCAGTTGAAGAGGCGAAGAAGGAAATTGATAACAAGATTAAAGAGGCTGGTGAAGCGGCTGCCTATGATGCTGGAGTGCCTGGCATGCATCCGAAACTCCTTTATATCCTGGGGCGACTCAGGTATCGCTATAGTTACAAGCAAAATGTTCTCCTTCACTCACTCGAAGTTTCTTACCTCTCGGCGGCCTTGGCGGCTGAGCTCGGGGCTGATGTGGCGTGTGCCAGGAAGGCGGGGCTCCTTCATGATATTGGGAAAGCGGTGGATCATGAGATTGAGGGAACTCACGTAAAAATTGGGATGCGTATTCTTGAGAAGTTCGGAGTGACGCAAAATGTGGTGGATGGTATGAAGTCACATCATGACGAATATCCACATGCTACGATCGAGTCCTACATCGTAACGGCAGCAGATGCCCTCTCAGCAGCTAGGCCGGGAGCGCGTAAAGAAACGGCTGAGAAATATATCAAGCGACTCCAAGAACTCGAAACACTCATTAACACTTTCCCTCAAGTTGAGAAGTCATACGCTATCCAAGCTGGACGGGAAGTACGCATCTTTGTTAATCCAGAGAAAACTGATGACTACGGAGCGATGACACTCGCCCGTGAGATCGCCAATCGGATCCAAGAAGAACTTCAATATCCTGGTGAAATCAAGGTAGTGGTGTTCCGTGAGACTCGTGCTATCGAATACGCACGGTAAAGAGCTTTTAGCTTATGGCTGATAGCTTATAGAAAGAAGACAAATCCCCGAAAGGGGATTTTGTTTTGATATTTGACGTTTTCCGAAAGCAGCTCTATATTGGGCGCACGAGGGATTCAATGTCTACTCTCGTTCGCGCTCAGCTTGTGATGGAGCTGAAAACGCGGTTCCCAGTGATCCTTAGGTTCAGGCTCGCCTGTAGGGGAGGAGATAGGAGTCTCAACAACCGTCGCCCGTTGACATCACTCATCGGGCGGCTTTTCATTTCGGAGATTGTTTTCAGTCTTCTTGACAGGACTCCACTCACAAGAGTAGGCTGTTACTGTTTAAATGCTTGTCTCTCTCAGTCAATGGGGACATGATCGCGTGTACCCTGGCTTGCGGAAAGCATTCCGCGTCCTTCGGGCTTGCATTTGAGCGTCAGTACAATTCGCCTATACCGTCCCTGTTGAGCGCTTCGCTCCACATACGGCAGTATTGCCGCCGGCAAGGATCTCATTCCCTTCGCCGGCGGTTCCATTTCTGGAGACAAATTTGCTCGTTCTCGTGAGGGGATTATCGTTTGACTCTTGACAAGAAAGCCATCACTGAGCCAAAAATCGCTTGCATACTTTCGAGTTTTGCTTTATTCTCGGGGAAAGGAGCAACTCTCCTCTAAGAAATAAAATTTCAAACTAGAAAGGCAGGTGGAAACACTATGCAAAACGTGAACAAAGATACGCTCATTGGATCACTCGTGGAGAAGACTGAGCTTTCAAAGAAAGATGTTGAGTCAGTACTCGATGCGGTTATTGAAACGGTTACCGAAGAGCTCAAGAAGGGGAATAAAGTCACCCTCACTGGTTTTGGAACTTTCAAAGTTTCGAATCGCGCCGCTCGTGAAGGTATCAACCCACAGACTAAGGCCAAGATCATGATTCCTGCAATGACGGTGCCAAAGTTTACCGCTGGGAAGACCCTCAAAGAAGCTGTAAAGTAGTTTGCCTCGATCCGAGCCCCTCTTTTTGGGGGAGAACGGAAAAAAGATAGGAGCGAAATCTCGTCCTGAGATTGTCGAAGGGCGGGATTTTGCTTTCTTTGACGGAAAGGGAGATATAAGGCTAAGATAGACACAGCTTATAATAAGCGGGGCATAGTATATCGGCAGTACGTCTGCTTTGGGAGCAGATAGGCTCGGTTCGATTCCGAGTGCCCCGACAGGAAAAAAATGAAGGTGAAAGCGTATGTAGGTTCGGTTCCCGTCCGCAGGAGGATGCTTCCGAGTGCCCCGACCATTCGACTTCTGCTTCGACCATTCAATATAATCAGGTTCGCCCTGAAGAAATTGAAGGGCGACAAGTCTCAGTATTCGCTCATGATCTTGTTATCTTCTTATGGCTTTATCTCCCTACCATTTGCACCATGTCTCTCGATCGGATGCAGAAGTTCTGCGCAGAGGGAAGGTAAAAGAGCTCGAAATTACTCAGATTTTAGAAAAAATTCCTTTTCAGTCCCAGAACGAGCCTCTTCGTGTTGGCGTGTTTGGCTGTGCCGAAAAGCGTTTCGTGAAGATTCATAAGAAAATATTTGAGAAAATTTTTCAACGACCTACCGAGCTCGTGACTTTCGATATCAGCATCGAGCACCTGAGTGGAGAAGAGTATATCGTTCAACATGATTGTACAAAACCTTTACCAGAAATAAATTTCGATATTTTGTTCGGGCACGTTCTCCTGAAATTCATAGAAACGGAGAAACAATTATCTGTTTTGTTGAATTCATATGAGGCCCTCTCTTCCCCTGGTCTTGCGATACATGTCTTTGATGCTGAAGACATTGAAACTACGGCCGTAAAACAGTCTGATGGTTACTGGTCGGTTCCCCTGGAACGCTGGAAATCAGAGCTTGAAAATAGACACATTCATTATCAGGAACTTCATTGGGAAATTGAGTCTCCAGGGGAGGGCTTACCTATCCGCGGGATAAAGGGAGGGGCTTTGGTCTTGATACGGTAGCGATCTTTTTATGAAAAAAGTCGTGACCATTGGTGGGGGGACGGGGAGTTTCATGCTCCTCTCTGGCCTCAAGGAATATCCGATTGATCTCACCGCGATTGTCTCGATGGCGGATGATGGTGGTTCGACGGGGGTTCTTCGTGACGAGCTCGGAGTGCTTCCACCAGGAGACGTACGCCAGTGTCTCGTGGCGCTTTCAGATACGCCAGATATCTTGCGGCAGCTTATGAACTATCGCTTTACTGAAGGAGGACTTGATGGACACAGCTTCGGCAATTTGTTTCTTTCGGCGCTGGAAAAAATTACCGGAGACTTCGGAAGTGCGGTGCGTGAGGCAGCTGACATCCTCGATACGCAGGGGACGGTCGTTCCGGTGACCAGTGACCGCACACATCTTCACGCGGTCTTGAAGAACGGCAAGATCCTCAAGGGTGAAAACGCTATCAATGTGAATCTGCATCTCGAGCGAGTTGGGATTGATCGCATCTATCTTGAGCCACGAGCCAAAGCAAATCCAGAGGCTCTCAAAAAAATTCTTTCAGCCGATCTCATCGTCATCGGTCCCGGCAATCACTACTGCAGCATCATCCCCAATCTCCTCGTGCAGGGGATTCCTGAGGCGCTCCGGAAAACCAAGGCAAAAATTGTCTACAATTGTAATTTGGTGAATAAGCTTGGTCATACAAATAATTTCACTCTGGACGACTACGTGGACGCTATTCACAGAGCGGTTGGAAAACCAGTAATTGATTTTGTGACCTACAACACCCGGAAACCTGGGAAAAAGCTCCTCGAACGGTACTTGAAGGAAGAAAGTGGAAGTGTCGTACCCTTCTCACCTTTGGCACGCGCCAAGCGCAGTTATCGAGTAGTACAAGGAGATCTCCTGAGTTCTCGGGTTTATCAGGCCAAGCCGGGCGATCGGATTGCAGCTCTCCGCTCTCTCATTCGGCATGATCCGAAGAAACTTGGGAAAATGCTCATGATTCTCCTCGAGCTCTCGGATTATGAAACTGTCCTCAAGGATATCGTTTAATCACCCTAAAAAATCCTTTTTTTGAGCCATT
Source organism: uncultured Bdellovibrionales bacterium (assembly GCA_964483635.1). GTDB lineage: Bacteria > Patescibacteriota > Minisyncoccia > Moranbacterales > UBA1568 > CAZABS01. The sequence continues at coordinate 17,246 of CAZABS010000015.1, forward strand.
ATTTACCTCTTGACGCCTTACCATGGAGGTGCTATAATGTACTTTCGTAAAAAATTGACCCCGTGAGAGAAAAACGCATATCGATGAGGCGAGAAAAAGCAAGTTCTTCGTTAAAAGTTTTCAAAGCCCGTTGAAAGTTATCTGTTTTTCTCTCACGGGGTTGACACACATAAAGGTTTTTCCTAGTATCGATGTACGTTATTTAAAATTTAATGAAGCTCCTGGTATCTCAGGGAAGTTTTACTCGAGACTTTCGTGAGATGCCAGGAGGAAGATTCTCTCTGGCGCCCCGCGTCCACCCGGACGCCAACCAGAAGGAGACGAAATGAAGAAGACGAACCTGCTGCTGCACGCCCCGCC
>CAZABS010000015.1:17705-21172 GCA_964483635.1 uncultured Bdellovibrionales bacterium
TGCACGCCGGCACCGCCGCGCTGGATCCGACCGACGTCTAGGTCGCCAGCGGCGGCCGCTCGCATCGCGCCGATCAATCCGCATTCTTCGCGGATGGTATCGCCGGTTGCGAGCGCTGCCGAAACTCAGCCAGGAGTATCTGTGCGTAGTATCTGCCCTTTGGCTGAGAGGGTAGGGTTGTCGGACCCAGTACGAATTCCGACTCGGCAGTGGCTGCCGCCCTCGATCGCCCATTTCGGGCTAGGGCGGCGCCACTCGCCGATCGCCCCGGGAGCACGCCTGCTCTCCGGATCCCACTCCTCGAAAGGGAGAGCAGAATGCCGAAACCGAGGAAGCGCGGCACCTGGGCCATCAGAATGCCAGGAGTTCCGCCGTAGGTGCTTCGGCACCTACAACAGCCGCCTGCGCCCCGCAATGACAACACGTCAACGCGGGGCGCCTTCATTTTCAGAAGAAATTTTATATAGTATTTAGATCACGCGATGAGATTGAGGGAAACCTCATTTTTTGTTTCCAGAGGCAATTGACACGGGGAGAGGAACACCTTATCCTAGGAACCAAGTACCTTTTTGGTGTACTGGTGAGAAGTGAAGGTCTCTCAGTCGGGGAAGTCACTTCTCATCAGTAGCCATATCGCTGGTGAGTCCTTGGGCAATTCATCGCCCTCATCTGAAACGGCCCCGAATGGAGGTGCAAGTGCACAACCACAGTCCCCCGAGGACGTCGTCCTCGACAATGACCATCGCCGCGAAGAAGATCGCGCTCGACGCCAAGGCCAAGACCGGCACGAACCCGTCACGCTCATCCGGCTCCGGAGGTGGCCGAGGCGGCATTGCCATCAGCGGCGAACACGGCGAAGCCACGGGCATGGCGAAGGCCTGCAACTGACCCTGCGCGGTCGGTGATGGCCACTGGACTGGCGGCATAACGCGGGAGAACCCCGTACGTTGCCCTAGAGGGCCCCGGGAGGAGAACATCCTTCCGGGGCCCGAATCATTTCTCTACGAATATTTTAGAGTTCGAGATGTTTGGTCGGACGGAGGACAGCTCTCGGATCAGTCTTCCATTCGTCTGAGACATCGACATAGAGCTCGAGCTCGTTCCCATCGGGGTCGAGGATGTAGAGGCTGTGGGTCACGGTGTGATCGGCTGTTCCTACGATGGTTACCTTCTTTGTCTCAAGTTCGTGAATGGCCGTCCGGAGTTCCTCATCCGTGTTACCAATTTTGAAACCAATATGATACAAACCCGGCTCTGGCCGGCTTTTTTGTTTGGGATTACCGCTTGCCCGTCCGAAGTCTTCTGGCGAAGGAGGGTCAATTTCAATGAGGAGGAGCTCATGATGCGTGCGTCCAGATGAAAAGAGGGCAGTTTGACGATCCCGGGCAATTTCGTGAAAACCAAGGGTGTCACGGTAAAAGTTGGCGGAGCGCTCGAGACTGGTCACATAGAGGACGACGTGACCGAGCTCTTTGATAGTGAGTGTATTCATAGTTACTATTTTATACCGTAAAGAGAGTATAGAATATTTATTGATATTTTGTCGAGGAGGAACGCTTCTCGACAGATACAGAAAATGATTTATACTACTGGGTACATAGGAGGAGGATCGTTCTTGACGGGGGATTCGGAACGAAATTGTAGCGAGAATTATATCTCACACAACCTAATCCGAATCCCCCAGGATTACCTCCTCTGCGGCCTTGCCAGACTCACGTGTCTCCGCAAGGCTTTTCTCTTGGAAGCATGATGTCGGCAGCTTTTTTTGACGGGAAATTCTGTTTGGCGTACAATTGGCTCTGTTAATACCATGAAGCAATGGCAAATTTTACGATACGTCTGAAGGAGGTGCGGGAGATTGCGACTGATACCTGGGCACTTTCCTTTGTAAAACCCTCGGGGTTTACCTATGAAGCAGGGCAGTATGTGGCACTGGTCGTTCCGAAACTGGTGAAACCTGATCCAAAAGGTGCAGTCCGTTCGTTTTCAATTGCCTCGGCACCGTATGAGGAAGAGCTTTTGTTTGCCTTTCGAAATTCTCGGAGTGGTTTCAAGGAAACGCTGCTCGCAATGAAGCCAGGAGATACTGCTGAAATAACCAAACCAGTTGGACATTTTACCCTCTCTCACGCTTCAGACGGGAACCCAATTGTCTTTTTGGTTGGAGGAATCGGCATCACACCGGTTCGGAGCATTTTGAAGCAAGCTGAACACAATGGTGCTGCTCGTGAGCTTTCAGTATTTTATTCGAATCGTCATAAAGAGGATGCCGCTTTTGATGAAGAACTTCGATCGGTAAAACTCTCAGGGCTCCGCTACGTGACGACGTGTTCTCAAGATCCAACCGCTCCGACTGATACTCATGAAGAACGTGGTTATATCAATGAGCCAATGCTCCTCAAATATCTTGGCAGCGAACACCTCCTCGAAAATTGGTATTACTTAGTGGGAGCTCCGGCATTTATTGAGGCCATGAAGGCGATGCTTGGTGGCCTCGGAGTGCCGAAGGAGCGTTTGGTAGTTGATCCGTTCGCGGGGCTTTCGAGTGCACAGAAAAAAGGAGAGTGAGGGGCAGAGGTTTTACATTTTTTGTATCGTTTTAGAATTCTTCTCACTCTTCTCCGTCGCCGCTCCAGCGGTGGCGGACCAGCAAGCTGAGAATGACCGTTCTTCATCCGCCAAAAATGCGAGAGTAGTACAATGGTAGTACGCTAGCCTTCCAAGCTAGATACGCGGGTTCGATTCCCGTCTCTCGCTCATGAAAATGGAGCTCTCTCGGGTGTTCCACTTCGTATGGACAAGTTAGGCTGGAATGTGTTATGTATGGTAGCGCCTGACGGAGATGGCTCCTCGGGCAAATTAGGAGAAACCATGAGAACCATCATTCTTGGTGTGGTGCTTTATGCGGTGACATGTTCGCTGGCTCTGGCGGGAGACATCGTCTTGGAGAAGAAGAAGGGTCCTCGTACGAACGTCACGGCGGTCACTGTGCCGGCACCGGCGTCGATTCCCCCCATGTTGGACAAGAAGGGGGGTCCACGGCGAAACTGAGTCTCCGAGCACTCGGATGAACGGCCCCCCGCTATGTCTTGCGGGGCGGCTGTTTTTCATACCCTCTACAAGGAGAGAGGATTTCGCTATAATGGAATGACCTTTGGTAACAGTTCATGCGAAGTTCATAGTATGACTCTGTACATGGTTACCCCATCAGGAGAAAGCCCGTGGTATCGCCGAAAGCGCACTTTTCTTGTTGCTGGCGGAGGTGTTTTAGCGTGCATACTTTTCTTTGGTTTTATGTGGGCACGGGGGCGAATGAACGAAGAGAAGCCCCCCGAATTTACCGATCAGCCGCTTTCTTCTTGGGTAGACTCGGGTCCTGATGTGGTGCCAGACATTGACAATCGTTTCTATGAGCCCACAAAAGAATCAGATCTACCTCCACTTCCACCACCCCCAGATCCATCAAT
>CAZABS010000016.1:0-15880 GCA_964483635.1 uncultured Bdellovibrionales bacterium
AAGGTTTGGTTTTGAGGGTAGTATACCATGGAAGGGAAGGCGGGGTGAAGACTTTGCCAGTAGTTGTTTCAGAAAAACGGACCTCGATACGTTACTTTCTCCCCACTCTTTCTTCAAGCCGCTTCAAACGCCGCCTACTTTCTTTTGCGAGCTTTTCCGCATAGGTTCCAAAATCATCAATCTTCGTCAGTTCTCCGTCTTGAAGGAGATACGTCGTATCAAGAGAAAGACGCTCAAGAAACATCCGATCATGAGTAACCAGCAATACTGTTCCCGGATATACTCCAAGAGCATCTTCAAGAGCTTCAATGGCTTCAAGATCAAGATGATTCGTGGGCTCATCTAAGATGAGAATATTTGCCCCTTGTACAACCAGTGTCGCCAAGAGAAAACGTACTCTTTCACCTGGACTAAGATCACCTATTTTCGTCTCTGCGAACAAGGGGGTAAATTGAAAAGTAGCCAACAGTGAAAGTACTTGTTCTCGTTCAAAGATTTTATGAGCTTGAGCAAAATACTCCACTGGCGTCAAGGATTGATTGATATTTTCATGTTCCTGCATCAAGTTCCCAAAAATGACACCCTTCGTTCGAGTAACCTTCCCACGCAGTGGTTTTTTTCTCCCCGTTACGGTTTTCAAAAAAGTTGATTTTCCAGCACCATTTACCCCTAAGAGAGCCACACGCTCACCAAAGTCGATTTTTCCATTGGTCGGTTTACTCTGAAAACCTTTCGCATAGCCAAAAATCATTTGGCGAAATTCTAGCGCTCGTTGGCCAATTGTTTGCTTTGGTATTAACCGAATAATGAGTGCGGCACGCTCAAATGGTTTCGCATGCGTATCGAGCCTGGTCAATCGTTTTTCGAGCGCCCGGGCGGTAGCTCCCTGCTTCTGAGCCGAACGATTTAGTTTATATCCACGCCCCATTTTATTATTGTCACGTGGCTGCTTTGCCTTCCCAATTTCAATCCAATTTCTTTTTTCTGCCGCTGACTCTACGACCCGAACCCGTTCTTCTTCTTGTGCTTGATACAATTCCTTGTTTCGTCTCGTTCGATGTGCTTTCAATTCGGCAAAGGTTGACCAGTTACCCGTAGAAAGCATCGCGGTACGTTTTTCAAAATCGATTTCGATCACTTTTTCAACCACATGATCGAGAAAAGTTCTATCATGTGAAGCCACGAGGAGCGTCGCTTTTGCTGCGACAAGAAAACGCTCCAACCAGAGAAGCGCCGGAAGATCAAGATTATTGGTGGGTTCATCCAAAAGCAAGAAATCAACACCGCGGAGCAAAACTCCAGCCAAAGAAATTTTGCGTTTTTCCCCACCAGAAAGACACTTCATGGTACTCGTAAGACTGAGTGACCGAAGCCCAAGACCTTCCAAAACGCCTTTTGCCCGTTCTTCAAATGAATAACCTCCCAAACGTTTGAATTGAGTTTGCAATACCTCATATTGAAGCTGGGGAGAAGACATATGAAGCGATGGCTTCAGCGCCTCCATTTTGGATTCGAGCAGAGCAAGTCCCGTAGCAAGAAAGAGATGTTCCCGAATCGTCTCATTTCCAGTGATGAACGTTTCTTGAGGAAGATATCCAATAAGGGTTCCCTTTTTCAGGGTAATTTCTCCGCGATCGGGAGTCTCGATACCAGCAATAATCTTTAATAGTGTTGATTTACCAACCCCATTTTGTCCCACGAGCGCTACCCGTTGACCTTCGCCTATCGAAAACGAGACGCCATCCAAAATGCGCCTGGTAACATATTGTTTCTTAATGTTTTTGAGCGTGAGCATATTCAGAGAATGAAAAATAAGTATGTCACAATTTCGTGAAAGAATCAAGAGCTCCCCTCACGGTGACGATACTCGTTACTTGTTGGCAATAAAAGCCGCTTCAGTTTCACGAAGTACTCGCTTCGCGTTTTGAAATGTCACCTTATGCAGAGCCTCCTCATAGGAAAGCCAGATCGAGCCAATATGCTCATCAGAAAGTTCCACCTGATACTCCCCTGTTTCTGCAGGATAAAAATGGACTACTTTGAAAATCCAAATCCCTTTTCCTTCCTGTCTCCTCCGCTCACCCTCAGATCCGCGTGCAATATAAAAATAGCGTATGCTCGTTCGCTGTGGAAAAACACGCAGCTTCTGAATGCCGGTTTCTTCAAAAACCTCTCTCCGTAACGTCATCTCCTCAGTCTCTCCAAACTCCATATGCCCCTTGGCAAAGTCAAAATGTCCACTCGGATAATGCAACAGGAGGTATTCTCTTTCTTTATTTGGAGCCTTCCGAAAAATCACTGCCCCAACAGAAACCTCCCAAATTACTGGCAAGCCGAGAAGTTTCAAGACATAATAGAATGGATATTGAACCGGTGGATGCATACAAGAAGATTCCCCTTTCCTAGAGTAGCGGAAAAAGGGTATATTGACAAAAGGGTTTCACTTCACTTTAATACGTGGAACCCTTCTCTATGAAATCTCTCATCAAAATTCTGAAATGGGCCGGCCGACAAATGAGCTGGCTCATTATTATTCTCTCGCTGGGTCTCATCGTCGGTGGATTGGCTATTTATTTTTTTGATGCTCCCAATACCCTCGAGCTCAGTGATCATCCACTCAATGAAACATCGGTACTTTTTGATCGTACGGGTACCACACCACTCTACCGAATATATGGAGAAGAAAACCGAACCGTAATTTCTCATGACGAAATACCCGATCTGGTCCGTCAAGCAACCATCGCTGCCGAAGATTCACATTTCTACACGCATCCTGGAGTTGACATGATTGCCATCATCCGTGCCGCTTTGGTAAATGTAACTCATCAAGATATAGAGCAAGGCGCTTCCACAATTACACAACAGCTTGCACGAGCGCTTTTTCTCACTCGCGAAAAAACATGGATTCGCAAAGCACGTGAAGTCATCCTCGCCATGAAAATTGAAAGCCGTCTCACCAAAGATGAGATTCTCGATCTCTACCTCAACGCGGTACCCTACGGCTCAAATGCTTACGGTATTGAAGCAGCAGCTCAAACCTTCTTTGGAAAACCCGCAGAGGATCTTGCCCTTGATGAAGCTGCCATGCTCGCGGCGCTGCCGAATGCCCCAAGCCTCCTTTCACCATACAAAGGAGCTAAAAATGAACTCATTCGCAAAAAAAACAGTATCCTTGAAAAAATGGACTCACTTGGATCTATCACTCACGAAGAAATGATAAGCGCGAAGCAAACGAAAACCCTTGATAAGATTTTACCCCTTGAACGATCCATCAAAGCTCCACATTTTGTTTTTTATGTCAGAGAAAAACTTGAAACGATTTATGGAAAGGCGTACCTCGAGGAAGAAGGACTGAAGATTATTACAACACTTGATCTCGATTTTCAGAAGCAAGCGGAACAAATTGTCCGCGATGGAGTCACAAAAAATCTCGCCCGAGGTGCCTCCAACGGAGCTCTGGTAGCACTTGATCCAAAAACTGGTGATGTCTTAGTGATGGTCGGCAGCCGCGATTATTTTGATACAAAAATAGATGGTCAAGTCAATGTAGCAATTGAAAAGCGACAACCCGGCTCAACCTTCAAGCCATTCGCTTACGCCACTGCATTTACTCAGGGTTTTCAACCGGAGACACGTGTGTATGATGTTCCAATAAATTTTGGTCCAGATGGCACAGGAAAAGATTATGTTCCCAATAATTACGATGGGAAGTTTCGTGGACCCATGACGATGCGTGCCGCACTGGCTCAATCGCTCAATATTCCAGCCGTCACTACTCTGTTTATAGCTGGCGTTCAAAAAACGATAGATCTCGCAACCAAAATGGGCATTACCACTCTCACTGATCCAAGTCGCTTTGGACTCGCTTTGGTTCTTGGTGGTGCCGAAGTTAAGCTGATCGACCTCACCTCAGCTTTTGGTGTTTTTGGACAAGAAGGAATTCGTCAGCCGGCCGATGGGATCAAAGAGATTATTGACCGAGACGGAAAGAATATCTATACCGAACGTGGAAAATCTGACACGGTACTCGATACTGTAGTGGCCAGAAAAATTAACTCAATCCTTTCGGATAATTCCGCGCGTACACCTATTTTTGGCCCGAACAGTCCGCTGGCTTTCAAGGAACAACAAGTAGCGGCAAAAACGGGGACGACACAGAACTTTCGCGACGCTTGGACGGTCGGATATACCCCATCCATTGCAGTAGGAGTTTGGACTGGGAATAACGATAACACTCCAATGGAAACCGGAGCTGACGGTATCTACATGGCCGCGCCACTTTGGCGTGCGTTTATGGATCGAGCACTCGAGCGTTTTCCGGAAACCGGTTTTACTACCTATGCTCCGAGTGCCAATGTGGCCAATCCAGTTAATCTTCCGGGAGAAGTCAAGGTTGTGTACATCGATAAGAAAAATGGGAAGGAACTCTCACCGGAAAAAGCAAAGAAAAAACGTCAAAGTAACGTTGATCTCGTTGTTACGGATGGATATACGACACTTTCAGTAGAGAAAAAAGATGGCGAAATCATCTATCAACCAAGAACCCTTGAGGATCTAAATAAGATTTATTTTCCGACCGGACGCTGATTCACTCGCCTATTCTTTCCGTAACGCATCCATCGGTGTCAGTCGTGAGGCTCGAATTGCTGGAGCTAAACCAAATAATAGTCCAACGAGCATTGAAAAACCAGCTCCCAAAGCAAATGACTTTACCGTAAACGTGAGTTCGAGCGTATACCCAAGTGAAGCAAAAAGGAACGTAACCAAGAAAACCGTGATTACCCCTAAGAGAATACCAAGTGCACCACCCAGTCCAGTAATAAGAAGTGCTTCAATAAAAAACTGAGTTAAAATACTCCCTGATTTTGCTCCAAGTGCCTTCCGTAATCCAATTTCACTCGTTCGCTCAGAAACCGAAACATACATCACATTCATAATTCCCACTCCACCTACCACCAAAGAAATTGACGTCAAAGCAAGGAGCAGAATCGTCATGGCTCCGAGAATATCCCCGAGTGTTTCTTGAGCTTCTTTGGTTGAAGTAACCGAAAAATCATCCTTGATTGGATCATCGATGTCGTGTCGCTTGCGAAGGAGGGCGACGATATCAGCCACCGTCTCTTGGTCACGGAATCCATCTCTCATCTTTACTGAAATCATTTGAACATAGTGAATACCAAGAATCTTTGAAAGAAGCGTTTCCACTGGGACATAGGCCATTGCATCAAGATTAAAAAAGGCGGCCGAACCGCGAGGAGCGAGGAGACCAACGACTCGATACTTTTCCCCTTTGATGGTAATGATCTCGCCGAGAGCGTCACTTTGCCCAAAAAATGTCTCCTTCACCTCTGATCCCAAGACAACCACTCGTGCTGCCTCTCGATCTTCTTCTGGAGTGAAGAAGCGACCTGCGATGACATCAATATTTGTGTCAACTCGCGGAGCCGAAGCACTCGTTCCAAAGAGAAGAATCCTTTTTCCCACGGATCCAAACGTAGCACGCTCTTGACCGATTGTTCCAGCATAAGCCTCTTCAACGTTTGGTAATTTCAAAATAGCATCACGATCTTTCGGTAATAAGGTTGTAATTTGAGTTCCTTGGCCTCGCGAGGAGGCATTATCGCTCGACATCGTTCCAGTATTTGGTACTTTGACTTCAACTTGAATAAGATCTGTCCCAAAACTTTCTACTTGACCCAAAACAAAGTTTTTCACTCCTTCCCCCAAAGAGGTCACTACGACTACCGAGAACACGCCAATCACTACCCCAAGCAGCGCGAGAGCTGTTCGTGCTTTATGAGACTCAATGGTTTTGAGGGCAAAAAGAATGGGTCGAATCAATGGGCGCCAATATTTATTCATAGCGTAATGCTTCCATCGGACTAACTCGTGCTGCTTTCCAGGCTGGATAAAGTCCAAAAACCAATCCGATAATCAAGGAGACTCCAAATCCAAGTATGACAGACGAGAGAGGGATCAGAAATTCCCACTCATAACCGAGCTTCGGGATAATGGTTGCGGCGACCAGAGAGAGGAGAACGCCCGCGATAATCCCGAGTGTTCCCCCAAGCAGTGTCAAAAATGAAGATTCGATCAGAAACTGAGTGATAATGTGTTTTGGACGAGCTCCAACCGCTTTCCGTAATCCTATTTCGCGTACTCGTTGCGAAACGGCTATCAGCATCGAATTCATAATTCCAATTCCACCCACCAAAAGCGAGATCGAGGCGATCGCAATCAAAAAATACTTAAGGACATTGGTAATATTGGTGAGAATTCCGAGGGCTGCAGCGATATTACGTACCGAAAAATCATCCTCCTCGCCCTCATCAATATCATGACGATCGCGTAAGAGTGTTTTAATATCAGCAACCACTCGATCGACATTCTCTGCCGTATCGACTTTACCACGCACAAAATTGAGATACTCAATACCCAAGAGAAGTTTCTGCGCAGTTTCTAAAGGAACAAAAATGAGATTATCGGGATTAGAAAAAGCCGCTGATCCGCGCTCAGCAAACACCCCGACGACCTGAAAAGGAATATCTTTTATTTTAAGAGTTTCACCAAGCGGTGTCCGATTAGGAAAAAGCTCTTGAGCTCTCGTATGTCCAAGCACAACAACTCGCGAGAGGTCACTTTCCTCCTCCGCAAAGAAAAACCTGCCAGCTTCGAGATCAATCGCTTCGACTTCAATAAGAGCAGGCGAAACTCCCTGATAACTTACCTCGTACGACTCCGTTGGCGATACAACAGTCGCTGATCCAGAAACATATCCTGAAACAGCAATGAGGTGTGGGACATTTCTCCGTTCGCGCAGAGCTCTCAAATCGTCATTCGTCAGTGTGGTGGTAACAATTCCAAATGCCTGTGCAGGAGGACCATCTTCTTCCGATGCGCCCGGTAAAATACCAACTAAATTTGATCCTACCTTTTCCACCTGAGACAGAATAAGGCGTTGAGCACTCGCCCCAATCGCCATCACCATAATAACGGCTGCTACGCCAATCACAATTCCAAGCACCGTCAAAATAAAGCGCGTCTTCGAAGCAACGAGGGAACGATACGATATTTTAATTGGGTCAGAAAGCTTCATGAGCAAGTGAAATCATGAGAGAAGAACTTACTTTAAAAGATCACTCTCGAGAGATGCTCGTCGTTGTTTGAGGACACGTTCATCAGCAACAATCTCGCCATCTTTCATGCGCAAGATTCGAGCGGCATGTTCTGCAGTATACGTTTCATGCGTGACCAATACAATTGTATGCCCCGCTTGATTCAGCTCTTGGAGAATACGCATCACCTGTAAACCCGTTTTTGAATCGAGGTTACCGGTTGGTTCATCAGCAAAAATAAGTTCAGGATTATTGACGAGCGCTCTCGCAATTGCCACACGTTGTTTCTCGCCACCCGAAAGCTGATTAGAAAAATAATTGGCTCGATGCGACATACTGACAGCCTCAAGAGCTGCCGCCACTCGTTTCTCATTGTTTTCCATTACAGAATCATCGTACAAAAGCGGGAGTTCAACATTTTCTGCAACCGTTGTTTTTGGCAATAGATTAAATGCTTGAAAAATAAAACCGATCTTTTTATTCCGTAGCACCGCCAACTCATCATCAGAAAACTCACGAATCAGTTTCCCTTCCAGTCGATATTCTCCACTCGTCGCTCGATCCAAAAGCCCAAGTACCTGCATGAGCGTAGATTTCCCTGATCCAGATGGTCCCATAATTGCTACAAATTCCCCTTGAGCAATTTCAAAACTAGCACTCTTGAGTGCTATCGTCTGAACCCCTTCGTTGTCATAAATTTTTGAAAGCCCTCTCGCCTCTATCAGTGTGCCCATACCAATATCATTTTGTTTGCTTGGCACCAATCGTTACGATATCACCCTCTGTGAGGCCAGTTTTAACTTCAATAGTACCCTCATCTCCTTCGAGTCCAATGGTAACTTCCACGCGCTCAAAAATTCCCTCGCTCTGTTGCACCTCAGCATAATATCGTCCGCCTTCCTTCGAAAGCGCTCGAAAAGGCACGGTCAGAACCTCAGTCCGTTTCGCCGTTTCAATATCAATATCTGCGGTCATTCCTTCTCGTAATCGAGTATCATTTTTTTCGAGCTGAAACTTTGCCTTATACGAAACAACATCTTGAACAACTGATGCAGCTGGATCAATTTCAACAACCCGTGCCAAAAAAACATCCTCGGACGAAAGAGCATCAAAAGTAACCAGCGCTTCCATGCCAAGCGCAATTTTGATAATATCAGATTCCGGAACGCGCGCCTCAATATAATATTGATCACCTTGAACCAATCTCACGATTGGAGACCCGAGAGAAACCACTTCATCCTTACGACCATCAACCCGTGAGATCCAGCCATCATAAGGTGCTCTCAGAACTCGTTCATCTATGCTCGTTCGAAGCGTTTGAAGATTTTCACGAGCTTGTTCGGTTGTCAGTTTCTTTACTTCACGCTCCTCAGGTGAAAGATCGTGCCAATTTCGACGAGCGAGTTTTTCATTCTCCTCTGCGATCATAAGCGCTGTGCGAGCTGACTGAAGCTCCGTGGCAAGCACTGATCGATCAAGACTTGCTATGATTTCACCCTCATGTATTCGGTCTCCCTCCTTCACGAGTAGTGCATCAATAACCCCTCCACCTGGAAAAGCAAGATCAGCAAAGCTTGCTGGAATATATTCACCACTCACACTCACCGTCTCAATAACATTTCCACGCTTCACGGTATCGGTAGCAACTGGTTCAGGAGTCTGACTTCGCTGATACCACCAGACTGCCAGCAGCACCACCAGAATTCCACTAATACCCAAAATTATTTTTTTCTTCATAGACGATCTTACAACAATGTTGATTGCTCATTATTTTTCTTCGCATCAAGCGCCCGATTTGCCGCCGCATCCGCCTCTGTATTTTGCTCCCGCGGAACATGCACGAAACGAACCTCATGAAAATCCAGCGAAAGATTCCAGACATCAAGAAACAGTGGCTGAAGTTTTACGTTCTCGATCTTATATACGTGATTCAATTGGCGACACGCAAGTTCACTATCCATCCGGCACTCAACCAGAGTCTCCTTTGCTTGCTGTTTTCCGAGTAGTGTTTTAACTTTTTTCAACGCAAACACGATGGCCGAATACTCAGCCTCATTATTGGTCTTGATCCCAAGATACTCGCCATAGTGCTTCTCGAGTGTTTCGATATACACCCCGAGAGCAGCCGGCCCAGGATTTCCTCGAGAACCGCCATCAGTGTAGAGAATTATTTTCTGCATATACTCAGTATACACGGCTCAGACAAAAGAAAAAAGCTCAAGAATATATCCACTACACTTTATGATAATCGTCGGATATCCCGAAGTTTCAACTGCAGATCTGTCCGACCATTCCACACGTTCTCTGAAAGCTCGAAGGCAATATCAATATGTTCCCCGGCGTGAAGTCCCGGAAAACTTTCAACCAATGACCAACCTACCGCGTCAAAAGTTTTTGGTTCGCTGCCATTCTTGAGTTTCAATTTCCAGTGTTGTCCATCTTTCCCCACCGCACGTGCCTCAACCACGGTTATATCCTGCAGCGCAAAGACAGGCTCTCGATTCCCCTCACCAAACGGTGCCAGCTGCGTCAAATCCCGTGCGAGCTTTGGAGTAATCTCTGTTGGTTCAAGAATCAAATCAATCCAAAGTTCTGGTTCAAGGGTTATCGTAGCTAATTTTTTTTCAATGAACGCATTAAATTGCTCATAAAACGCCTCAAGATTGGAATTCAAAATAGTCATACCAGCAGCTTGCTCATGCCCACCAAATTTCTCAAGGAGCTCTCCACTCGCTTCAATCGCCTCAATAATATTAAGTCCTGGTATACTCCGAAACGATCCTGTACTCGTCTTGTCCCCGCGCTGGAGAATACACGTAGGTTTTCCGAATTCCCGTGCAATTTTTCCTGCAACCAAACCGATCACGCCAAGTGGATACTCAGGACCAACCGCAAAGATAAACTTTTTGTCTTGAAACTTTGTTTCAGCTACCCGTTTTACTGTTTGAGAGGTTTCCTGACTTACCTTTTGTCGTGCAACATTATATGCCTCGAGTTCAAGGGCTAACCCCCTCGCTTTTACACGATCTGCTTCCCACAGAAGATCATGTGCAAGTTGTGGGTGTGCCATTCGAGAGGCGGCATTGATACGTGGAGCTATCTGAAACGCAATGGTGTGCGCATCAAAAAATGAATCCTCACCGTGCGGAATTCTTCCCACAGCAAACATTTCCTGCAGACCAACTCGACGAGTTTTGCTCAATACCACCAATCCATACTTGACCATGGCACGGTTCTCACCGAGTAGTGGCATTACATCTGCTACCGTACCGATAGCCGCCACATCTAAAAGCCACTTCAGCTGTTCTACTTGATCGGGCAAGAAACGTTGATAGAGAGCTGATGCCACTTTAAAACTCGTGCCCGCTCCACAGAGATCACGAAACGGATACGTTTCATTGGGAAGTTTTGGATTAATGATCGCAAAAGCTTCTGGAAGTACTTCTGGAACATGATGATGATCAATAATAATGGCATCCAATCCGCGCTTTTTTGCTTCCAAAATCTCAGCATGATTCATCATGCCACAATCAAGTGTCAGAAAAAGTTTCACTCCAGCTTTTTCAAAAGTATCAAGGGCGTGAAGGTTTAATCCATGCCCTTCATCAATTTTATGTGGAAGATAGAGTACAACCTCGAGCCCCAACGCCGTCAATGTGTCTCGAAGAATAATGGACGAAGTGACTCCATCGGCATCAAAATCTCCAAAAATACCCACTTTCTCCTCGTTGATGCGTGCAGCTCCAATCCGTTCTACGACTCGCTCCATCGCTCTAAATAAAAAAGGATCAAAGAAATCCCGCTCATACTGTGGGGTCAGAAAACACTGTATTGCCTCTCGTTCTTTGATTCCACGTTGGAGCAAGAGGCGTCCCACCACAGGATGAATGGAGGAGTCAACGTAAGAATCGCCTGACTGATCCTGATATTTCCAGATCAGCATACTACACGCTGATCAACTCAGCATCAAAGTGTTTTTCACCAGGATTTTTTTGCTTCACGCGTAATACATACCGTTGTCCATCACCAGTGCTACTAACAAAGTCCGGGTGAAGCCCCATATCTCGTGCAAATTTCTGACCATCATGCGTGGTGCTTTCGATTCCAAGGATATACTGTGTTGCAGAAAGCTGGGATTTGAGACGAGCAAGAACTTCTCGCGGAGTTGTGGTATCACGGACAATAAAATCATTCACCTTGAGCTCATTTGCACGCTCCTCATCTTCCTTCCGGCCGAGATGAGAGAGAAACACCACTGGAATACGAGCGGTAGCCATATTCTTCCGAAGATTTTCTACCAGAGTAAACCCATCCATCTTCGGCATGATAATCCCAGTCAGAATAATATCTGGCGCTTCTTTATTTATCAATTCGAGGGCCTCAAGACCATTACTCGCTTCTATTACTCGAAAACCGCCATCACGTAAAAACTCAGCATAAATCCTCCGGGTTTCTTCGTCATCGTCAGCAAGAAGAAGATGCATTGCTTTTTCCATAGAGTATATCATCAAGGATTCCTCCTTATTGTACTCCAAAACAAACTTCCCTTCTATACCCTAACTCCCAATTTTGGCCAAATCTTCAGCCAGTGAGCGCAGCGCCCCAGAAGGTTTTTTGGGCACCTCAAGCTTTATCTCAACAAGCTGGTCCCCTCGACCGAAACGACGTAAATGAGGTACTCCCTTTCCTCGAATTCGAAAAACTTCACCAGGTTCTGTACCAGCCGGGATTTTCATAGCCAGCATACCATCAATGGTTTCAATATCGATTTTTGCACCCAAAACCAGTTGAGAATATTTTACTCTCACCGTTGAATGGAGATCATCCCCAGTTCTCGTAAAGCGTTTATCAGCAGCCACTCGAATAGAAACATAGAGATCCCCAGGTTGGCTCCCCATCGAACCAGCCATCCCCTGTCCGGCTACTGAGAGCGTCTCTCCTTCGGAAATACCAGCTGGAACAGTAACCGGCAGTGACACTGATTCATTGGCCTGTCCCGCGCCATGACAGGTTGAGCATTTTTCGGTATAGGTTTTCCCCCGACCTCCACATGTATCACACATGACCACTTGCGAGAAAGCCCCGAGGAGCGTGTTAAGTGTTTTGCGCACTTGTCCATTCCCATCACAAACGGAACATGTTGTTTCTCGTGATCCAGGTTTTCCACCTGTTCCCTGACACTGGGGACAACGTCCCACTCTTTGATAGGAAATTTTTTTCTCAATGCCCCGGACTACCTCTTCCAAAGAGAGTGTTATTTCAATTTGGACATCTTGTCCTCGAGATTCATGCTTTCGACCCCGACCACCACCCCCCATAAACATATCAGAAAATATATCTTCAAACCCCGATCCTTCAAAATGATGAAAGCCGTTCCCTCCAAAATTTCCAAAATCAAAACCACCAAACCCTTGGCCGTTTGACTGACCGGAAAAACCTCCTGATCCTCCCTGGCTATTTGCCGTTCGCCCGAACTGATCGTATTGGCGGCGTTTTTCGGGATCTCCAAGGATACTGTAGGCTTCGTTTATTTCCTTGAACTTGGCCTCGTCGCCGTGTTTCTTGTCCGGATGATGTTGATGAGCTAATTTTCGAAAGGCTTTCTTAATTTCGTCTTGATTTGCCCCACGAGAAACACCAAGGATACTATAATAATCAACCATAGAAAAATTCCCAAGCTTCAAATTAGCACTCACTATTATCGAGTGCTAAACAGCTTCTGTCAAGCAGGTTACACAATACGCTCCTGTTCTCGTACTCTTTTTTCAATCACCACTCCGTGGAGACGCCTGAGGAGCGCAAAGAGAAGACTGACTCCGAGCGCCCAAACCGGAACCAGGAGCGCGCCCAAAGGATACACTGTAAGAAAAAGTACGACTGAGAGAATAAACGGGATGAGGGGGATATTCCCTGGAATGAGTTGGCGATCATCGATGAGCGATTGGGTTTTCTTTTGAAAAATTTCCGAAAGAAGCTGGCTCATTTTTTCATCAGCGCCAACCTCGCGGCCAACCATACGAGAAAGTTCCTGTTCTTGCCGGGCGACCAAAAGCGTCTGGAGCATTTGCTGATCTTGTTGTGAAAGAAGCGGAGTGTCCAGAGACGGTGTTCCTTCTTGAAACAGTGGGTTTTGCGAAAGCTCTTGTTTTTGGATATCGGTCAAAAACTCTCTCACCGTCGTCGATCGAGATTCCAAATCGCGGGCTGGAGCATAAAAATACCCAATCATGCGCACCGTCCACGCACCAGCACCTTGAGTCACATCAAATTTTGGAACCAGTTCCGTCCAATCAAGCCTCCCGGACACAACATAGTACTGACTCGCAATCGCCAATGCCAAACCAACAACAAACCAGGTACTCGTATGATGCAGACTTCGATACGGAGACACTCGTATCCGACTCGCTAGATCATCGGCAATCAAACTCAGACTCCAGAGCGAAAGGAGAGCACTCAAAAGAAGAATCACTGCGTGAGCTGTCCCCTGCACCCAAACGAGAGAAGGGAGAAAAAGTACCAAAACGCCGAAGATTCTCAACCAATATTCCCGCCAGAGCAGTCCGCCAAAAAGAAAGAGGATTGCAGCACCAGAAAACCAAACAAAGAGCATATTCCAGTTGTGCCCGCTTGCACTCGTTACACGAGAAAGAGCCCCCCACGCTCCACTCGCGACCACCAGAAGCAAGCAAAGTACGACTCCACTCATGATAAGCCGCGATCGACGAGAAAAAGCTTCCGGAGTGGAAACCTCTTTTGGTGATTCAGAGTCCATTTTGTTGTTTGTTTTTCACGTGTTCCTCAAATGTTTTTGCAAAAACCGTTTTGCCAGTGGTTGTGTTGTTGAGAAAGTAATAATATTCATTAGGTTCTGGATAGAGCACCGCTTCGAGCGCCTCAAGTCCCGGATTTCCAATCGGACCAGGAGGAAGACCAGCACTGCGATAGGTGTTATAGGGCGATACTGCCTGAGTGTCTTCCAAAGAATATTTTTGCTTGTTCACCCCGAGAACATATCGAAGAGTAGCGTCACTCTGAAGTGCTTGGCCAATCTCGAGCCTCCGAAGAAATAAGTCAGCCACCATTCTTCGATCCTCCTTTGTATTTACCTCAACCTCAACGATACTCGCGAGTGTGATAAGCTCGTGGAGCGAGAGTCCTTTTGCTTTCGTTTGAGTTCGCATAGTTTCGGTAACTTTTTTTCCAAAATTCTCAAGGAGTTCATTTACAATGAGCTCGCCAGTAGCCTCTTCAGGAAAAATATAGGTGTCCGGAAAAAGATACCCCTCAAGACTCGCTCCCGCTGGCAATGGAAGGAGAAAAGGGAACCGTTCTTTCCACTTTGGATATGGATTCAAAGCAATAGCCACGACATCTTCTCCTGGAAGTTTTTTCTCTGAAAAACGCTCGCCCATCTCGCGGAGGGTCCACCCTTCCGGAATCGTGACTCGAATCCCTGGTGGGATCACGTTTCCGGACGTTATATCCTCGACGAGCATTTCGACGGTTTGTTCTCCGGAGAGGAGATACTCACCCGCTTGCAGCGATCGATACTTTCCAGTCCGCAGAAGATAAGCGACCAGTGTCCATCGACTATCGATAAGACGTTCCTCTTCAAGCCGGTGCCCGAGAGTGAGAAGGTCTTCCCCTCGCACCACAGAAAATCGCTGGGATTGTTGCTGCTGCCCATGACTGGTTCCTGCTCGATCGACCAGGTACAAAAAAACACTCCCAAATCCAAGAAGGAGAACCCCGAAAAACACTCCGCCTATTTTTATCCAACGCATCATGCAAAAAATATCACCGGAATGAATCTAATAACCAGTCACCTGAACGACCACATCGCGCTTCCTGGCGCCATCAAATTCAACCGCAAATACATTTTGCAGATCTGTCAAAAGGAGCCTCCCTTTTTCCACAGGAATCGTTTCACTATTCCCCATCAGAATTGCTTTGCAGTGAGAGTGCCCATTGGAACGCCCATCCGAGCGTGATTCACGCCTGAGCTCAAAGAGATCGTGTGAATACTGATCGTCTACTGGGACAATACGATAGAGTATTCGCATAAAATCCTGAAGCAGCATGGGTTCGTTATGGTTGATGACCACGCCCATCGTGGTATGTGGAACGTACACAAGCGCCTGACCCTCCCGAATTCCCGCTCGCTCCACGACTTCCTGAACTTTGTCGGTAATATCCAAAAACTGGATCTGGGTTGTGCTTTCGACAACGATACGCTCTCGATGAATTTTCATATGTGTTTTATTACCAAACAAAGTACTTGAATGAGGTATATCCACGGTGTTCTCTCAACGGAGCGATCGATCAATACTCTGTTATACCTGAAACCTCAATGCCTACAAACTCGCAAGCTCAGCGAGCAACTTTTCCTTCGGCTGAACCCCGATAAACTCCTTCACCACTTCGCCACCCTTAAACACCTTAAGAGTCGGGATAGACATCACGCCATAGGCCTGAGCAGAAGCAGGATTTTCATCGACATTCAGTTTCACAACTTTTACCGTAGTAACTTCCTTGGAAAGTTCCTCAATCACTGGCCCAAGCGCCTGACAAGGACCACACCAAGGAGCCCAGAAATCAACCAGTACCGGCTTTTCGCTTTTGAGCACCTCTCCTTCAAAATTTGCGTCAGTAACTTCAAGCGCCATAGTAGAGAATTACGAAATTATATATGCATTCATTGTAATATGCGCCTGCAAAAAAGCAAAACGGCGAGACATCCATTTGGATGCCCGCCGTTTCTCCCG
>CAZABS010000016.1:15980-20853 GCA_964483635.1 uncultured Bdellovibrionales bacterium
CAAATCCCTTCCAATCAAAACCAGCCGGGTTATTGGTTCTTCGGTATTTCGCCACAACCGATCCGGTTCAAATGAATACAAGGCATGTACTCCCTGAAGAATAGCCCGACGATCTGGCCACGCCTCACACCAAACAACTCCTTTATAGCGATAAATATCTGGGCCACAGGATGCGATCAGATCATCAATCCAACTCACAAAACGCTGCTGATCGAGTGGTTTTTGAGCCGAGAGACTTATTGCTCCAATCCGAGATGTGTGTTCATGCGCCGCTCCCTGCTGCAGAGCCAAAATTCGTAAAACTGAATCCGGATGTGATGAATGAAAAAGATCTTCAAGAGCTACTTGACCGTGAGTCGTGGAATATATCTGCGCTAGCGGATTCAGCGTCCGCAGCTCCGCTTGCAGAGCCTGTGTATCTTCCTCACTCACCAAATCTTGCTTATTCAAAATAATGCTATCAGCAAAAGCTACTTGTTCTTCAGCGAGGGGGAGAAATCGCCGCACTTTTTCAAAATGTTTTGCATCGACTACAGCTACCACTTGTTCGAGAGAAAAAAACTTCTGTAACAGATCATCCATCGCAAATGTTTGAATCAGAGGTACCGGATCAGCCAAACCGGTTGTTTCGATAAGAATACGCGTAAAGGGTTGTATGGCCTGGCCATGTACTCCATATTGCTTCTCAAGAAGCTCCGTAAGCGTTTTCACGAGATCCGTGCGCACAGTGCAACACACGCACCCATTGGAAAGCTCGATCATGGTTTCATCGCTGCGGACGATCAATTCTCCATCAATTCCCACCTGACCAAACTCATTCACGATAACAGCAAACTTTTCCTTACCAGGATTTTTCAGCAGATGATTCAACAGCGTCGTTTTCCCAGCACCCAAAAACCCCGTCAAAAGGGTGACGGGAATATGAGGAACCGAGTCCGCTCGTTGCTGCGCCAGATGTTGATCCATACTCCAGGAGAATTCCCTGAATACTATCGTCAAACCGAGAATTTGCCAAGCGAAATGACAGCTCAGGTAAAATCCAGTATACTATGGAAAAAGCTTTCTATGAGCCAAAAGTTTGTTTTGTTTGCCACCATTTTTCTCTTCTTTTTCTCGGCCTGCTTTGTTTTTTGGAAAAATCAGACAGCCCTGGATCCGAACCTCGGAAAATCCTGGTGGATAGCCGCTTTTTCAGATGTAGAGACCACTGATTCTCTCTCTTTTTTTATCGAAAACCATACGCCCGCCCCAGAGTTTCAATACCGAATCACAGTGGATGATACCCTCATCAAAGAAGAGCACATCTTGATTCCTCCTGGAGAGAGTAAGACGCTTGCCAGTCCAACAGCCGTTACAGCAGATCAAAAAAACCTCATCACCATTTTTCATGGAGCGGAAACAAGAACTCTCTATCGCTAAATCTATGCCACACAAAAAAGTACTCTTGGCTACTCGACCACTCGTCCCTCCCTGGGATGAAGCCTCAAAAAACTTTGCCTATTTCCTCGGTCGAGAAGTACGTGATCACGATCTTACTCTCCTGACAACCAACCAACATTTGGGAGATCTCCCCTCTTCTGCTATTGAGCAACCACTCTATCAAGGAAGGTATTTTGGTTTTTTTGAGAAACTTACCCTACTCAATTACCTCCAAACGGTTCGACAAGAATTCGACATTACACACTACCTCTTTACTCCAACCTGGATCAACACCACCCTGATAAAATACCTCGCTCATCCGAAGCGCGGGAAAACCGTCCAGACGGTCGCAACTCTCCGTGAAGATCTCTACTCCGATCGAGAGCTTGAGTCCATGCTCTTCGCTGACCGTCTCGTAGTCTATACGGACAAGAGTAAACAAAAAATCGAATCACTCGGTTTCCACAATGTCGAACGCATTTACCCAGGAATCGACCTCGTCAAATACGCTCCTCAACCAAAATTCGACGCGTTGCTCCAAAGTTTCGGACTGACCCAAGAACATTTCATCGTGATGTATCCGGGTGAATATACACGCCTCGGAGCCACCGATATGCTGACCAATGCCCTCATTACCTATTTCCAAAACAATCCGACGACGAATATGCGCTTTTTATTTGCCTGTCGTATTAAGACCCCCAAAGATGCCAAGAAGAAAGAGTGGGTCAAGCATCAATTCGAAAAAGCTGGTGTTTCCCATTTCGTCCAGTACACAGATACCATTGCCGATATGCCGAGCCTCTATAATCTCGCTGATGTCGTGGTCTTTCCGGTCGAAAACCTCAAAGGGAAATTCGATGTTCCACTCGTTATTATTGAAGCCTACGCTTGTGGTAAGCCGGTCATTCTCACCGATCTCCCAGAGTTTGAAGAATTTTCGAATCAAAATTTTTCCGTGATTATACCCAAAAATTCAGGTGATGAGCTGATGCGCTCCCTCACCTTGCTTGAACAGGATGTACCCTTTCGGCAGCAACTCGGCGTCAATGCTCGCGCTTTTGTTGAAGATTCCTTTGATCTGACGCAGACGGCCGCACGCTATAGCGAGCTCTACTCATCACTCTAAATCACACGCGAATTTTTCTATGGATCAAGCAGCACTTACAGCCACCGGGCTACATCAACTCACAATGAAGACTCCTCGAATGAAAGTTCCGGTCATATTTCATGTGGGTGAAAAACTCATGCCAAGTGATTCCACTCTCGAGCAACTCGAAAGTGTCGCAAGTAACGATTGTGTCCACCACCACATTGCTGCCATGGCAGACGTTCACTCCAAGCCTGGCCGGAAAAACGCCACTGGAACAACGGTTGTGTCTGAAGACTTTATCCTTCCACAGGTGAATGATTCCGATCCAGCCTGCGGTATGCGGCTTGTTCGAACCAATCTGACCGAAGACAATATCACTCCGGAAGAACTAGATATCCTTTTCCAGTCTTTGGTTGCAAAAGTGCCCACCAAAAAGTTGATGGGAACCTATCTCCCCTTCCATAGCATCGTTGACATATGTCGCGGAGGGATATCACCGCTCATCAAAACCCTCAGCATCAAAACGAAAAACGAAGCTCTGAATTCGATTGATGGTGGAAATTTCTTCCCTCAAGAAATGACTCCGAAAAATATCTTTGACATTATCCCAAAACTCTTTCTTTTCTTTGCACAGTTTCGTTTGGGAATACTGGGTGCGGCAGGCAATCATTTCCTTGACCTCATGAAGGTTACCGATATTGTTGACCCTGCCATTGCTGAAAAATGGAATCTCCAGAAGGGACAATATCTTTTCATGGTGCACTGCGGATCGGGAATACTCGGTCAGTACACCATGTACATGTACACTGCCAAAAAACGCGAGCATCTGTCGCAGGCATTTATGGTAGAGCTCGGAAAACTCCTGTTTCGTTCCCC
Source organism: uncultured Bdellovibrionales bacterium (assembly GCA_964483635.1). Classification (GTDB taxonomy): domain Bacteria; phylum Patescibacteriota; class Minisyncoccia; order Moranbacterales; family UBA1568; genus CAZABS01. The sequence goes on from CAZABS010000016.1 coordinate 19,366, forward strand.
GCTCGAGAAGACCTACAAAAAAATTTCTGAGAAAATCAAGAAGTTTCAGTTCGGCGCGAAAGAAGAACTCTTTACCTATACTGGAAACGATGCTGAAGGAAAGATGTACATGGCCGCCCGCAATGCCTGTTCCAACTTTGCCCATGCTAATCGTGCGGTGATTACGCATCACGTGAGCGAAACCATCAAAACGGTCCTCGGGAGAGACCCGGAATTCGATCTCCTCTACGATATGCCCCATATCCTCGTATCACAGGAAGAACACTACAACCGGCTCTACTGGGTTCATCGGAACGGTACCTCCCGCGCCTATGGCCCCGGTCGAATGAAGCATCACCCACTCTTTGGAACAACGGGTGAACCTGCCTTCATTCCAACATCCATGAGCAGTGAAGCGTACCTCTGCGCTGGTACCGATGGCAACGTCTCGAGTTTCTTTTCATGCAATCATGGCGCCGGAAAGTCCAAATCCAAAACAGAAACGCTTGTTCCAGAAGATAAAGAGGCACTCCATGCAAAGCTCGCTCAAAAAGGCGTCAAACTCTACAACGGGCAGTCTTCAAAAGTAATCGATCAAGATTCCGCTCACTACAAGCGTGCTGAAGATGTCATTGAGAGTGTGGTGGCCAATGACATCGTCCGCGTGGTGGCCAAGATGCAGCCCGTTTCAGTGATTATGTATTGATATTATGAAACTCATCACCTTCTCTGGAATTGATGGTTCAGGGAAATCCACCCAGCGACAAATGCTCGAGAGCTATCTCCAGCAACAAGGCAAAAAAGTTTTTTCATTTCATGTGATTGAGTTTTCGCTTGCGAATAAAATTCATGGGCTCTTTCGAGAGAATACTTCCCTGAGGAGCACCACAAGTGAAGCGAAAACGACGTGTTCTTGTTTTGGACTTATTCTTCGAAAACTTTTCCTCCTCATTGATCTCCTCCGCTTCCGGTTTTATGCCCGCCGCATGAGCTGCTCGTATGAGTATCTCCTCTCGGATCGCTATTTTTTTGACACCCTGGTTAACTTGGCCTATCTGGCAAAAAAATCAGCAGTTCATTCAAGACTTGAGCAATTTATTCCTCGTCCGGACGCTGCCCTCTATTTCCAAGTAGACCCCGAACATATCATGTCCCGAGAGAGAGTTCCCGAACAAGGACGTGAATATTTGGAAATAAAAAAACGCCTCTTCGAACAACAGCCGCTCTCCGAGTATTTCATTCCGGTTGATGGAAGCAAATCCCCTGAACTCGTGTTCCACGCGCTCCTCCTTGAGCTTCAAAAGCGTTCCCTCTTATGAAAAATTTTTCTGGATCACTCATGTGGCTCACGCTTTCTGAGATCGTCTTTAACCTCGCTGCCTATGTTGTCCATTCGGTAGCCGGTCGTATCCTCGGTCCAGCAGACTACGGACGCTATGGAATTGTCGTCACTCTCACCACCATGATTATCGTTCTTGTTGGGAACGGTATTCCGACGGCCATGTCCAA
>CAZABS010000017.1:0-1723 GCA_964483635.1 uncultured Bdellovibrionales bacterium
TTCTCGCTGTGGAAGACTCAGGAAAAGAGTCTCACGCTCTCCGGTGACCTCGGTCAAGTTTGGAAGGTGTGCGGGCTCGAACCAGGGAAGTGGAAATACGACTTGGTGGGAAACCCAACCATCGAAGCCGACACGGGCTTCGTGGCGAAGATCCGGGGAGTACCCCAAAAAGCAGATCCCGTTTTCTACCCTCGATACCGTGGGTTCGAAAGTGGCCCGAAGCATGATTGGGCACTCCTCGCAGATGGAGTGGCGCCACTTGAAGAGCTCGTCATCGGAAAAAAGGGGTGCGTGGAAATGTCGGTGAACATGTTCTCCGATATACTCCAGAAAGTGACCAGGCAAAAGACACAGATCAAAGACCCCAAAGAGGTTGAGATCGTGTTTACAAAAGTGTGGTAACGAGGGACTCCCTCAATACCAAGACGGGCGCGTAGCGATACGCCGCCCGTTTTCTTTTTGTTTACAGAACGGAAGATCAAAACTCAAGATACTGTCACCCTAGCTAAAAAAATTCGCTAACTGGCGAACAAGTACGAGCGCGCCAAGGGCAACTCCGATGCCGATCATCGCATATTTTACAATCGATTTCCCTGTATCAATCCGATCTTCGTCCCCTGCAGAGGTGAGATACATTATGCCACCAACCACCAACATTATAATTGCCACAATCCCGACAATGGAGAGAAGGAAATCCAATGCTTTTTGGAGAATCTGGAGGAAGGTGAGTGATGTCCCTACTCCAGGAGGAAGCCCAGTAGCTGCCGGTCCCCAATTGAGAATAATTGAAAGCTCCCGGAGAAACGAGGGTGCCGCAATCGCGATAGCAAAACCAATGACCGCAGCCGTAATGAGCTTCTTGGCGGTTTCAGTTCGACCATTGTCCCCAGCCGAAGTAATATACATAAATCCCCCAATCGTGATCATCACGAGTGCCAGCATCCCGAGTACTCCCTGAAGCCACGAGAGCACTTTCCCGAGAAATTCATTGACGGTTGTATAGCCAGTTGGAGTATCAAAAGTCGTAGTCACGATATTCGCTGTCGGCACAGTTGAACTATTAATACAACACTTATCCGTTGCAATAGGACATCCACTAGCACCGCTCGCGATGGAAGTTCCCGAGGGACAATTCCCGCTACTGCAAGATCCTGTTACACCAGTTGATGAGGTGCATCCACCCCCACCCGTAGAACCAGCAACACAACATTTGTCTGTTGCAACCGCACAACCAGTGGCTCCGCTCGCGACAGAAGTTCCCGAGGGACAATTCCCAGAATTACAAGTACCAACCGTCCCAGTAATCGCTGTACAAGAACTCCCTGGTCCAGGCAACCCAGCTGAATACTTACAGCATGCCCAATCCCCCGCACCAAGATCAGTAATTTTTACACCCCAATCATCCGCTGAAACCAAGCAACCACCACTTACCGCAAACCCTGGCTTCGCGTCGCATTGGGCTTTCGTAATACCGGGAACCGTAGCAAGGTTGACGCAGCAATGATCATCGGCCGTCGTGCACGAACCCATATCTCGGTCAGTACTATTACAATGCCCAAAACCCGTTTTATCAAAACAGAGACCATTTGCACCAGGAATTACATTCAAACACTGAGCTGGCGTGTATGCTGCGAAAACTTCTTGAGACCATGCTACAGAAATCACGAAAAACCAAGCGACAGCAACAACGCGTGCAAGAGACGTTCCTCGCATAGGTTTAAAA
>CAZABS010000017.1:1823-17029 GCA_964483635.1 uncultured Bdellovibrionales bacterium
GACGAACCAACTCCGTAAGCGATATTTTTCAATTTTTGCATAAATTTCTCACCTCCTTCCAGTGTGCTCGATAAGAGTGATCTTGTCAGAGCTTTTTGTTTTTTCTCTTCATGTCAAGGTGACACCAAGAGAGGAATTTATCCGAAGAAACTCGCGAGGAGCCGGACAAGCACCACGCTTCCGAGTGCCACGACGAGCCCGATAACCGAAGCGAAGATAATTTTTTTTGCTTGCTCGATACGACGCATGTCGCCAGCAGAAAAAAAATACATCGCCCCTCCGATTACTATACCAATGATAGCAACAATCCCTACCCCTGACAATAAAAAATCGAGAATATTTGTCAAGACCGTAGCAATTCTTGGAGCGGTATCAATTGGGCCAGCCGCAGAAACTGATTGAACGAAAAAATTCATAGCTACTTTGATTTTTTTGAACGATGTTTCATTGGATGTTTCACTTCCAATTGGAAGTGAAACATCCAAAAGGGTGATACTTTCATTCTAACATGCAAATCTCTTCCCTCTCTTTTATCAGTTATGACTTCGGTAAGGAAAAGAAGCCGGACTTCCAATTGGAAGTCCGGCTTCTCGAAATACATCTCGTTCTTGCTACTACTGCCCAACTTGTGGACCAGCAGGTTGATTAAGAAGAGTCTCTCCTTGAGTACTCGAGGTGTTCGCAGGCCCCGTAGTAGCTGGAGTGGTCGGTGTTGGCTCAGGAATAGAATTGGCCTCCGGGATATTCCCCTTGCCATTCTTGAGGTTATCAATCACTTTGGTGATTTGAGTCCGTGTTTGCTTGACCGCATCCGTCGCCTCATCGGTGTCTGGGAGATACGTCATAATTTTCTCATATTCCAAGAGAGCGAGGTCCCGCTTCTTCTCTTGTTCATAGAGCAGCCCCAGAGAGAGCCGCACATCAACGAGTCGCTCGTTGCGAGTGAGCACATTCTTGTAGAGCTCCTCTGCCTTAGCGACATCACCCTCACCCTTCCTGAGTTGATAGAGAGCTCCGAGATTATAGAGATAGGCGATGTTACTCCCATCGGTACGGAGCGCGAGCGATGTTTGTTCGATTGCCTTATCGATCTCCTGAAGCCGAGCATGCGCCACGGCGAGGTTGTAACGAGCAACAGCGAGATCTGGTTTCTTATCAACCGCACTCTGGAAAAAACCTTTGGCTTCGGTCATCAAAGCAGTTCTTTCAGCTCCAGCCTCCTTGGTAGCATCTCCCGAGAGTCGCTTCAGTTGTCCGAGCTTGATGTCAAAAAGAGGATTCTGTGGTTCGAGTTCCATAGCCCTTTTGTACTGTTCTTCGGATTTCGGAAGAGCATCCGTTGCGAAGAGACTCGCATTTTCATAGATCAGACCCAGTGCCTCTACCGTAAGTACATCATTAGGCATAATCACCTTGCTTTGTTCACCAAAAGCCACGGCTTGGCGCACCAAATAGGCGATCTTCTCGACTTCTCGCTCTCCACTAGGCTTCCGTCCTTCCGCATTGGCCAGTGCCATATGTTCTTGGGCAAACCGAGTGAAATACCGCCCTTCCTGTGGATAGAGCCGGAGAGCACGCGAAAGCTTGATAACCGAACCGTCTATCGATGGCTGCATACGCGCAGCTTGACCAGCGGAGATATCCGCGACAAAGACCTTCCCAATGAAAACAAAGAGGAAAGCAACGCCAGCTGACACCACCATAAAAACAAAGGCGAGTGCCAACGCAAATTTCGGTGTTGCCTTGAAAGACAACTTCAGCCAACGCTCTTCGGAACCACTTTCAAACAAGAGCTGCGCGAGAGAGAGCGCTCCGAGGAGCACTCCCACGATCAAGATTGTTGCATTGATCGGCGAGACGAACCCCGCGATAAAGAGCATCACCGAAGCAGACCAAAGTCCAAGCGAGAACACTTTGTTCTTGGACTTATCCATGGTCAAGAGATAGAGACCAATCGAGAGGAAAGAGAACCAAATTACCAACATAAGAATAGCCCCCACAACTCCAATCGTTGGAAGCGACTCAAAGAACAGGCCGGTTCCTTGATAAAAGCGAAGTGTGTAGAGAGCATTCCCATTAAATTCTTGCGGCCGATAGAGCGAGAAATTATACCCGTAGGTCGCAGGACCGGTTCCAATGAGGAAATTCTCCTTCATCGCCTCGCGTACGATATCCCAAGAGAGTTTCATATTGGGAGCCACTTCGATCGGAAGCGTGGCGCGTGCTAAATCGGTTTTCCCAATCATAAGGAAAGCCAAAACAATGACAAAAACTACCATCGGCATCCATGTCCACTCTCCAGCAGGCCGGACAATTTGCGCCAAAATGTAAATGAGGAAAAATCCGAGACCACCCAAGACAACTGCCCACGAAACGAATGGGAAGAGTGCCAAGAGCACAAAAAGATCGAGAAGCAGTGCTCCACCAAGAATACATGAGAGTGTCATCCGCTTGGCTTTCGCCATCACAACTCCCGGTCGAGAAAGCGCAAAAACTCCGGTCATAAAGAGCGGGATCATGAGTGCCAAGAAGAGTCCGAGTGTTGACACGGTTCCGATAAGCGACAGTGGTGCATAGGCCTCAAAACTCGTTGGAAGAAAATGAATCTTCATCACCACGAGGAAGCTCCACAAGGTCACAATCACCCCCGAAGTGAGAAAGGAAGCAAACATCCAGTAGAAACGCTTTTCGGTGAAATGTGAGAGAACGAAGTAATAGGCCAGAATAAGCGCTGTGATACTGATAAATCCGCGTGATGGATCACCAAAAAATCCGAAAAAGCTGTGCCAACGATCTACTGAAAAGAAAACGGTAACGGCGTAAAATACCCAAAAAAGAAGGACAGGAATATCGAGAGGTGTCCGACGAATCTGCATATCACCCGACATGACCCCTTTGGATACCCAGACAACCAACCCAATCAGAAGACACAAGTAGAAATAAATCTGTTTCTCAAACGCAATTCCCTGAAAGCTCATTCCAGTAAACACAAGTGGGAGACCAAAAAAAAGTGCAATAAGCACCCCGGTAATCATCCAATCAAACACCGCCAAGGTCTTTTTGCTTCCAGCCCCATCGTTAATTGTCTGGCGAACACTTCCTTCACTGGTCGCAGCTGGTGCAGCACCCCGAGAAAAATTCCCCACACCAGACATCCGTTCACTTGACGCCAAACCACTCTGTCCTCCCATGCGCATGAAGGACGGTTTTTCAGACTCCATACAAATAGCCTTTTAATTGATAATCAGTTACCCCCATTATACGGGATGCCCCAGTGGCCTGCAAGTCCCCTACCAGTACGATTTTGTTTGAGTATCAAGCCTTTCTGAGACCCTTATTGATTCATTTTTTGTGCATATCTGAAAGCAGAACCAGCCCCGTTCAAAGATCTATCAACTTGAGTGGACTTCACAATATACAGACGAAAAAACGCTCTTGAGACTTAGGAGTTATCGAGTTTCAGATCCGTTTGGAACAGAACTAGAGACTCTTTCCGACGAATTAGCCGTAAACTGCTCGTGATTGAGGAGCCGAGCAATACAAAGAAGCACATGTGCAGCAGCATCTATCCACACTTCAGGATTAAAGGCGTCATGCCGAAAGCCTCCCCAAAATAATTCTCGATTTTCAATCGGAATGAAAAATAAATTCTCAGGAGTGTACTGCATGGTTTCAATCCAGCGCATTCCCCGCTCAAGCACCTGCCTATTTTCTACCGGTCGACAGGCAAGAACCTCGAGAATTTTCCCCGTTCCCCTTGTATATGCAAATGCTCTTGACGGCATCAGGGGAAAAGAACCATCAGAAAGCTGCTTCGATCTATACCAATTCTCCATATCGACACATTTTTCTTGCCAACCATTTGCGTCAGTCGTACGAAAAAGGGACGCGATGATAGCGTAGAGTTCTGGAAAATAGGCTAGCTGAGTTGTTGCGAGATCACGCTGATCAACCCATTGATGGTACATCCGATTTGCCTCCTCAGATACAATCTTCATCCCATCCAAGACTTGTGCCTGGCTTGCCTCCAGAAGGAGTGAGAGCCCCTGAAGATGAGAAATGGTGTCAAGTTTTTTCTCTCGAAGCTCCTTCTCTACCCTCATGATCGTTTCAGGTGATGCTTGCTCCCCCAAGAAAAAATTCGTGCGAAGTCGATAAACGGACGGATGTCCGTTTTTCTGAAATGAACCCACCTCTTGATTCGCTGGATTATCGATATCTCGAGTCATCTCCCGTGCGATGTCGAGCGCTCTCTCACTCTGGCTCGCCTGCCCATAAGCAAACAAGGCATGAGCAGCACAGGCGAGACGTATCCAGTCTATTTCTTTCGTAGCCCCGGTTCGATGATGAATTTTAGTCGGAATAATTGGATACGTATTTTGAAGATATTCAAGCTGTCGAACAGCGCGCTCCCCCATGGAAAGTAAGTCTCTCTGCGAAAGAGCTCCCTCACGTTCAACCGGCATGGAACCAGAAAGTGAGAGAATTCCAGTATCAGTTTCAATCCAGTCAATAACCGAAAATATTCGATAATCTCGTGGCCGGAGAGAGCGTGCTTCAATTTTAGCCTTTGTTCGAGCCAAACTTGAAGCCATTACCCTGAGATTTTGAAACTGGACAGCATTGTGTACTTCTGGAAGATACCAACCCGTCCTGCCATGAGAGCGCACGACATATCCAAGAGTTGGATCGATGATATTCTGAGCAAATGTATCCTGATTGAGTGGAATTTCCAGACTACTCATCAAAGTAATCTCGATCCGTGCCCGCGGAAGTTCCTCTTTCGTCAATAATGATTCAAATCTCGCATCATGCGGCACCCGGCGCGATGCATCCAGGAGAGCAACCCTGCAAGATTTCCCTGCTTCAATCATTGACGCCCGGAGGTGCCCATCAACCCAGACCGCGATATCAAGTGTCTGCTTCTCTTTGAAACGTTCACCGAGATTGGGTAATTTAGGCTCTCTCCCGTTGAAAATGTCCTCAAGTATTTGTCGTACTGCTCCAGTTACAGATAATTTCTCTGCAGGAGAAAGTCCAAAGCGAAGAGGTAAGACTTTGTCTAAGTGTCTCGTTTTATTCTCCCAAACCTCCAGTGTGGAGGAGCGGAAAAGTGGGTACCAATCAGTTGTAACTTGTCCTGATGAGAGTGTTTTGACTCCTGTATCAAATTTCCCCGGTAGACAAATGAGAAACGCGACCTTAGCATTCGATCTCACAAATCGTTCTTTCTGCCATTTCCCACGCTCAAGAAAAAATCTTTCTTCTTCGCTCAAGAAAAAAAGTACGCGTTCGCCATGGCCAAGTAATCCCTCCGCCCCAATCCAACGCAAAATTGCTTGCTGTTCTGGCAAAAAGAGATCCTCTTCTAAATGTTCTTTCCAATTGATCAATCGTTGAAGCCAAACCATATTTGATCTTCAATCTGCTTAATTCCAAAGAAATATTTCCCTCTCATGAGTATAGCGCATGTGTTTTTAAGACAAAAAAAAGACGGGCCGGATCACGCGGATCCAGCCCGAAGGTTGTTGTGGTCAGAAGACCGGAAAGTGAAAGAGCTCTAGCTCTTCTTGGGATCGAAGTAGACGGACTCCTGCCCGTCCTTGCTCGTCCAGCTCAGCCGGCCAGTGACGTCCATGACGAGCTGGAAGCGCCGGATCATGCAGGCGTCGTCTTGCGGTACGGCGAGGAGAACAAACTGATTGCCTTCGTACTCGTTCCACCGAAGGTACATCGGGATATTCACATGTGTCCCGCACTTGATGGAACCCGCGCCCGGACGAACGGTATAAGTTCCTGTCGCCACCCAGTAGGCACCTTGGGAATCGAGTCGGAACGCCGACGTCAGCCGAAAACTCGCGTTACTGCTATCAGGAATCACGGCGTACTGATTGGCAACCAACCACTTGCCCTCGTAGACACCACCCAAAGTAGGCGGTGCTTTCATGGGCGAAGCGGCCTGATTTCGCGCAACGACGTAGTACCCATACCCATCAGGGTCGTCAGCCAAGACCGACGTGGACGCGAAGCAGCCGATGAAGGCCACCAGGGCTACTACAAACACGTTCTTGTTCATGGAACCTCCATTGGATTGGGAAAGAAAGCGAGCCAAATACCCGCAATTAACTTATACACCCAATTATGAATCTTGTCAAGACCTTACTTACTTCAAGTAATAATCTCTGTTGAGTCATAAATTAATATAACAGCCAGTTAAAAAAGATGGGCCGGATCACGCGGATCCAGCCCGAAGGTTGTTGTGGTCAGAAGACCGGAAAGTGAAAGCCCTCCGGCTTGATTCAGCCCTTGTCAGGGTCGAAATACACCGATTGTTGCCCGTCCTTGCTTTTCCAGCTCAGTCGGCCATTGGTGTCCATATCGAGCGGGAAATACCGATTTGGACAATAGCCATCCTGTGGTGTCGCAAGAAGGACAAAGCGATTGCTTTTGGAGGGGTTCCACCGAATAGTCATCGGTATATTGACCGGCGACCCGCACTGAACGCCAGGCTTGCTCGGATACGAAGTGTACGTACCTGTCGCCACCCACTCGCCATTTGAGTCCGGTTGAAACGCTGACTTGACTCGGAAGCTAGTGGTGTTGCTATTCTGAACTGAAGTATTCCAGGAGTTCACAACGAACCACCTCCCTTCGTACACAGCCGCCAAGACAGGTGGCTTAACGTCTGGAATCGAAGCCGGAATAGCCGCAGTCACCATTTGTCCGCCCGAGGCCGTTACTTGCGCAACGACGTAGTACCCATACCCATCAGGGTCGTCAGCCAAGACCGACGTGGACGCGAAGCAGCCGATGAAGGCCACCAGGGCTACTACAAACACGTTCTTGTTCATGGAACCTCCATTGGATTGGGAAAGAAAGCGAGCCAAATACCCGCAATTAACTTATACACCCAATTATGAATCTTGTCAAGACCTTACTTACTAGACTTCGACTATCTTTTAGACATTCTAGCTAGCATATTCAAGACAATAAAGTTCATTGGCGTAGGTGACAAGATAATAATTATTGGATTCTTCATTATAAGAAAGCGGGTTAGTGATTCGTTCAGTTACTTGGAAATAACCGGTTTCCTTACCAGTTTCAGGATCGAGTTCATAGAGCCGTGCATCATTGGATCCAATATAGACCCTTTGATTAATAACCACTGGACTTGCAAAAATTCGCGCTCGAGTAGGAAAAGACCATTTTTTTTCTCCTGTTTTGAGATCAAAACAATAAAGACTCTTATCAAGCGATGCTACAAAAACCTTTGCCTCCCATATATATGGTGAGGCGTAATTAGCCAAACCAATATTAAATTTCCACTGTAAATTTCCGTCCTTTGTAGAAAGAGCATACACATTCCCATCCATACTACTCATCACAAGAGTTTCTTCATCTTGAGAAAGTGCACCACCTTCAGGGAGAGCGCCGGAGACGGAAAATTGCCATAAAATCCGACCATACTTATATTCTAGTGCATAAATAATACCTCCACGCGAACCAACCAAAATAGCGTTATATTTTTGAGAAAAAAACGGGGCACCAGTCACAGTATCGGGGAAGCTTTTCTCCCAAACTTTTTTCCCCGTTTTGAGGTCGAGCGCTACCACCCCCCCATGACGCTTCGATAAACCAAAACTAGCTGGGACAATGAGGATTCCCTGTTTTTCAAGTGCGAGTAGTTTCCCTTCAACTATATCCACCTCAAATGAAACCCATATTCTCTGTCCGGTTCTCGCATCGAGACAATAGACATTTCCATCTCGTGATCCAAAATAGATTCTTCCCTTTGCGGATACTGGGGTCGAAAATATCTCAATACCTCGTGGCCAAAGACCAACCCGATGTTCCCAAACAAGTGCGCCATCTTCTTTCCGGAGAGCCAAGAGCTGCCCTCGATCAGTACCAAAATAGATTTTTTCGTTGTCTTCTGCAATACCAGATTTTGGCTGTACCCATTCAAGTTTTGGTCGATCACTTTGAAACCGCCACTTCACCTTAAAAACAATCGGTAGAGGTTTTTCCTCATCAGGTAGTCTATTTTTTACTCCTATACTCTCCGTAAAATCATCAAGTGCAAACACCGACTCTACCCTAATTCCCCGCTCAGTCAAGCGAACATAATAATCGAGATCTCGAAAACGGAGCACCGTGAAAACTGCTCTCACCAGCTTCTTAGCTTCATCGGTTACGGCGAGTTGGCGCTCAAATGTCTGAGCTCGGTTGATGAGGTCATCTACAAGTATAATCGGCTCGTCCGTCATCTTCCCCTCGACCATCTTCAGAAGGCCCGACTTCTTGCGCGACTTCCGAATGAAAAAACCATTGATCGGTCTCCCCTTCTCTCGCATTTTCATGATAATGGCCGCGACGAGCGGGATAGCCGCCACTTCCATTCCGCCCACTTGAAATGGAAGCTCATCTTTGAATCGCTCGTAGAACTCCTCGGTATATGCGTCGAGAAACACCGGGTCCAGACAGACTCGGCGAAAATCCATCAACCAACGCGACTCTGGAAAGATTCGAACTTGTTCTCTCTTTATTGCAACTTCTTTTTCAATTTTTTCACGAAGAATCTCTCGTGGTTCTCTTGCCATAATCAAGTTCTAAATCAAATAATGAATCAGTCCATCTATTGTCTCGATATGTTCACGCTATTGTCAAATACAATACCCCCTTTTTTTGAAGGAGGTATTGTTTCAAAACCCGAGTCAATTTTACCAAATCGCAAACTCATCAGTACGTGAAGTCTGATTCCACCCATCCATATTTCATGAGCCAATTCTTAAAATCTGGCACGGCATGAGCAAGATCTACCATATTTATCTTGCCATACAAACTAAAATCATCGTTAATAGTCTCCGAGTTACCAAAGCGAGCCACACTATACGTTTTTGCGAGTACCACCAAACGATAATATATCCCTCGATTCAATTCATCCCCCACAATCTCATGCTCAAAAATGGGTCGGAGTGCTTCGCGAATCCCTTCTGTGCTTTTCGGACTAACCAGCATAAGCGTCGACGCATCAAGCAAGGACGTGAATGGAGCAAGAACGGGTACATACTGGCGAGCATAATCAGTCGAAAAAGCAAAAATTTCCGAGGCATTCCTCGGGGAGGAGAAATCAACCTTGAGCGCTTGAAAATACCTCAGTGCAGCAGCATACTGATTGAGCCCTACGAGGATATCCCGCTCCGGCACTGTGGTTGCATCAAAAGTACCATCAAGCACCTTCATGATATCTGGCTGCACTTTATTCGCGTATAGAACGGCTTTATTAATTCTCGCCTGATACCATTCCATCCTCACCCCTTTAATCCTGGGGAATGCTTCTGGCTGTTTCCAAGCAAGCCAAGCAAGTTTCGCATACCCATTTGCAAGAGTCCCTCGATTAGCTACTCCTGCATAACCATATTTATCAAGAATTTCAAGATACGCCAAATATGCATGGGTGCTCATCCCGGATGAGTTCGGTGACAGAGTATGTTCTCGAATTCGTTTAAACATTTCCGGATAAATCTCTTCGGCCTCTTTGAGAAATGCAAGCTCGGGATGGCTATTGATGTAATCGTACACCTCATAAATATCCCCTCCATTGTCAAAGAACCTGTGGGTCACGAAATATCCTGTCGATTTGGTATAATCATCATTCCTTCCATTCTGCATATCTTCCAGAAAAAGTTGCTGGAGCAACGAAGGATCATTTTTCGTCACACTGGAAAGATAAGCCTCATTCGTTTGAATGATCCTCTCAGATTCTCGAGTTTCTCGTAACCAGTTGAAATAAAAAAAGAGAAAAAGGACTCCTAAGAAAAAAAATACACCAAATACTAAAAGAGTTTTTCGTTTACGCCAAATCAGTTCGCCTAAATTAAATTCCATAAAAACAAAACATCTTTTTTAACCACATCCAGCTCCCCCAGAATCATTACCGGTATCACCCGTCCCATCATCACAAGAACCGGCATCAACACCAGTTCCCGCGTCATTCGTTGGTCCGCTACAACACCCATCACCACCACTGCAATTCATTCCTAAAAAATAACAATCACACTGAGCTTGCGTCCAGTTATTTAAGTCACAATCCGCAGTCGGCACATCCGCTTTGGCCGTATTAACCAAGAGTGAATTTTTTTGGGAATAGTTGGATCGGAAATGTCCACCAATAAGTCCTAAGACACCAGCTACCAGCACACTTAAGAAAAACAAAGTTCTTTTTTTCACAAAAACGATCATACCTTTTTGCTATTATTTCAAAATCTCCCTGCACGTATTATAAATAATAATATTCTTTGGCGCAAATGAGAGAAGAGCATCCTGTCAAGCAAATACATGTGGGAGAGGATTAAGTTTCCAATCTGATTTTCCCTTCGACCGCGCAAATTCAAGAAGCCGCTCACTTTCAAAGGTTCCGAGATACTCGGTGAGATAAAGCGGAAAAGCTTTTGGAATAAAAATTTGAACAACTGTAAAATTCAATTTCTTTTGAACCACATGCTGTGGAAAATAGGCGACCGGGAAAAAATCTGCCCCTTCCCGCATGAGTACCTCAAGGCACTGCTGTAATTTCTTCGTGTCATGATCATCTTGCTTTCCCAGATCTTGACTACACAGATCCTGATATCGCACCTCTGTACCAGAAAGAAACCACCGAAATTCATCAACACGCTGCTTCCCTCGCCAATAGCCCATTCGTGAAATTCGGCCAAGCGTTGAAATAAACGCATCATTAGAATCCTCCTGGATCGGAATCTTCTCCCCCAGATGACCGACAAGGTTCACAATTTCTTCAAGAGCATTTTCAATTGCCTGATAAAAAGTGGTCGCGGCGGCAGCACTCATGACTACTCCTGGTTGATTTGATTGTTCACTCATTGCCACAACCACAATAGACGGAATAGGCAAAGCAGTCACATTGAGGACATACAGTTTGATTCCAAACGACTCGGACATTTTGAGAAATTGCTGAAAATACTCCGGGAGAGTGGTCAATTGTATAACCTGTGGGGCAAGAGTAGTGAGCCAGTGAACCATCAAAGCGTCTCGGTGTACCACTTCCAAAATGCCACGCATCAGAGCCCCCTCCTTCGTAAAAAATCCAGCAGACCCGTTCGAAGATGGCTGTTGCAGAATAAATTTTGACTGTAAATTTGTGCGGGCATAAGAAGTGAGCTGCTGAGGAATAAATACCGGGGTATGTGAAATGAGATTTATTCCTTTGACCCATGGAATTACCTCATTCTTATCTATTTTCAATTGTGAATAATGCTGTTTTTGCACTTCCAACATCCGGTGGAATCGAGGGGGGTAGAGCATATCACATTTGTTCAACATTTCTTGATAAGATGCCTTGCGAATCTCCTCATTTTGATCGAAGAACCCCGTAATTGATCGCTCGACAATTTCACCAATTGCTTTGGAAAGGGCAAGTGATTGGTTCCGAGAAATGCCCTGGCTTGAGAGTTTCCTTCTGACTCCAGCAATATCAACGACCTTTTGCATATGATAGGCATAAAACCCAGGGTATAACATATTCTTTTCTTCCAGGGTATCAAAAATACCTTGCTGATGAAGATACTTCAAGAGCGCCCTATACGCTGGACTAAACGGGTACGGATGGAGAACAGAGAGAGATCGCCTATACCAAGAAAACCGATCAATAAGTGAAAGCACAAAAAAATGAATCCGGTCACCCAGAGTAAGAGGGAGCTTCCATGGACCCCACTTTCGCATATGCTGAATATCGGCTACATACTCTGACAGTGTAATATAGCCTGGTCGATCAAAAAGTTTTGATGGGTTATAGGGTTCCATAAGCATTAAAACGAGAGCACATACACGACACGCTCATCGAGCGTATTCAGTCCCATGTATTCCTCGATAACTTCTTCATTCACTCCTCCGAGTGGAATCATATTAATCTGTTTTTCCGTCCCAGCAAGAAGCATATTTTGCGCTACATGTCCTGCCTCTAGCAAAATATAGCGATACCCACGACTCCCGTATTTCATAGCTACTCGTGAGAAAACCCCGGTAAGCACGATCATCCCATTTGCCTCTGAAAGCCACTCCATAGAGGAAAAGGAGTCGATCGTTTCACGAGAAAACGAGGTTTTTAATACAGGTTCCAAAGAGTGTTCCTTCACCGCATAATGATAAACACCAGGATGCAGCGTTTCAATCGTCTGAAAGAGGAACGAATAAATTTCTAGCGGGTAACGCTTCCCGGCTGAAGGAACGGTTCGATTTTCTTGACGACCACTTTTTTGATTCCCCTGTAGCCCATATCCGCATTGGAGCATATATGAGAGCGTTTCTTGAGTAATCACATTCCCCTCAACTGATCCAGTGCTTGACCAGCGATGGGCTAAAATTTCGTTAAAAAAGAAGCTTTGCTGTCGCGTGAGTGGGATCGACGGAAAAAGCGAGTAGCGTTTGTAGTTTATCTTCGTCCAAGCTGCAGGCCACAAACTACGATCTTTCGGGACGTGAACCATCCCCTTTTCACTTCGATCATTCGTCTCATTATGGAAG
Source organism: uncultured Bdellovibrionales bacterium (assembly GCA_964483635.1). GTDB lineage: Bacteria > Patescibacteriota > Minisyncoccia > Moranbacterales > UBA1568 > CAZABS01. Next base: position 14,364 of record CAZABS010000017.1, read on the forward strand.
AAATGGTGAGAAAAAAACTTCATAGATCATATATGAAATCAAACTCTACAATAAGCAAAACATTCGGGGTTTGGCAACCAACGACTCATAGACCCTCTGTAGTATACTATGAATATATGCGTTGTATTCATCAGCTCAAAATTCTTGGTTTTGTATTGCTCACGGTATTGATTTTCATGGCCAATCTCTTTTCCTATCGAGAGCAAGTTGCCTTTTTTGTATGGCAAAAAACTCATCTTGAAGAGGCAGTGTACCTTGATCCGTGGAATAGTGACCTTGCCTACTCCATCGGGAATTACTATTTCAATCACGGGACGTACGACCCACAGAAAGCGGAGAGATATTTTCGACACGCTATAAACGTTACTCCCCTGCACCTCGACGCTCACTACCAGCTCGGACGAATCTTGTTCATCAAAGGGAAGTTTATAGAAGCCAACCACGAAATTGATACCGTGATTGCAGAGAATCCTGATTTTGAAAAGGCCTACTATATGAGAGGACTTATCCTCGGATACCAGGGTCGATTGAAGCAAGGAATACCGTATTTTGAAGAATTCATCCGTCGTGCCCCCCACGAATGGGCCGGGTACAATGATCTCGCCTGGCTTTATTTTCGTATGGGTGAATATGAGAAAGTTCGGGAAATCACTGAAAAAGGGCTTGATGTTTCTCCTGAAAATGTCTGGCTACTCAATATGCATGGCCTCGCACTCCATAACCTCGGACGCAGCGAAGAAGCACAGCTCTTGTTCAAGCGAGCGAAGGAACGCGCAGACATTCTCAATCCTGAAGATTGGGGTAAGGCCTACCCCGGCAATGACCCAGCGATTTATGCCGATGGTCTTGCGCGTATGCACGAAGCAATCGATCACAATCTAAAACTCGTTGAATCGTTGAATAAGGAACCTAGCAGAAGGCCTTGATTTTTTTCTTGTTTCTGATCCTTTTTTCGATTATACTGAAACTGTAAACAAAAAAATTCCTATGCGTGAATTTGGCGCCGTTTTTTCAAAAAGAAAAAATTATCTTTTTGTTTCGTTTTCTGTGATCATACTCGGCCTGGCTCTACAAATCGCACCAGTTGCCAACGCTGTTTCTTCAGAATATGATTTTTTCAACCCATCTCCCGCGGGAGATGCTGGGGGTCTTGCTATTCCTGCTTCTTGTCCTTCTGATATACATTCAGGAGGAGATGGAAACCCTGGTGACTGGGGTAGTGGCCGCTGGGGTACCAATTGTTGGAATAACTGTGGTATCCAAGGTCAACATGACTGTAATGGCAACTGCAGTGTTTCTGATGTGGCTGTCGGAGGAGCATGTAATTGCGGCGGAACGTATATCTGTGATTCTTTAGGTACCGGAAGTGTTTGTTCGACAAGTGCTACCGATGGCGGGCCATGCACCAAAGACAACGGTTGTAATACCACCAATGGTACCTGGGACTGTAGCCGAACCGTATGCAGCGCTCCCGAGCCAGCCCCTTGTGGTGTAACTTGCACTGGTCCTTCCAATACTTTCTGCTCACCCGACATAACTCATGGTCCAGAATATTGGGAATTTCAATGTGGTTGTACGGGCTCTCCTGGGGCTGGATGGATAGACGCTGGTGGTGGCTGTTACAATCACCAAATTAGTGCCAATGATCCAGTACACTGCCCTCCAAATAACACCTGCGGTGGGCCAAATGGTACTTTCTGTGCTCCATGGAACTCCATTGTTGAGTACCAGTGTGCTTGTCCCAGTGCTCCATCTGGGAGTGGATGGAATCCCCAACCAGATGGCTGTTATCACCGAGATACCGGCATAAATTGCTCTCTTTGTGGAAACGGATCTTGTACAGATCCTGGAGAAGATTGTAGTACTTGTCCCGCTGATTGCGGGTCGTGTCCGCCTCCTCCTTCTTATCCCGGGGTCTCGACGTCTCTTGCGAAGAAAACTGGTCAACCAGCGTACCCACTTCCTACACCCAATAGTGGAGTCACACTCCGGGCCAGAATTTGGGGTGGTACATATCCGAGTTATTGGGTATTCAAAAATCCAATTGGCACCCCAACCATTCCACACGCCAATGGTAGCTCGCTTTACTATGGAAGTTGGAGTTGGGTTGGTGGAAGATTTACTTGGAGTCCGAATGATCCAATCAATGGTACTATCATCTACCCCACCGGTAATAGCGGACAACGTGGTGACCAATCCATGGATCCATACTCTGGAAGACCTGAAGTATATGAATTCCCGACGGGAGCACTCACTGAGACGACCACCTACCGTGTTATCGCGTATGATTCATACGCGTCTGGTCAAGGCGATTGGCTCGGCAATCCTTGGTTGAGTTATACCGATCACACCGTTACCGTAGTCCCCTCGGTTCCTCCGAGTGTCAGCTGTAGTGTCAATGGTGGAGCCAACACCACTATTGCGGCTGGTGCCTCGGTGACTTTTTCTTGGAACTCAAGTGGAGCTACCACCTGTACTCGTACTGGTGGATGGCTCGGTGTCCCGACATGGGACAACGCGAGCTTTTCGCTTCCAGGAAGCGCCTTTACTATCGGTCCCCTCGCTCAAGCAGGTAGTCCTTATATTTTTGGTGTTACCTGCACAAATCCTATCGGATCAGCATCCTGTTCAACCACAGTCAATGTCACCGCTCCAAACAGCCCCCC
>CAZABS010000017.1:17129-19820 GCA_964483635.1 uncultured Bdellovibrionales bacterium
TCGGATCAGCATCCTGTTCAACCACAGTCAATGTCACCGCTCCAAACAGCCCCCCCACTGTCGCCATTGATCTCCCCCCAATTGATGGCAGCTATACGAGTCCACTCGATCTCGCCGGAAGAGTTGTATCTGACCCTGAGGGTGACCCGATCATTGACTACGAGTGGCGGGATGGAGATTGCGCCAACGGAACACTCATTTCACCGCTTCATGTTGAAGATCCTGGCCTAACTTCTCTCACAACTGGACCACATACTCTCTACTTCCGAGCTATGGATAATGGATCACATTCCTGGTCAGCCTGTGCAGCGCGGACGGTGATAATCACGAGTTCTGGGTACACCCGAGTCTGCCCCAATACAGACACTCTTCTCGTTGGCGAGACCAAATCGTTCGCTGCTTGGCACCACCCAACTACAGACATTACTGACGCAACACTCCCTCTCTTTTGCGACAATCCAGGATCAGTTATCGGCGCAAACAATGTCACGGCTACAACGACATGGGTTCCCATCAATGGGCCTGGTGTTGGAGCAACAACCGGAGTAGCGGGACAACTTCGAGGTGTAACTGGACTAACCGGGGGTGGATCCGCGGCAATGCAGTTCCGAGCAACCTACAATGGCGCGATTGATACTGCTGCGGTGACAATAACTCAACCAACACTTCTGGTTTGTCCAGCCGGAACAATCACCCTGAGCTACAACTCATCAACAAATCTCAGCGCCTACTACGACGCAGCGGGAACACAGACATGTGCAGCTCCCAGCGGATCGCCTGTTACTGAAAGTACCAATTGGATAATGATTCTCAATCCAGGTATTGCAAGTGTGAGTAATACCGCTGGCACAAAGGGACGAGTAAACTCTGGTGGTGCAACTGGGACTGCGCGCGTCCAAGCAACCTACAGCAACGGATTCCAAGTTCTCGGGTACACCAAAGACATTAGTGTCCAGTGCGTACCAACGACATGGAACTGTCCGCCCGAAAGAGAATCAAACACTTGTAGTAACGATACTCCATGGTCAGTTGCTACAGACTGTCCAGGGATCACACACACGTGTACCGGTACCCGCAGCTGTGACTTTAATTGGAAAGAAGTTGCTCCATAAATTCCCAGCGTACTCTTCAATCCTTCACTCATCAAATTCGTCTATGAGATTCACAATTTCACCAATCCGTCATCTCAGCTTGTACCTGTTTGGAGTTGTCCTATTTATACCAAATGTAGTAATTGGAGAACAACAGATCCAATTGAATGAGCCTCGTTTCACGAGAATGGATAGCGGTCAGTACCAAATTTCTGTGACGGTTGAGAATGAAGACTGGAACAGCACACTTTCCCTCTACCCATCCCTTACCTATCGCACCGAGCGTGTTGAGCAGCCAAATTCGCTTACGGTTCCTTTGGGAAATCCACTTTCACTCTACCGTGGAACGAGCCAGAAACTCACGTCGGTTGTTTCACTCCCTCAATCGCTCACAGGCGCCGCTTCTGTCTCTTTTGAGTTACGCGATAGCCTCGGCTCACTCATAGCTACAACTACACTTGCCGAAGACGTAGCTCTCTCGGAGCGTCCAAGTTTCATCAGTCTTGCGAGTTGCACCTACGGAACATACCCAGTGTATTCTGGTGCAAGTTTCATCCTCCTCATTGGCACGAATCCTGAAAAATTTGCTTGCAACATCAGCAACGGCACCCCAATAACTCAGGAAGTTCAGGTAAAAATGGAGGTTTACGCCTATGAAGTGTTCGGAGAAAAAATTGCCCTTCAAGAAAACTCCTTTACTCTCGCTCCAGCCGAGACCAAGCCATTCACTTTGGATTTTCCAGAGGAAATAGTTGATATCCCTGGAAACCACACGCTTGCTATAACCCTCGTGAATAAAGATGGAGCCCAGGTTTCCCTTCCTCTTCTCTGGAAACTCGATGTTCCAGGTGCCGCTGCAGATATAACGCATCTCCGTCTCGACCAACCAGAATACGCGGCAGGAAAAACTGCTAGAGTTGAATACCTTGGCAATATCCGCCCTGCTTCATATGAGAAGATTGATACCTACACACTCGATATCTCTCTGAAAGACAGCAATGACCAACTCTGTACGAAAACTCCAGCAAAGTTTTCATATGATCCCTCAAATCAAATCAAGACTCTTGATGTTAGCATTGATACCCCTTGTAACGAACCAACCATTTTACTGAACGTCTATGGAAGCATGGGAAATCGCGTCCTCAGCAAAACAGTTTCAACAGCACTGTCTCCCCCAGAATCAGATCCGCGTTTAACACAAAATAAAAATGGTCTTTGGATCATCTCATGGGGTATTGGTATCTTTGTAGCTCTTGTAACTGCTGTCATCAGCTTCCTCTGGTGGCGAAAAAAACAAAAAAATACACCACCCCCAGTAATGCCATCAAACATGTAACAAAGAATAGAGCTAAAACCCCGAGAAAACTCGGGGTTTTTGTTTTTCTCAATTTTCTAGTGGAACTATTCTTTCGATCTAATTCCCTCCTATTCAGCAGTCCGACCACCGAATTTCAATTATTCATGGAACCATCCTTTGAGAACCGCCTTCCTTTCCCTTATTTCTCCGAGCGACTGAAGAGCAAACCGTTCGTATTCTGACCGATCAGAGAACTGGCCAAGAATTTCCTCTTTTGAACAAATTCCCTGAGACACATTCCCC
>CAZABS010000018.1:0-19133 GCA_964483635.1 uncultured Bdellovibrionales bacterium
AAGTGGAGCCGAAAGGCGGGAGGTTTGATCCGCAGTGGAAAGAAACCGAAATGAATTACGGAACTCTTCCGATTGATATTCCTCAACCAAAGACAAACGAACAACCTATTCAAGAATCAAGAGTGCACAAGAAAGAAGATCCGAAAAAACGTGAAGAGGAGAAAAAAGAAACGACGGCTCCGGTTTCGCCTGAAGATAGAGCTCGACTCGTGGACGCGGTGGAGGAAACGCGGACGTTTTATGCTGAAGTGCTGGCGATTGATCGTCGCGAGCAGAGTATGTATTCCAAAGTTGTTTCTCTGTTTAAAAATGTGAAGCGGGTGCCCGATCCGGCGGTTGTACGCGCTGAGAGTGCGTATCGCGAACAACTGATGTTACTCCAGAACATGGAGCTCGAGCGGATCAAACAGTCTGGAATCGCCGGACAAGAGCTCAAGAATGCCCTCGCCGAGGGTCTGCGGTATTTCAAAGTGCATGAATCTCAGGAACTGTACGAAGCGCGGACCAAGATGCAACTTCAGGCAATGGAAAAGACGAGAATGGGGCAGCTTTCGCAAAAGGTAGAGAATTTTTTTCGCGGATATAACAAACTTTCTTTTACAAAAAAACTCGGGGTTGCGGGTGGCTTTGCGACGGCTGCAGTAGCGACCGGGGGTCTATCGGTCTGGGCGTCTCGAGTTTTCTCTGGTATGGCTTTGGCGACCTCGCTCAATGTGGCAGGGGACGCACTCATGCAGCAGCGGCGAACGAAGGCACTTGAAGGAGAGTTGGTAGGAGCGCTCGATGTCCATCAGATTAGAATAGATTCAGAAGAATTGGAGGATGAAGATGAGGCTGATATTGAACGAGAAATAAGAAAAAACCCTGAAGATACTAATTCTTTAGGGGAACGGGAAGTGAACTTGGCTTACGGTAGAATTCCTGAATCAGAGTGGACGGATAAAGATCGTTTGATCATGGCGAAGTATCGGGAAGCAGAAGAAAAAGAAAGAACGGCTGCAAATCGATCCAATCAGGTATTAAAGGGCGAGATTCCTCAGACAGAATGGACTCCCGAGGAACATGAGATGGTGAAAGAATATCGAGCAAAAGAAGCAGAACTTCTTTACCAGAAATATAGTAAGTTTGCTGACCGAGCAATTGAAGTACATACCGGTCGTATTGAGAAATGGATGACTGATGATCGGCGGCGACGCTGGGCAGTCCGGGGAGCTGCGGTTGCTCTCGGTTTTATTGCTGGTAAATTTATCAGTGAATTTGTGCAGTCTGATACGATGAAACCATTGCGCGAGGCAATCAAGTCAAAGTTAAGTGCTGGACTGGAATATTTTACCCAAGTTGCTGATCAAAACACGGCAGATTCTGGACCTCAAAACCAAACGATCATGTTTGATGAGAGTTTCCCGGAGCGTAAACAAGCAATCCCTCATCCTGATAATTGGCCGAAGGATCTCGTCTCACAGATCCCGACTGAAATGACAGAAAAGGTTGTTCCAGGGGGGGCAGGAGAAACTCCCGGAATTTCTCTTGCTGATACTCCGGCAGCATCAGGAAATCAAACGATGGATTCAGCAGCTTCCGCACTCGCACAAGAGATGGTTGCTCCAGAGCAGACTATCCCTCCGCTCACTGAGATTACCAAAGACCTTCGGGTATCAGGTGCTTCTGTATCTGAAATGGTTCCCTCAAAAATAGAGGGTATTTTGACACACTCAGCTGCCAAGGGAGATACCTTGTGGGGAGATTCAATTAAATTAGCCAAAGAGCTTGGTATTGATGCATCGAAACAAAATGCTTTTGCCGTGAAGGTTGAAACAGTTCTCCGTGAGGCGATTGAGCAAAATCCGAAACTCCTTGAAAAAATGGGATTCTCGGAAGCAGAATTTGCTCAGTCTCGTGGCGAGCGTCTCTGGCTGGCGGAAGGGAAGTTGGTAGATTACCGCGAGGCGCTTTCGAGTGAAAAGCTCCAGGAGATGATGAAGAGTATGATTGAAGAAGGAGATTCTTCACCGGCTCAGGACTCGGTTCCACAGGCACCCAAGCCAGCTTTGCCGATCAAAACTTCGATTCCGGATCTTTCTTCGAGCGAAACGGTTCAGGTTACACCATCGAATGAATTTCAAGCCATGACTCAGAATACTGGATCGGCAGAGCTTGCCGCATCAGTAGTTGCCCAGGAAATGAGTACTTCAGGAAATCCAAAGGGACAGATTCTCACTATCCGCAACGTGGCGGGTGGAGCGGAACCCCCGATTGATATTGCGGCGCTCAAACAGTCTCTGGCAACTGAAGCAGTTCCAGATAAAGCAGTTGGGGTTCCAAAAACGGGAGCGGAAGCTATTCTCGCTGCACGAATCCCAGGGGATTCTGCTGCTCCTGGACGTTTTGTGGATGCTGCGTTGGAGAATAGTGGATCGAGAAAGACACCAGCTGGTTTGGTACGAGCCACGGCAGAAATGTTGACCCCAGAAAAACTCGCGGAGCAATACAGTGCTGAGAAATTTAATGCTAATGAATATATATCTCGTTTGACTCCAGCTGAAGCACAGGCCATGAAACTGAAATATCAAGACTTGGTTCATCGGGTTATGACGCTGCGACCCGGAGAGGTGTCACCCGCGGATTTTGATCAATTAGAACGATTTCGGGCGTACCAACGGGCGGGTGTAGTTGGGGTTTTCCCTGCTCAATCAGAGAGTATGAACATGGGTGATATCATGGACAAGTTTGCCAAGATGGAGCGCGGGGAGATAGTGCTTTTTGGTTTTTCTCTTGAGAAGAGCGATCTTCATTCAACTCATATCAAGCATCTTGGAAGATTCGTACGAGAAAATATTCGTATGTTCGGTGTTGTGGGAACTCCAGGGAAGGAAGAAAAACTTGCTGAGTATTTTGCTCGGATGCTCGTTGTCTCGGAGAAGGCACCACAGCTTCTTCCTCGGTCAGGACGAAGTATGTAATGCGGTATTTTGTGATACACTAACACTATATTTATGGAAATAGATTACACAAAACTCAAAACAGATCTTATCTCGGAGATGTCACTCGATGGCATGGCACCAGAGAAACAAGAAGAGCTCCTCGGGAAAATGCTCGAAGCGCTCCTCAAGCGGATTTTTGCTGATACGCTCGAAAAGCTTGGTGAAAGCGGCGCAGAAGAATACGAAGAGCTCGTGGAAAAACAAGTGAGTGAGGAGGAAATCGCTCGGTTTATTGAAACCAAAATCCCGAATTACGATGTGTTTGTCAAAGATATTATTGATCAATTTAAAGCTGAAATGAAAGCAGCTGCTGTGTAAACATATGCCCGAAGAAGTCCTGGTTCCAGAAGTCGGTGTTGAGAAATCTGTCTCGGTTGAAACGGGTACGGGGAGCGGTGTGCGTCCAGAGATAAAGCCTGAAGCCAACCCAGAGAAGATGCGAGATCAGTCAGCTGAGCAGTATGCCAAGATCCTCTCTCGGGTGAGTACGACGACCGCATCGGATGATACGCAAGTCGCGGAGGATGTGGTAGCTCTGGGAGAATTTGCTGTAAGTGCAGAAGCTGCCGTTACTCGGCTGGTGAGTCTTGCAGAAACCAAAGGCGTGGTGCATGCAGTGGCCGTCGCGAAGAAACTCGGCGATTATTATGTGCTCGATGTGATGCATGATGAGCTTGCCGACAAACTCTACGAAGCACTCTTAGCTAAGGGGTTAGTGCAGGCTGAAGTGTAGTCAAATACCTCTCAAAATAAAAATTCCAAAAACGAGTCTATGAGTTTGTTTTCTTTGGATGTCCTCCTGGTTTTACTCCTCACGTTGTTTGGGGTAGTTTCGCTTCTTTCTGGTACCTTTCTATTGATAAGGAGTCTTTTACGGATTCGTTTTCAAGTCAACCAATCTCTGAATTTAGCACTGGAAGTGATTCAAGTGAGTCGGAAGAAAGTGACTGAAGAGGGGATGAAAACCACAAATGAAGAGTGGAAAGAAGAAATTCTTGCCATGGAACAACTGCTCGCTTCTCTTGCAGTGCTGAAGCGGCACTTGCCATGGTGGCAGAAGTTACTCTATGAAATTCCTCAGATTGTTTTTGAAATTGCGAATCCATCAGCCAGTGAGGAAATTTTTTTCTATCTTGCCATGCCGAAGCGGTTTCGTGAAAGTGTCGAAAAGCAGGTGCACAGCTTTTTTCCTCACGCCGTTATCGAAAGAATTTCTGATTACACTATTTTTTCGCCAGGAAGCGAAACGGCTGTTGCTACGCTCGAACTAACGAGCGGATCAGCGCTTCCCCTAAAGACGTATCGAGAGCTTGGGGTGGATCCGCTGAATGAAATATCAAACTCACTCTCTCGACTTGCGACCGTTGCAGAAGGAGGTGCAATTCAAATTGTGTTGGCGCCAGCCCCCAAACATTTTCGTAAAACAGGCCGTCATATTGCTCAGAAGATGCAAGAAGGGAAACGGTTGGTAGATGCTCACCCGGATACATTTGCTCAAACGGTGGGGAAGTCACTTGGACAGGGGTTGAATAAAGCCATGTATACGAAGCAGGAAAATGAAGAGCAGAAAGCGAAAGATGATAAGCCGGTCTCGCTGACTCCAGAAGAACAAGAGTTGGTTAAAGCAATTGACAATAAGGCAAGCCAAGCAGCATTTTCGGTCAATATTCGACTCCTGGCCTCAGCGGCAACCAAGGAGCGTGCAGAAGAAATATTGGCACATATTGAAAATGCGTTTAGTCAGTTTGAGAATCCAGAAGTGAATAGTTTTCGAGTGAAGAAACGGACAAAGGAAAAACAGGCAGCTTATGATTTTATTTTCAGGAATTTTAACGAAGATGCTACGATGATTCTTTCGGTGAAAGAGCTTGCGAGTATTTTTCATTTTCCGATTTCTACCACTGAAACCCCGAAGATTAAATGGCTCAAAGCGGGAGCCGCTCCACCGCCTATCAATATTCCAAAAGACGGAATATTGCTTGGATTTAATGAATATCGTGGAGCAAAGTCTGAAATTCGGATAACGGATAATGATCGCCGGCGTCACATGTATGTCATTGGGCAAACTGGTGTTGGGAAGTCAAATTATCTTCAGGAAATGGCAAAGCGGGATGCCCAGAATGGAAAAGGCTTTTGTTTCATTGATCCGCACGGAGATGCGATCGAGGATATTCTGACCGCTATTCCGAAAGAACGTGCAGAGGATGTGATTGTTTTCGATCCCGCAGACGTTGAACGTCCAATTGGGCTGAATATGCTCGAATATGACCCAGCACATCCCGAACAGAAAACTTTTGTGATCAATGAGATGATCGGTATCTTTGATCAACTCTATGATCTTAAGGCGACCGGAGGTCCGATGTTTGAGCAGTATATGCGCAATGCGATGCTCCTCATTATGGAAGATCCAGAAAGTGGTTCAACGCTTGTTGAAATTTCGAAGGTGCTAGCTGATGAAGATTTTCGGCGATATAAGCTTTCGAAGTGCACAAACCCTATCGTACATGATTTTTGGACCAAGGAAGCTGAAAAAGCTGGTGGTGAGGCTGCTCTTGCCAATATGGTGCCCTATATTACTTCGAAATTGACCGCTTTCATTTCTAATGACATGATGCGGCCGATTATTGCTCAACAAAAAAGCACGATCAATTTCCGCGAAGTGATGGATCAGGGGAAAATTATCCTGATTAACCTTTCAAAAGGGAAAATTGGTGAGATTAATGCACGATTGCTTGGAATGGTTGTCGTTGGGAAAATTTTGATGGCGGCTCTTTCGCGCGTTGACCAACCTGAAAATGAGCGACGTGATTTCTATCTCTATCTCGATGAATTCCAAAATGTCACCACAAATTCTATTGCTCAAATTCTTTCTGAGGCACGGAAGTACCGTTTGATACTTCTCTTGGCACACCAGTTTATTGGTCAGCTCAAAGAGGAGATATCCAAAGCGGTCTTCGGAAATGTTGGTTCATTGGTGACTTTTCGTGTTGGTCCTGAAGATGCCGAATTTCTCGAAAAACAATTTGCTCCAGTTTTTTCAGCGAATGATTTGGTCAATGTAGACAATTATCAGTGTTTTGCGAGACTCTTAATGAACAATGAACTCACCAAACCGTTCAATATGAAAACGTTCCCGCCAACATCAGGGAAACAAGATATTGCGAACGCCATGAAGGAGCTCTCTCGACTTCGCTATGGACGAGACGCGAGGCTTGTCAACCATGAAATCATGGAACGCCTCAAAATAGCAGCGTAACAAGAAGTCTTGATAGGTAGTTTTTTCAGAAAGGAGTAGCTTCGGGGATACTGAGTTGGTATACGTGACGCTCTCGAGCGACATAGAGTGTCTTTTGATCATCACTAACGGTGATAAAGTTTGCTGTATCAAAATCTATTGAAAAGAGCTGGCGTTCGAGGGATCCGTTTTTATTCCAAACGACCACGCGTCGCATGGATGAATCAAGAGCATAAATTTGGTCACTGATTTTAGGGACGAAGACGCTGATCAAGGAGATATCATGGAGAGTGGTTTCAAAACCATTGATGGCAAGGGTTCCTTTCGAAAAACTTTGTAGAGTGTTGCTTTGCCCGAGAATCACGACATCACTTACCGCAAAAAGTGAAGAACTATTTGCTGGGATGATCTCTTTGAACCAGGCGACCGGAGTGCCAAACCCTCCTTCAATCCGAGGGAGGCGGTAAAGTTCGGTTCGTGTACTATCGAGGACGTAGAGATAGGTTAGGTAGGCGCCAATAGCATCTATATGTGTTTCCTGCGGGAGAGGAAGGGTGTTTTCGGTAAAACGCTGGTTGATGGGGGTATATTGATAGAGCTTTCCAGATTTGGTGATGAGGAAAAGGGCATCGAGATCATCCATGGCGGTTGCGTACTGAAGTTCTTCAGGCGCTGATACTCGCTCCCGATTGCCAAGTTGGATGATAGCTTTCGGGGTTATGGCGTAGGGAACATTGTCGAGTATGACGAGTCCGATAATAACGTCTGCTTCTTCGGTATAGGTGAGTGTCCCTGAATCGAGTAGAACAGCACCCTTTTCATCAGATGGAAGAGCGAGTTCTGGAATGACAGTTTCGGTGGAAGTCTGCACGGTTTCTGAGTCGGTGGGCGCAAGAGATGTCGACGGGGGGATTTCTCGAGGGAAAAGAAGTGCTCCAAGGAGAGCCAAAGAAAGCACCATGACTCCAATAATGACTCGTTTCGAAACCAAACTCAGGTTTTTCCAGGTATCATTGAGGTGCTGTGTCTTGTGGACAATTCGGGGGATGAACTGGCTACTTTTTTCCAAAAGCCACTCGACAGAAATAGTGAGTGATTCCTTCCAATTTTTTCTCAAAAACTGCTGGTAAAACGGGATACTGATAGCTTCGGTTGCTTTTGAGATAGCTGCTTGGTTGGGAAGGGAAATAACTTCGGGTGCCTTCTTTTTGATCCGGTGTTCTTTGTTCCATTGAATGAAGCGACGCCAAAAAACTCGTAAACGGCGGAGGGTAGTTCGGCCGAGGCTTCCAGAAAATTGAGAAACACTCTTTGAAAGAAAAAAAGTCTGTTTGCGAAAACGGCGGAAATTTTTCACGGCCTTTTCTTGGAGGAGATAGATCAAAGAGGTTCCTTTTTCGCGTATGAGTGCCCATCGAGTATTCCAAATACTCTGGTTTTCGGGAGTCGCGAGTTCTTCTCCATGGACATAAATATGACCTGTTTTTGAATCAATAAAGTCTTGTGGGGGATGCTGAGGGTCCGGTGAGGCCTCGCGTGCAGGCGGTACTATTTGCGTGGAATGACGGAAGGGTTGTTCACTAAATACATTTTCGAGGAGCTCTTTTGTTTTCGCGTGAGCTGGAGCAGCGGTCGATACTTGTGGAGCAACTGCTTTGACTTGAGATTCACACGTAATTAACACGACACTCGCACAATCGAGCTCATTTACGAGGGCTGTGCGTAAGAATTGTTCAAGTGCTTCACGAGACAATCGTCGAGCGTGTCGCTCAATGTCATCAGGTGTAAATAGGTTCCAGAGAGTCGGGGAACATAGGAGTACTCGATCACCAGGGAAAAGTGACCCACTTGCGATCTCGACGAAGGTTTTTATTGGGTGAGGCTCGCTGGTGGTCTCAACCAGCCCTTCGCTGATCGAACGCAACACATCATCTCGAAAAAGATGCATAGCACCATCTCCCGTCACCGAGAAATGGATCATATTCCCCGAGATGAGGGTGAGTGCTCCATGGAGGTGTCCAAGCCAGCTGACATTCCCGTGCTTGACGAGTTCAGCGAGTGCGACATTAATCTTGTGGAGAGCCGCCTCAAAACTTTCGACTGGTCCACGACGCGGATTAGCAAAATACTCCTTTTTCGCAACGGATGCGAGGAAATTGACTATATAGGCAGCATCTTCATCATGTACATCTATCTCAAAAAATCCTGTCAGGGTACCCAAAACCCGAGCCGTAACATTGTCTCCGGAATAACGGAAAGCAATGATATAGGGCTCGTGGGCATGTGAGGCCACCTGGATGTCGCTCGTATGTATTTGATACGAATCAAACGGCTCCGCACGTAACGACCGGTCTTTTTTCTCTCGCATATTCTTATATAGTATACCACAAAAGGGGACGAAAGGATGTCAATTTATCCCTCTCCCAAGCCTCTTTTAATACTATCTCATTTTGACTTTTTCTTGAGCGCTGCCTATACTGACCCTAGGCTCTCTGGCTTGTTAATCCTAATTTTTCTGCTATGTCGGTAGTCCTGTTCGAATCATTGTTCGGATCTCGGGTACGAGCTCGTCTTATCCGGTTTTTTGCGATGAATCCTGAAGAAGAATACGCGACCGCTGATATTGCGGCACGTACCATGCTTTCTCGTCCTGATGTTCAACGAGAAACGAAACGTCTCGCAAAAATCCAGTTTATTCATCAGAAATCAAAGAAGGGAAAACTTTTTTTTACGGCAAATATGGAGTTTCCGTTTGCACTCGAACTCAAGACTTTGGTTTCAAAACTGAATGTAACCGCTCAATCACACGTTTTCAAGAAACTTAAGACGATTGGGGAAGTAAAACTTATACTCATTAGCGGACTTTTTTTGAGTTATCCGAAATCAAAGGTAGATATGATTTTAGTGGTGAATAATGTCAATCGCACGAAGCTTAAGCATGCGATAAGCCATCTGGAAGCAGAGGTAGGGAAGGAGATCCGGTTCGTCCTCATGAATAGCGAGGAGCTTCACTATCGGTTGAATATGCTTGATAGATTTTTTATCGAATTTCTCGAGGGGCCATACGAAGAGGTGGTAAATCGAGTGACCGAACTCAAGCGCTTTATCGCGGGAATCAAGAAATAAGAGTCTCATACCTATGATGGAGAATTCGACTCTTTTGCTGGGAGTACTTGTGGTAGCTGGAGGTTTCTTTTTCTGGTTAGCCTTTTCTCTTCGTGAGAAACTCTCGAGACTTGGAGACAACCGCCAGGAAATGGAGGCAAAATTGGCTTTGGCAGAACAAAAAAGAGCTCAGGAACTCCATCATTTGCAAGCGAATCTTTTTCAGCAACTTGAGGGGATGCAGCGGACGCTTGATCAGCGACTTCATGATAATACCGAACGACTTGATAAACGTCTCAATGATGCGGGAAAGTCCTTTCTGGATGTCCGGGAACGTTTGACCGAAATGACTAAAACGAATGAGCAGATTCTCGAGGTTACGAAGGATGTAGCTTCCCTCCAGGATATTTTGAAGGCGCCAAAGATCCGGGGTGGATTTGGTGAACAAATGCTCGGGGACATACTTTCTCAGATGATGGCGCCTGAATTTTTTAAACTCCAACATACATTCAAGACGGGTGAAACGGTTGATGCGCTCATAGTTTTGAAGGGAGGGAGTATCAGTGTTGATTCAAAGTTTCCATTGGAAAATTTCAAGCGCATTCTCGCAATAAGTTCTGATGATGAGCGTAAAGCCGCCCGACGACAATTTATTTCTGATGTAAAAAAGCACGTTGATGCCATTGCTACCAAATATATTTTGCCGAGCGAAGGGACTCTTGATTGGGCGCTCATGTATATTCCAGCGGAAAATGTCTATTATGAAACGATTATTAAAGATGACGAAGGCATGGGTTTGTATGATTACTTTACCAAGAAACGAGTTATTCCCGTTTCTCCAAATTCATTTTTTGCTTATCTTTCGACGATCGTTTTTGGATTGAAGGGAATGCAGATAGAGAAAAGAGCCAAGGAGATGTTTGTTCAGCTCGAACGTCTCGGACAAGAATATGGAAAGTTTGAACATGAATTTAAGGTGTTGGGAGGCCATCTCATGAACGCGACTCATAAATACGAAGATACCGAGAAGCGGCTTTCTAAGCTTGGAGATCAGCTCGATCGAACAAAACTTACCGAAGTCGAAGATGAGTCACAAAAATCTTTATTAGCAGTAGCACAGGAGGTATGATGCGGCCTCTGTATTGGTGTATGCAAGGATATCAGTGGTTGGCGAGTTCGCGCCAGAAATTCTGGTTGGTGGTGGCGCTTCTTGGAATGATCCATCTTGTCCTCATTGGAATCATTGCGGTGTTTTTTCAACCGAGTGAAGCCTCGGTGATCCTTCGGTATAATGTCTATTTCGGTATTGATGTGTTGGCTTCATGGTGGCAAATATACCTGCTCCCCTTACTCTCGAGCATTTTTCTCGTAGGGAATGTTTTCTTTGCACGGAGATTTCTTCGCTCAGGAGAGTGGCTGCTTTCGATCACACTACTCCTTGGATCAGGGGTCATTACTTTTGGATTGGCGGTTGCATTGGCGGCGATCGTACTTATCAATTATTAAGGCATCTCATATGATAGGGGACGTGTTACGGGGAGTAGTACCACTTCTTCCTTTTTTTTGTCTTGCCCTCGGTCTGAGTGCTCTTTTTGGTTTTACTCTTCTTTGGATACACCAAAGATGGAAACCATCGAAACGTGAAGAAGCATCCCGTTTACCTCAGAAGAACGCGGTGAGCCGTTTTGGCGGAGTTGGGCTTCTTCTTGCTTTTGTAATCAGTCTCTTGCTCTGGCCGGGATTTCAATTTTCTCCCACGATTGGAGCTCTCCTGAGCGGGGGGGTGCTCATTCTGTTTTTTGGAATTTTGGACGATATTCGACCAATTTCTTGGTGGTGGCAACTCGCTTTTCAACTCCTCTTGGGTGGACTCTTAGTGTTTCTTGGACTAAAGATTGAAATCATGCAGGGACCATTTGGAGGAACTGTTGATTTTCGCGAATGGTTTTCTGGGATGCCTCTGGTTATCCTTCTTCTCTGGCTCCTTCTCGTTATGAACGCAGTGAACTGGCTCGATGGTCTTGATGGTCTTTTGGGAAGCGTTGTGTGTATCGGATTTGGAACCTTAACTCTGGTAAGTTTTTTCCCAGAAGTTCGCCAACCAGGTTTAGCTGGGCCGAGTAGTATTCTGCTTGGCGCGACGTTAGCCTTCCTTTTTTTAAATTGGCCACCCGGGCGCATAATAGCTGGGACGGTCGGATCGTACTTTCTTGGGTTTGCTCTAGCCGTCTTGGCAATATCGGCTGGTGCCAAAATTGCAACTACCGTTTTAGTGCTTATTATCCCCATTTTGGATGCTCTTTTTGTTCTTTGGGAGCGCTGGCGTTCGGGTACATCTCTTTTTCATCCTGATGGGAGGCATCTTCACTATCGGCTCCGAGAGCTTGGCTGGAGTGAAAAACAAATAGCTGTTCTCTATAGTCTCATTACGCTCGGGATGGCACTCCTGGCTCTTTCAACACAAACGCTCGGAAAACTCCTCGTCTTTTTAGGGGCAACTCTTGGACTTACCCTGCTGAGTGTATTGGTTCAGGGTTGGTCTCAAAAAATAATTCCAAGAGTATGATAAAAAAGCAATTCATTTTGGGGGGTCTTATCTGTGTTGCTGCTGGCATGGTTATTGGAATAGGTTTTTTCCGGTGGAGTGGCGGTGCTCGAGAGGGGGATTTCCTTCAAATTGGAAGTCATCAATGGTCCGTAGAATATGCCGATACAGAGAGTGAGCGTGTGCTTGGGCTTGGAAAACGGGCTAGCCTCCCACAAGCATCTGGAATGCTCTTTATTTTCCCTCAAGCTGATCGGTATCAGTTTTGGATGAAAGACATGGAATTTCCGCTCGATCTGGTATTTATCGCTGGGGGAAAAGTTGAGAGCTTGGTTCAAAATGTTGCGCCGGAAGAGATGGGGCTTATATCTCCCGGGGGGCCTGTGAGGTATGTCCTCGAGGTAAATGCTGGTGAAACAACGGGAATAATTCCTGGTGATAAGGTACTAGGACTTCCCGATTAGCGAACCTCGAGCGATTCAAAAGCAATATAAAAACCCCAAGTTTGGGGTTTTTATATGCAATTGCGAGCAAAGTACTAGAAAGAAAAACTATCACATTCGATAGGCGGCCACGCGATCCGAATATTTCTTCAAGTTCTGGAGCTGTTTCGGTGTAAGATTCTTGGAGTGTTCGATCGCCTGGCGAACCATATCTTTGGAGAATTCAACTGACGTTCCGACGTGGACTCCGCTTTTCTGGGGGAGTTGTTTTCGAAGGTAATCCTCGATATAGACTTTGTGGGCTCCAGTTAGGCTGGAATCCGGGTTTTTCTCGAGGTAATTCATGAGGGCTCGTCGTGCGAGATGAGTCGTTCCATCGCCCCGAACTGCTGTTTCGATAAAAGCAGTGGCGGTTTCTTGACTCACTTCAGCTGGTTTCGTTGCGGTAGGCTTGGTTACTGGTGACGGATTCAGTGGAGTGTCCACTCCTTCCGTGGTCAAATCGCTGTCAGAAGGAGCAAGAGTGGTTGTATCACTCAGCATTTCTTCTGATCGTTGCGAATAGGAGTAAATTCCGAGAGCTATCGCTGCGACAATGAAAATACTTACGATAATTCTCAAGTTGTCTTGAAGCCAGGTTTTCGCTTGATCACTCATGTTGTCTTCTTGATTCATGGGTTCTTCCATAAGGGTTCACCTCTCTTCCTAGCTTTAGTTATTATTGAACTGTAAACGTACGGCTTTCGTTGAAGCTCGAGCGAAACCCATCCTTCGCTATCTTTTGGACACAAAGGATGGAAAGCTCGCCCCCCTTCGTACTCATAGTACGGAGCCAAATTCCTCCTGTCAACTAGACAAAAGAGTCGATTTTCAGCGAAGTGATGCCGAAATTTGGCCTCGAGAGAGCAGGAAATTGTCTAAGGAATATACACAAAAAATGTAAAAAATGTTTGAAAAATATGGTTCTCTTACCGCTGAAAAAATTTGAAAAGTAACTCACAAATTTGCAAATTACAAGTTCCTTACTTGATAGAATCAAGAGAATGTATCACAAAATATTTTTTGCTGAACTTTTTTCAGAAGTTCATTTACAAAAAATGAATAGATAAAAATATTTTTGCACTATGACTCTTGACAAATATTTTTTACTCTATGCATTTTCAAAAAAAAGTGTATACTAAAAATACGTGTGAAGAAACATTCACACAAAAAAATATGAACGACGCATTGCGTTCGTTCCGTAAAAAGAAAATTCATCGTAACCGTGAAATCACGGAAACGAAAAATAAAACTGGAAGGAGGTGAGTGTTATGGCAGCCAAGAAAAAAACCACCAAGAAAAAGGTGACCAAGAAGAAAGTGACCAAGAAGAAGGCCACGAAGAAACGACGAGCCTAATTCACTTCTTTGGTGAAAATAAAACCCCCGCAATGCGCAGGGGTTTTATTGTTTTCTGCAATTACATTTTGGAGAATCCGATAACGAGTCTTGATCTTCCTGTATAGTCAGGAAAAACGTCGTATTCCCAGGGAATAAAGGTGAGGAGTGCATCCTGTTCAGGGCTTATTTCAAAGAAAAAATAGATATTTACTGATGGGAGATACTGCGTGATTTGTCGTGTGAGTTTCTCGTAATGAGCCAGACCTGCACTCCGACTCATGAGCGCTTGGCGCGGTTCAAAAAATTGGACATCTGGAGGGGTTTCCTTATAGATTTTTTGTGAGAGATAGGGGAGATTCGCAGCGATGATGATGGTTTCATACGACTGAAGATTATTCAGAAATGGTTTGAGGAGATCGCCATCTCTAAAATTCACTGATACTTGATGGAAGAATGCATTTTTTTGAGCAATATGCAGTGCACGTTTGGATTTGTCGGTGGCAAAATAATCCAGAGAAGAATATTTTTTTAACTCCAATGCAAGACTGACAATGATCGCACCACTTCCAGTTCCAACATCAATCACGGCAATTTTTTTCTGGTTATGTAGTTTTTTTATTTTTTCTACAGTTCTTTCAACAAGGAGTTCTGTTTCTGGTCTTGGGATGAGTGTTGATCGTGATACAAAAAAAGTATTTCCAAAAAATTCTTTCGTCCCAGTGAGGTACGAAGTGGGCTCGTGATTTTTTCGGCGCTCAAAGAGTTTCTGAAGACGTGTAATGTCACGTCGAAGAAGTTTCGTTTCTGGATGAGCCAAGATAAATGTTCGTGAAGTGTGAGTGACAAAAGCTAAAAGTACTTCTCGATCGAGACGATCAATCCCAGACAGACCCAAAAAATCCCCGTAGGTTGTCATAAGAAGTGGTTTATGCCTCGGGTTTTTCCTCAGCGAGCTCAAGTTTGAGCTGCATATCTTCGGCTTCGAGGCGATCGATGATGGGAGCGAGATTTCCGGCGAGTATTCCCGGGATATTGCTCCAGGACTCCTTGATTCGGTGGTCGGTAATCCGATCTTGGGGGAAATTGTAGGTACGAATTTTCTCACTGCGATCACCGGTGCCGATTTGTCCCTTGCGGGTATCTCCGAGTTCCTTCAGCCGTTTTTCCTCTTCAAGTTGATACAGTCGCGAACGGAGGACTTTCATTGCTTTTTCACGATTCTTGATCTGAGATTTTTCATCTTGGCAGGAAACGACGGTACCCGTTGGGATATGAGTGAGACGCACAGCACTATACGTCGTGTTGACGGACTGTCCTCCGGGACCCGAAGAACAAAAGGTATCTACTCGAACATCTTCAGGTTTGATAGTGATTTCAACTTCCTCAGCCTGAGGGAGTACGGCAACCGTAACGGTAGATGTGTGAATCCGCCCCATTTTTTCGGTATCTGGGACACGTTGCACTCTATGGACACCAGACTCGAATTTCATTTTTTGGTAGACGGGATATTCGCTGCTGCCGCGATTGACTTCGAATACCACCTCTTTATAGCCGTTTACTTCTGTCACATTCGTATCAAGGAGGGAGAATTGCCAACCCATCATTTCCCCATACCGGGCGTACATGCGATAGAGCTCAGCTGCGAAAAGACTTGCCTCATCCCCACCTGCACCAGCACGAATTTCAACGATGATGTCCTTATCATCATGTTTGTCTCTAGGGAGGAGGAGAAGTCGGAGAGATTGCTCAACGGTGTTTTTTTCGCTCGCAAGGGCGAGATTTTCCTCGATAGCCATGGTCTTGAGTTCTGGGTCGGTTTCTCCTTGTGTGAGCTCAGCATTGCTTCGCATGGTATGCTCAATTTCCCGGAGGCGCTCTACTCGCTCCAGGATATTTTCAAGTTCCGCTTTGCGACGTCCAATCTCAGCCAGTTTCTTGTGATCAGATAGGGTTGCTGGATTAGCGAGAGAAGTCTCGATATCTTGGTATTCTGCTTCAATTTTTCCGATGAGATCTTGCATAAAAGAGTGATTCTTAGAAACATTCTTCTGTCAGCCTACGCTTTCTCCAACAAAAAAACAACTCAAAAGTGAGTCGTTTTTTGCATTTACAAAGCTAAGCAGATTTCTTGGCGACTTTCTTTTTTTCGGACACAGTATCTTTTGGAGCCTTGGCGACTTTCTTCGCCTTGGTCGCGGCGGCAGTTGCCTTGGCTTTTTCGGCTCGTTCGGCGAGCTTCTTGAAGCGGTCAACTCGACCACCCGTATCGACGAATTTCTTCTTACCAGTATAAAAAGGATGACACTGAGAGCAGATTTCTGTCTCGAGCTTTTCTATCGTTGAGCCCGTCTTAAAATTCGCGCCACAGGCACAGGTCACGGTCGCTTCACGGTAATAGGTTGGGTGAATGCCTTTTTGCATAATCAAAAATCTACGAAATTTGAGCACACCATCACGAATGAGGTATGTCCCAGCTTAGCATGGGTAAGTAAGATTGACAAGGGTCGGTCTATCGGCTACAGTAATGGGCGTTGTCCTCCGGTTCGTATTTCCGAACCAGCGAGGAGATCCAGCATATATCTTTCTACGCCCCTTTCCTGCCCGTTTTATGGGTATGGGGCTATCCGAGGAGGTATAGGTGTTGAGTAATTCAAGTTAAGGATAAAGAATATGAGTGAAGGTGAACTCGTGAAAGAGGCCGGGGTCGTAGTGCCCGAAAGTCTCGCAGAAGGCGTGGAAGTTCAGTATTTCCGCGAGTTTGATTTTGGGAAACTGGATACAGGTCTTGAGGCATTTCTGAAAGCTGGTGTGCACTTTGGTCATTTGAAGTCGCGTCGCCATCCACGGATGGAGCCGTTTATTTTTACGACACGGAAGAATATCTCCATTATTAACCTCGAAGAAAGCACGAAGCTTCTCAGGGAGGCAGAAGCCTTTCTCCAGAGTGTTCGGAAAACTGGAAAGCCAATTCTCTTTGTGGGAGTTAAGAAGCAAACGCATGACGCTGTTCGTTCTCTCGCAGAACGTCTCGAAGAGTCTTATGTGGTAGATCGCTGGCTTGGGGGGACACTTACCAATTGGAATTCAATTCGTGCTCGTGCCAAATATCTCGTTGATGCTAAAGAGAAACTCGATCGAGGAGAATTCAAGCAGTATACCAAGCTCGAACGTTTGAAAATTGCTGAAGAGCTCGAAAAATTGGAGCGTAAAGTTGGTGGAATCAAGACAATGAGTGAACTTCCCGGGGCAATTGTTTTGGCTGATGCCAAGGAAGCTGATCTCGTAATTCGAGAAGCAAAAAAAGTGGGAGTGCCAATCGTGGGAATTGTCGATACAAATGCCGATCCTTCCCAAATCGATTACCCAGTTCCCGGGAATGACGATGCTCTTTCATCACTTCGTATGATTTTGGCGAGCTTTGGAAAGGCGATTCTCGAAGCTGGAGCCAAGCAAAAACCAGGTATGAAGGAGGTTCTTGCAAAGAAGGAACATGAGGCAGTACGCGGCTAGTTTTCAACTTGGCGATTTCTCTCTACAATAAAATAGAACATTACTACGTTTATGAGTCAGATGGAACAAGTAAAAGAGCTTCGTGAAAAAACCGGAGCTGGTATCGTAGAAGTAAAAAAGGCTCTGGATGAAGCCGGAGGCGATGAAGCAAAGGCTATTGAAATCCTGAAGAAAAAAGGAGTAGCCAAAGCGCTCAAGAAGAGTGAGCGTGAGGCAAAGGAAGGAATTGTCGTGTCATATATTCACTCAAACAATCGAGTAGGGACGCTGGTTACCTTGCTTTCTGAGACTGATTTTGTGGCACGGAATGTTGATTTTCAGACATTGGCGCATGATATTGCGATGCATGTCGCTGCGATGAAGCCAGAGTATCTTAGGCCGGAAGATGTCCCAGTCGAGCTCGTGGCGAAAGAGCGGTTGATTTGGGAAGAGCAGGTGAAAGCTGAGGGAAAACCTGCAGCTGTAGCTGAAAAGATTCTGGCGGGAAAAGAGGCCAAGTTTCGATCTGAGCTTGCTCTCCTGACACAGCCCTTTGTGAAGAATCCGGAGGTTACTGTTGGTGAACTTCTCACGGAGAGTATACATCGGATTGGAGAGAATATTCAGGTTGGTTCTTTTGTCCGTTACGAAATTTAACGTGTTTGATTGATTTTTCTCACTCTTGTTAGCTCTCTAGCTCTGGGAGGGGGAACACCTTTGGCATGTGGTATCTCATTATTCCACCACTGGTATTTCTTGGGAGTCTCTGGCTCCTCCTTCTCTTTTTGTCGAAACGGACGGCCGATCCGCATCTTCAGGAACGCTTGGCGGTAGCTGAGTCAGTTGCACCACGTCACTTCTTGTTTATTCGAGAGGATATCGGCTTGAAACTTCTGGAGAAAATGACACAGCGATTCAAGATTTTCTTCTTGAAGGTACACAATCATCTCAATAGTCTTTCGCAGTCCATTCGCGATCGGCGAGTGCTCTTTCAGAAACGCCAAGCAAAGACAGAAGAGTTGATCAGTGGAGATAAGGAGAAAGCAGAGGGTGGTGTTTCTCAGTCAGAACAAATGCCCGAGGGTCGTTTTTCTGATACGGGAACAAAAGATGGAGATAAAACAGGAGACGGAACTCCATCGGTGAATCCTGAGAATATTCCTGTTACCGTTGAAACTCCTCTCACGACATCTCTCTATGGACGAGCGGGGGATTCGCTTGCGCGTGCAGTAACGGCACCACTCCTTCGCCGGCGCAAAGAAAAAGCGAAGCGACTCTTTAGTGAGGAGGATCTTATCGGAAAGATCGCCAAAAATCCCAAAGATGCTTTCGCCTATGAAGAACTTGGTGATTATTACCTCGAGACTGAGGCGCTTGAGGATGCAAAAGCCTGTTATCGCCAAGTGATCAAGCTCGCACCACTCAATCGTGAGGTGAAAGAAAAGATGCGAAAGTTGGAGCGCCTCTTGACGCAGAAGAGGAGATAGGAGAAATTGAATGAGTACTTGAAGGACTCTGCTTGTATTGGGATTGAGGAATGTGTTTGTCACCTTAGCTCATCCGCCAGCCGGCGGAGGTGAAGAATGGTTTTTCTCGCTCAGTCACCAATCTTTGTATCACTGTTAATAAATCATCAGGTATAATGAAAATCCTTGCCTGAGTAGCTCAGTTGGTAGAGCAACGGTTTTGTAAACCGTAGGTCGTCGGTTCAAGCCCGACCTCAGGCTCCAGCGAATGATAGAGAAATTGGTGACGGGGTAAATGGGTCCTTGGTTCGAATCCGAGAGGTGGCTCAAAAAATGGAAAATTTAAAAATCAAAGTGCAAAATGAACCTCGTATTGAGGAAGAAGTTTTTTTATTTTGCATTTTGAGATTTGCGTTTTACAGTAGATGAATGGGTAGGTGGTAGAGCGGTCAATTACAACAGACTGTAAATCTGTCGCCTTCGGGCTTCG
>CAZABS010000019.1:0-18642 GCA_964483635.1 uncultured Bdellovibrionales bacterium
CCGCGAACCTGGGAATTGGAAACCCGGGAGAAATTCTTTTTGAAGAAGTCTTCGGCTTCGTGGGAGATGTAGTCGTAATCATTGGTGGAGATGATGAGCCAACCAGTTGGGTGTGCCTGCATCGCTGCCTCGATATCGGCAAGGGTGAGCTTGTCATGACTCACTTCTCCCCCAAAGTCATAGACTGGGATTTTGGCCCCGCTCCAGTAATAATTGCGGAAGTTGCGAGTGATGAGAGTGTCGGTCGGGGTCTGGTTTTTTTTGAAGTAGGCGAAGACTTTGCGATAATTCGGATTCGAAGAACTCGAGGTCTCGTGATAGGTATTGTTTTCCTCGAAGAAATACCCCCACGCGGGAACCAAGAGGAGAAAGCCAAGGAGGAGTCCTGGCCGAAACCATTTCCCCGCATCCTGAAAGCGCGCGATGAGGATCGAGAAAAGCTCATATATACCAAAAGCAACGAGAATCATCCAGAAAGACTGAACGAAGAATATATACTGCGCCCCGGCATTCCGATTCCACAGAAAAATCGCAAAGAGGAGCGGGAGGAAGAACGCACTCCCCAAAAAAATGGCTGCGTTTGAGGAGTCCGGTTTCTTCGCGAGGGCGATGAGTCCAAACCCACCGAGAAGCACTCCGATGAGTGGGAGACCAAAGTCTCTGAGGACATACCCCACGTACGAGAAGTGATTATCAAAGAACGTGAGGCCGCTGAGGAATGCTTTGACAAACTGAGGTGCCAAAAAAATGAGCAGTACGATCCCTATAAGTCCCAAGCCTACCGTCGCGGCGTATTTGTTGTGCCAGCCCTTCCCCTCAAAGAGATGCTTCCCTATCATGATGAGTGCATAGAGCCCGATGGAGAGCGCAATATGTGGCGTGAGCTGATGCGTGAGGTAGGCCAAAAGTGAGAGGAGAAGCGCTGGGGGCATATAGAGTCCATTGACCGCATAGCGGGTCCACAGCGTACGAAGAACCGGCCATTTCCCCCGATACTCCAGTTCATAGAAAGCATACCAGGAGGTAGCTGCCCCGAGATAGAGCGGGAAGAACATCGCATACATCCGAAGCCGGCGGCTGAAGATGAGCGCTGAAATCGACACGGCACAGAGAAAGGTCGCTACGAGCGCGATTTCTTTTTTTCCGGTAAAAATCGTCGTAGACCAAAAGAGCACGAGAAGCGAGAAGATCCCCCACCCGACGCTCACCGTGCGAGCAGCCGCTTCGGTAGGTGCCACAAAATGAAACAGTTCAGCCACCTGCCACTTATACACAAAAGCACGTTCATCGCGAGCATCATTTAGATTCATCTCAGCGAGTTTTCCAAAATTGAAATCCCAAGCCTTCCAGAGATTTGTCTGGGTATACCCATAAGCGGAATTAATATCAAGAAATTCATCCGCCACAAAAGAATTTTCTCCAAGGTGATAGAAACGCAGCAAAGCTCCAAGGAGTACGATGAGCGCCAAGACCTTCCAAGTTGTTTTCCACGAGAGTTCCATACGACGAGTGGTAATGTTGAATAATGATTGAAGCTTATTGAGATTCCTCATCCGTTTCTGGTTCATCACTTTGTGCCGCTCTTCGCTCCCAAAACTCGCGCCAGGTATAACGCGGCGCTGCACTCGGATTGTCGTTACTGGTTTCACTCGTCGAAAAATCTTGCCGTGTGGCCGTGAGGGCGTCTAGCTTTGGTTTGAGCTCGAGCACCGTGAGTGTCCCAAACGGAAATGTCCCCGCGACGGTGTACTTCTCAAGATATTTCTTCATCCCACCCTCGAGATCTGATTGCGAACGGAGGATGAGGAAGTACAAACCTTCCTGATAGATATGGTCAGTGCTGATACCATCATTGATTATTCCACGTTGCGTAAGATGATAACTCAACGATCGTTGGTATTCGGGTTCGCTGCTGCGATATACCGGAAAACCCGTTTCTCGCGAGCGCAGGGCCATGAAGTCAACAATTAACTCTTGTTGTTCGAGGGTGATGCGGGTACGCTCTTTCAAGATGCGATCGGGACCACTCAGCACCACAGGCACACTCGCTGCTTGAGCAAGTTCACGAAAGCGACCATTGAGCGCTCCCAAACTTGAAATGCCGATGATTCCCAGGAGAATCCAGACACCCGCTTGAACTCGTCGTCGATCGCCGAGAATTTCAAGGATTATTTTCCCGATGAAGCCAAGCCAGATAAAAGGAAGCGGGGTGACTAAGAGGAGAAACCGCGGTGAAAAGCTGGTAGCAATATTCAAAAAAAGAATCCAGGTTATACCAAACCAGAGCCCAATCAAGATGAGAAAATCTCGTCCGGATCCCGGAGGCGTGTTCGAGAAAAACCACCCCAAGAGAACAATCCCGGAACCATAGAAGAGCGTAAAGAGAACGCCCCAGAGAAATCCGATCTTACAGTCATCGTCACAAACCACACTCACCGTTGGAAAAAGCCTCACCTTGGGTAATTCTGCTCTCTCAAAACCACTCACCACGAGACCATATCCGAGTATTTGTTCGGTTGTATTTCGTATCGCTCGATCGACGAAAGAAGATTCACCGGTATTGGTTTTACTCGAAAGGGCTTTGATAAATTCAGTCGTGTTCCGACCTCCTGTAGCAACTTCATTGAGAAAAAGCGGGACGTAAAGCAAAATAACGATACTGAGCGCCACTCCCCAATAACGGATTGCGATCTTGGGTCGCTTGATGAGGAGTAGGAGAAAGGCAATAATCGGAATACCTACGAATGCTAAAAAGTGAAATTGAGTAGCCAATCCCAGGAAAAATCCTGATAGACCGAGAAAGAAACCCGATTTCGCTTCCTCCCGATCAACAGCGCGCAAGAGGGCATAAAAACCAAATAGGAGAAAAAATGGGAGAAAATTTGGATTCCACGAAAAACGTCCGTACATCACGAGAAAGGGAGAAACGGCCGCAAGCGACGTGAGGCCAAGTGTCAACGAAACAGAGAAGAAACGTTTCAAGAACAGAAACAGGGCGCCAAGAGCAAAAACCGAAAAAAGGGCTACCCCTCTCGCCTGTCCGGCAGGATCACTTCCAAAGACAAGGGCACTCACATATTCCAAATAATAGAAGCTCGGCGGAAGTCTGAGTGAGGTGCCAGCTGCCTTTGGTCCCAAGAGAGGCAGATCGAAAAAGTCACCCTGCAGACCACTCTCCACAACTCGGGCATCCCTGGCTTGGTCGAGTTCAAAATGAAGCCAATCGGAAAAATGATAACTTCGGAGGAAAAAACCGACGCCCAAAACGAGGGAGAGTATGAGCAAAATTCGGTATTGCTTGAGCCAGGAAATCACTTTCTTTCTTTCAATAATTAGGCTAAAATACGACTATTCATATAAAAAACATGGCTTAATCAAGGTCTTGTTGTATCATTTTAGCATAAATTGTTCCCAAAAACACCTCTATGCGCGATTTTCTAGAAAGCCTCGAGCATCGGGTACTCGCCACTTTAGCACTCCTCTTTGGACTGAATACACTCTTCTTCATCGCTCCTCAGACGAAATCACTCGCTATCTTCCGTTTTACTGAAAGGAATGACCCTTTCTATGCTGTGTATCTCTTGCTCGGCGTCGTTATCATAGCAGCGATTGTTAATTTCAATCGTCGGTTCGATTGGAAAATCTGGCTCGGAGCTTTCCTCGCAACCATCACGCCCGGGATTCTCATCCTGTGCTATGGACTCACCGAATCACAAAATTTCCATTATCTCTTCCAAATAGCTGTCGGTATCTACGTTATTTCCTTTGGCATTCTGCTTGCCACATTCGTCCTAGAACGCGATCACCATACATACCCTGAAACTGCCGCAGACTCACTTTCTCTGAAAGCATGGCTCCGAGCACAGGGAGCGCTCACGTATCTCCTTCTCACTCTGGCTACCAGCTTCTTTTTTGGCTTCGGATTCTATCATCTAACTCAATACGCCGCCGTCGACGAACCACTGTGGTTTGACGGTCGGATCGCTCGGTATTGGCACAATATCGAAGAACGAGATTGGGATGGTACGGATATTAGTGATAAACCCGGAATCACGATCGCCCTCGCCTCAGGTCCGGGACTCTGGTTCAAAACGACAAAGGACTACCGTACCGTCAGCTTTCAGGGAGAAGTTTCAGGACTTAAAGACAATCTTCAGGAGTTCTATCTTGCCTATCGTCTTCCCCTCCTCATCGTTATTACCCTCCTCCTCCCACTTTTTTATTTTTTTCTCGAGCGGCTGGTTGGCAAAGAAGCCGCACTCTTGAGCTATCTCTTCATTTCCACCTCCCCGATATTGATCGGCATGTCCAAAATTATCAATCCAGATTCACTCCTCTGGATATTTACACCACTCTCACTCATTGCCTATCTCGTTTTTCTCAAACGTCAGTGGCATCGCTACCTCATACTTTCTGGAATCTTCCTCGGTTTTGCCCTCCTCACGAAGTACATAGCCAATATTCTTTTTATCTTTTTTCTCGGTCTTATTTTCCTCGAATATCTCTACCATCCACAACAAAGCCCCATCTCATTTCCGGTGTTTCTCAAGCGTTCATTCGTGCATTTTATCATCCTCACTTTTGCTGCCCTGACAACCGTCTACAGTTTCTTTCCGCTTACCTGGGTTGATCCGTCCGCTCTCATCACGAGCACCCTACTTTCCGAGGCTTTTGTGAAAGTTGCTCCCCTGTTCGTAATCATGTTTTCCCTCATTCTCATTGATCAATGGTTCAATCAATCGCGCATTGTTTCCGCACTCATCAAGAGCTTGGAGAAATGGAAACATTGGCTCGTGTCTCTCGTCAGTCTTGTGTTTCTCACGGCAAGTCTTATCACCATCGGGAATACATGGATGGGGATGAAACTCTATGATTTCATGGATCTTTTGGCAGCTCCAAAATCTATCGCTGACAAAAGTGATTTTATCGGAATTTTTCTCACCAATTTTTATCCCATCCTCTTTGGAATTCCGCCAATAGTCCTGCTACTTTTCCTGGCGGCGCCACTCTGTATTTCTCTCCAGCGTCACTCGTTGCGTTCGACGCCACCGCGAGTGATCTTTTACTTCATTGTTTTTATTCTCCTGTACTATCTCGGGGCGACCGTCAATAACGTCGCTTCTATTGTTCGTTACCAGATCATTATTTTCCCGCTGGTCGCCATTGTCGCCGGTATCGTGCTGGCCTCTTTACTGGAATGGCTTGATTCACGATTTGATTTCACCCGTCCCTGGAGGGGTCAAGTTGCTGCGACGGTTCTCCTGATTGTCGGCACGGGCACGCTCCTCATGACACCCTTCCCACTTTCCTACGCCTCTTCATTCCTCCCATCACGCTACCATGTCGATATCAAAGATATGGGACCTGGCAGTTATGAAGCCGCTCAGTATCTCAATAGCCTCCCTGAGGCAGAGTCGATGCTCATTTGGACAGACAAAATTGGCGTCTGCAAATTCTTTGTCGGACGCTGTAAGCGTGGTCTCGATTATGAAAAACTTCGTCGAGATGGACTCGACTACGTTGTGGTTTCCTCAGGACGTGAAAGTCGCACTTCCAGCATGATGCGTGGGGACATCGACGCGGAGCAAGCTGGTCTCATTCGTTTCGACGAATACTACGAGGGGTCGAGTACACCCGATTTTGAAATTTTGATAAATGGCCGCCCCTCACACTTTGTCCGCGTCTTCCGTTTCGAAGAATAGTCGAAATCTCATGTCATACGTTCAGGCACTCCAAAAGTATCTGCAATCTGTAACGCGAGAAACCTGGCTCATCACCACGCTTCTCTGTTTTAGCCTCTTTTTGTTTTTTGGTTTTGGCCTTGTTCATCTCTCTGAATTCGAAACAGCCGATGAACACTACTGGCTTTTTGAGCGTATTCCTGCATATTTTGATGCGTGGGAAGAAGGGAAATACCGACGAACCCTCATTAACGACAAGCCTGGTGTCTCCCTTGCTCTCATTTCCGGATTTGGACTTATCGCGCTGCCAGATCCGACCTCACTCGCGGTACATAATGGAGATGAAGACTATACCGCCTATGCGGTCGATCGAATCCCCCGGCTCCTTTATGCTTTTCGCTTTCCACTGATCCTTGCCAACACACTCCTCCTCTTGCTCATGTTTTTCCTCGCTGTCCGAGTCTTCCATGACCGATGGGTGGCACTTTGGGGAACAGCCCTGACCGCGCTCGCACCAATCTTGATTGGCATATCACAAATCGTAAATCCGGACGCACTCCTCTGGTCCCTCGGTTTTTCAACTCTCCTCTCACTCATTCTTCTTTTTCGAAATCCCACTACACCACTCATTGTCCTTTCAGGAACACTCCTCGGATTCTCCCTGCTTACCAAATATACAGCGACATTTCTTTTTCCTTTTTCCGCGCTCGTTTTTCTGATCACCCTGCGGGATCAGCAACTATTCGATCGTGAACGTCTCATTTCATGGATACAGGTTCGTATTCGAAGTTTCCTCCTCACCGTACTTGTGAGTCTCCTTATCATCAGCATTGCTCTTCCAGCCGTTTGGCTTCGCAAAGGAACTCTCTGGAATCTCTTGACCTCCTCTTCTGATGCCGCTTCGTTTATTCTCATTGCCACCATCATTTTTTTCTTCTCGTTCTGGATCGAGGCTCGTATTTTTGGATCTCGTTTCCTGCTGAAAAGTTTCTCTTGGATATCCGAAACCTCCTACCAGCGCTTTCGAACGTTGGCACTCCTCCTGATTCCTCTCATCTCTATTACCCTCATTCTTCTCCAATGGCTCTCGTTCCCAATTTTGGTCAACATTCCTTTCGATGTGAAAAATATATCCGATATTGATTCACTCTGGAGAAATCCGCTTTTTCTTGAAATTCTGGCGCTTGAATTCAATCCCCATATTTTTTCCATCACGTTGCCAGTTTTGTTGGGGCTCCTCGCTTTTTTCAACTGGCGCACACACCGACACCTCAATCGAGAAACGCTCCAATCCGCGCTCATCTTGACGGGTTTCATACTCCTCTTTCAAATTGCCCAAGCCGTTTCCGATGTTGTTTCAACGGTTCGGTACGGCATTCTCCTCTACCCGGCATTTGGGTTTTTGGCGGGTGTTGGCGTGCGAATCTGGTGTCTCAGGTTTCCTCGATTCCTTTCATCAATGAGGGGGCGACTCTTCGTGAGTCTCGTGCTGAGTTGTGCACTAGGCGTGACCGTCTGGCTGCATCATCCTTTCTCCCTCACCTATACCAATAGTCTCCTCCCCGCAGAAAGGATTATCAGTGATGGTTGGGGATTCGGTGGCTTTGAGGCTGCACAGTTCATCAATGCAACCCCGCACGAAAAGCCTCTTGTTGTATGGTCAGATTATTATGGTGTTTGTCCCTTTATTCAAGGCATCTGTTTTACGGATTATACTTTTGACACGGAAAAATTTCCGCCAGACTACTATGTCTTGAGTCGCCGAGGAAAAATTCGTTTTCGCCCGGAACTGCGAACTGATACTCCGGGTACCGTTGATGCGCATCGATACTACACCAAAAAACCTCTTTGGTCGCTTGCGCTCAATGGACAATCCGAAAATACGATCAAAATCGTCAAAGCAGATCGAACCCTCGAGGTTGCCATCATCACCGATATTGATCATTGCCCCTCACGTGAAGCGGTATCTGAAAACGCGCTCGAGCAATTCGTGTCCTCGAGTCGTACCGCTGAAGTAGATTTTATTGTGAGCCTTGGAGACAATGCGAGTCATCGACTCCGCAATTGTTCGATAACCGGGGATGCCGATGCTCGTTATATTGCTGCTCGTCTGCGCTCCGGAGGATTATCAACCCATTTTGTCTTGGGTGATCATGACATCGCGAGTTCCGTAGATTCATACCAATCCTGGCTCCACACAATTGGCCGAGAAAAAACTTTCTATTCGTTCGATCAAGATAATTTTCACGTCATCATTTTGGATACAGTGCTCGGTGGAGAACCACTGCGCAGTGCTTGCGAAGATGACGCCGACTGTTCATCACTTCAAGAACGTCTCAAGCAATTCCGCTCGACTCCCTTTTTGGAATACCAGGGTAGCTATACTGATGCACAAGCAACCTCCTGGGAAGAAAAACAACTACTACAAAGACGCCTCCGGAAAATAGAAACCGAAATTGATCAGACTCGTTCCTTTGGCCTGCGCGATCGAGGACAGATATCCGAACACGAACTTCAATGGCTCACGGAAGATCTTTCAAAAACAGTCCACCAACGTGTTCTTATTCTCTCGGATCACCCCCTCTTTCCATTTACTTCAAATAAAAAAAGGTACGACATTACCAATGGAGAAAAAGTCCGCGAAGTACTCGAAAAAAGCGGGAAACAAATTGTCGCCATTTCAGGAGAGGCGCACCTGTGGCACGAAGAAACTCGCGCTGGTATTCAATACTATATTGTTGATGAGTTTCGCAAAGGAGATGGATCCTGGGCAGTTTTTTCCTGGGACAAAAATGGGTTCCATCTTGCAAAACATGTCACCAATCCGATCGATCAGAATTCCCGTGACGTTGCTTCCGATGAGTAACTAAAGAGCAGAACAAAAATTCCCTGCGTGTGTTTTATTCCTTCCTCTGCCGCCAATACCCCGGTAAAGCTCCGAGAGAGAGGAGGAGTTGAATCGCGCGCGAGAGAAGAACTGCTGTCACGGCCAGCTCTCCCGATACACCTACCAGTCCGAAAAAAAAGATATATGACCACTCCTTGATCCCGATGTTATTCACAGAAAGCGGTATATTGGCCACGAGCGTTGCTAAGAAAATGACTCCGAAAAACGAAAAGAAATGTAATTCGGCTCCGAGACTTTGAAAAAGCATATAGTTATTGAGCGCCACCCCTACCACGGCAAACCCCATCCCATATCCGATACTCTTGCGATAGACCCTCGCCTCAGCAAAATTTTCAAGACGTCTTAATAACGCGCCAAAAGATGCAGCAAAATGCTCAACGAAACGGAGCAGCCATTGAAAAATTCGCTGGGATGCCCACAAACCCACGCAAAGAACAGCCGTCAATGAAAACGTACTGCCAGCTAGGATAATTAACCAGGGAGAGCGCAACCATACGTCCCATGGAATCACCAAAAAACCAAAGCTGGCGAGCAGAAACAACACCAGGAGACCGCTTATCCGATCATACAGAACAACAGAAAATGCCGTCCAACGATCACCTTGGCGCCCGAGCCACAATGTCCGATAGGCATCTCCTCCAATCGTACTGGGCAAAAAATTATTGATAAAAGCCCCGGTCAAGTATTGAAAAAAACCCGTCGTAATTGAAAAAGAAAATCCCTGAATTTGGGAGAGATATTGCCACTTCCTCGCCGAAATGAGCGTACCCGCCAATTGAAAACCAACATACAATACCAGCAAAGGAACGGAAAGTCCCTGAACAAGATGAAAAACAACCTTCCAATCAACCCGCTCCACCAACCACGCAATAAGGAACACTGTAATACCCAGTTTGAGGATCCAAAAAAGACGCTTTTTCATGCCTCCAATACATCAAGAAATTGATCCGCGACACGCTTCCAACTTCTCTCTTCTGCCCTACGCCGACTCTCACTGCCAAACTTCTTTCTCTTTTCGCCCGATTGAACGAGTTCAAGTAACGCCTGTGAAAAATCTTGTCGATGCTGGGGATCCACGAGGAATCCGTTCACTTCATTCTGCACCAATTCAGACATCCCGCCAGTTCGAGATACAATAAGTGGCAGACCACTCGCCAGGGCTTCAAGTGCTGCATTACTCATACCTTCATTTTTCGATGGCAGAACGAAAACATCAACCTTGTTATAAAGAAGCGCAACCTGAGCATGATCAACTCGACCCAAAAACTCTATCGATTCGGTTATTCCCAATTGCTTCGCAAGTTCTTTCAGCGGACCTAGTTCTTCTCCATCGCCCGCGAGCAGAAGCTTGGCTGGCACCGGAGACTCTTGTGCCATCGTTCCAAACGCCTGGAGCAAGAGATCAATTCCCTTTCTTTTCGTGAGACGAGCGACCGAAAGAAACACCACTGGCTTCAGTGTCATATGTTCTTCAGACTGACGAGGAGAAAAACGCTCGATATCAACACCATTTTCTATTATTTCCATTACTTGATGCGGAGCAGTATTCTCTGCAAGGCGTTTGAGTCCCATACTATTTGGTATCACCCGTTCGGACTTTTTCCACAGATAGCGAATGAATGGTTTCAGAAAAAAATAAAAACGATCGTATTTTTCACTAAAACCTGGAACATCTGCCCCTCGAAGTGATACCACATACGGAAGACCGATCCACCACTTCAGACTATACGCAATAAAGCCACAAGGAATAGTAAAAAATGCGAGTGTCACTTCAAACGGCGTGCGCTGTGATCGAAGAAACGGCACGAGAAAACGCCAAGCCCTCCAGGTATACACGACGATGTCCCGCAATGACTGAGAATGGAGTTTCTTTGGGTCTTTCCCAATTGGCAGACGATGAACATAGACTTCCCCGCCGACGCGCTCATGCTCCAGTGCTGGTCCGACAGCTGAAGTCACGAGATGCACTTCAACATTGGGATTTTTTGAAAACTCCCGAAGCAATGCCTCCGTCGCTACACCCGCTCCGCCTCCAAGAGGTGGGTACTCATAATTCAGGAAAAGGATTTTCTTCATGTGACTATACGCCAATCCCGAAATAAGTAAATCCTTCGGCTTCGGCTTCTTTGCGTTCAAATATGTTACGTCCGTCAATAATAAGCGTCCCTTTCATCGCACGGGAAAGCAGAGAGTACTCCACCGTACGAAATTCATCCCATTCAGTACAGACAATGAGCACATCCGCACCTTCAGCGGCATCGATCGCTGATTTCGCGTACTGCATCCGCTTTGAAGGAAAGGCTTTTTGAAAACTCTCCATCGCAACCGGGTCAAAGGCACGTACCTTGGCACCAGCTTTGAGTAAAGCTTCACCGATATACAGAGCTGGAGCCTCGCGCACATCATCAGTTCGGGGCTTGAAAGAAAGTCCCCACAGTGCAATCGTTTTTCCACGTAAACTCGGCATCGCTTTCTTAAGAATTTCAATCGGACGCATTTTTTGCTCATCATTGAAGGCATCAGCCGCCTCAATGATCCGAAAGTGTGTCCCGTATTCTTTCCCTGTTTCCATGAGCGCCTGGACATCTTTCGGAAAACAGGATCCACCATACCCGATTCCTGCATAGAGAAACCTCGATCCAATCCGACTGTCGAGTCCCATCCCACGCGCCACCTCCTTCACATTCGCACCGGCCTTTTCGCAAAAGTTAGCCATCTCATTGATGAAGGTGATTTTGGTCGCGAGAAATGCATTTGAAGCGTACTTGATGAGCTCTGCCGAACGCACATCTGTCACCAAAACAGGCCGTCCCGTACGCGCGATGGGGCGATAAATCTTTTCCATCATTTCCTTGGCCCTTGGCGAACTCACTCCGACGACAACTCGATCTGGGTTAAGAAAATCTTTGATAGCAGCTCCTTCACGGAGAAACTCTGGGTTTGATACCACTTCAAATTCTCCCCGTCCCTTGCTGGCATGCGTGATAATATCGCGTGTTTTGTCAGCCGTCCCAACCGGCACCGTTGATTTATTGACCAGGATTTTGAACGCATTCAGATTTTCCCCAAAAATTTTCGCGACCGCAAAAACATACGAGAGATCGGCCTTACCAGTTTTCTTGTCTTCTGGAGTCCCAACGGCATTAAACACCACCTCTGCTCCCCGCATTGCTTTGGCAATATCCGTCGTGAAGGAAAGACGTTTTTCTTTCACATTTTTTTCGACCAGCTCTTCAAGTCCAAGTTCGTAAATTGGCATCACCCCGCGCTTCAGCTTCTTAATCTTTGCCTCATCAATATCCGCACAAACCACGCTGTGCCCAAGTTCCGCCATACACGCGCCCGTCACCAATCCTACATACCCTGTGCCAATAAATGCGAGCTTCATATCGGTTGCATTTGAGGAATTACGAGTACAAAAAAATCAACGAAAACCAAACAACTACCGGCTCACTCGACCAAAAACTTCCCTACTGTTCTATCACTTCTCGGATGGTATAGTTCATACGATGCCGGGTTTGATAATAATTTCGGACGACGACGTCAGCTAAAAGCCCAGACACAAATAACTGAATACCTGCCAGGCAGAAAAACACCCCAATGAGCGGCCAAATACGCTCTGAGAGTGATGCTCCAAAATAAAACTTCTCCACCATCATCCACAGAAGAATCGCAGTTCCAAGAGAAAACAGAAGAACTCCTGATCCCCCGAAGAGGTGCAGAGGTCGGTTTGAATACTTGCGCCAAAACCAAATCGAAAGCATATCAACAAACCCTTTCATCCCACGCTTCCAATTGTATTTCGTCTTGCCATGAAGTCTCGGGTGGTGAGAAACCTTTACCTCGGTCACACGAAACCCCTCAAGCTCCAATACGGCTGGGATGAAGCGGTGCATTTCTCCAAAAAGATCAACGTCATTGAAACATTCCCGGCGATAGGCTTTGAGACTACATCCGGAATCATGAATGTGATCGTGAATGAGAATCTTGCGAAGAAAATTGGCAATTCGAGACGGGATCTTCTTACTCCATGGATCCTGCCGCGCATACCGCCAGCCAGAAACCACATCAAATCCAGCCTCAATTTCTTTGAGAAGTACTGGGATATCCTTCGGATCATTTTGTAAATCGCCATCAAGCGTTACAATAATCTCTCCCTCTGCTGCTTTAATCCCAGCATCAAAGGCAGCAGTCTGCCCAAAATTTTTCCGAAAGACCACGAGCTTCACTGGGTGACACTGAAGGGCTTCCTCAAGCGTTTTGTCTCGCGAACCATCATCGATAAAAATAATCTCATATTCGCGACCGATCCCGAGAAGCGCCTCTTTGATCCGACGATGAAGCTCCACCACATTCCCCTCTTCATTAAAAAGAGGAACCACCACTGATAAATAAGGCTTGTTTTCCATATATTTTTATTGTATCCAATTCCAGGAAAAATGACAATTTCCAATTCTCAAAATAATAGCCAAGGATTGACAATATTGGT
Source organism: uncultured Bdellovibrionales bacterium (assembly GCA_964483635.1). Classification (GTDB taxonomy): domain Bacteria; phylum Patescibacteriota; class Minisyncoccia; order Moranbacterales; family UBA1568; genus CAZABS01. The sequence continues at coordinate 13,079 of CAZABS010000019.1, forward strand.
CAATTACTGTATACTATCAAATTAGAACGTCTCTAAATTCTTTTTTATGGTCAATCCGCAAACACCCGAACATGTCGCGAATAACAGCCAGCACCGTGTCCTCGTCACTGGAGGCGCCGGATTTATTGGATCCCATGTGGTCGATGCCCTCATCGAACATGGCTATCGGGTATTTATACTGGACAATCTCAGTACTGGGAGCGAAGAAAATGTTCATGCTGAGGCTAAGCTCTACAAATGCGACTTAACGGATCACAAAAAAACAGCTAAATATTTTGAAAAAATACATCCGAATTTTGTCCTTCATTTTGCGGCTCAAATCAATGTGAGGACTTCGGTTGAAAATCCAGTAGCTGACGCAACGACGAACGTACTCGCCTCTATTCATTTGATGGAGCTCTCGAAAAAATTCGGCGTAAGAAAATTCATATTTTCATCGACCGGCGGTGCTATTTACGGTGATACGAGAGTTATTCCTACTCCAGAAACCACTCAGCCACGCCCACTTTCCCCGTATGCCATTGCCAAACTAACTGTTGAGCGCTATCTTCGCTATTTTCACCGAATGCACCATCTCGACATTACCATTCTCCGCTACGCGAATGTCTATGGGCCGCGCCAAAACCCTCATGGAGAAGCGGGAGTAGTAGCCGTCTTCCTCGACAAAATGCTACGCGGTGAAAATCCAACCATAAATGGCGATGGCCTCCAAACGAGAGACTATGTGTACGTCGCTGATGTAGTCGCTGCGAATATACTTGCTCTTGAACGACCTAAAGTGTCCGGTATTTTCAATATCGGCACAAGCGAACAAACCACGGTCAACGAAGTTTTCGACCGGCTGAACCGGAATTTTGACAGAGCTTTTCAGGAACAGCATGGACCAGCCAAAGAAGGTGAAACACGGTATAGCGCCCTCGCCACTGGACTTGCCCAGCGAAAACTCGGGTGGAGGAGCACGGTTCCCTTTGCCGAAGGCCTCTCGGCCACCGTTCTCTGGTTTAAATCCAAACACCGTGAAAAAAATGCCTAGTGAATTTTCTCATACAGCGTTTCCGTTTGATGATGAAAGTAAGTAAGTTCATAGCTTTCGTAGGTAAGTCTGCCCGCCGTGCCTCATGGTTGCAGGAAAAGTTCGTGAGTTCTCGAAACAAACAAGGGCGCTTGCAGTCCCTATCACATATCTTTTCGCCCCAATCGGGGCTTTTTTGTTCTCCGAAAGCTTGCTATACTGAGCTTATCTTAAGCCTTTCTGCTCTGTTTTTCTATGCCCTCTGCTTCGATATCAGTCGTTCTGCCAGCCTTTAAAGAAGCTGAGGTCATCAGCCAGAGTTTAGCGATCCTTTCAGATTATCTCGGTATCCACTTTCAAAAATTCGAAATCATTGTTGTGACTGATGGAAGCCCTGATGGCACCCAAGAAAACGTCATCCGGTTTCAAGCCAGTCATCCCGAGATCCCACTTCAACATATCGCGTTTACCAAGAATCGAGGAAAGGGTGCAGCCGTGCGCGCAGGAGTACTTGCCTCGCAGTATGATCCCATCCTCTATCTGGATGCCGATCTCACTATCCCCATTTCCGAGCTCGAAAAATTTGTGCAGGCACTGGAAACCGCTGACATCGTCATCGCTTCGCGGCTTCTCCCGGGATCAAGTTTCGAAGAGCCAATTCCCTGGTATCGTACGATCCTCGCTCGGGGGTTTCACCTGCTGCAAATTCTCATCCTCGGGAATTTCGAGTTCTCAGATACCCAGTGTGGATTCAAGCTCTTTCGACGCGAGGTTGCCCTCGATCTTTTTCGTCGCCAAACCATTGAACGCTTTGCGTTTGATGCCGAACTTCTCTTCTTGGCCAAGCAAGACCATCGCAATATCACCATACTGCCAGTAACCATAAAAAAGGATCCGAGAAATACGAACGTTGATCCGTGGCGCGACCCGGTAAACATGTTCTTCGCCCTCCTCAAAATTCGATTCAATCATTGGTATCACCAGTTATGATTGCAGATCGCTCTTTATGGTTCTCAAAATTATCAGAACTCTTTCTCATAAAATCAGAGACAACTTCTATCCAGTTCTTTCGTTATCTTTTTGTCGGCGGTTTCGCCGCATTGGTTGATTTTGGAATTTTTATGCTCATGGGTGCTGTTTTTCACCTACATTACCTCGTCGCTCAAACGTTTGGATTCATCATTGGAATATCCACAAATTACATCCTGAGCACGGTTTGGATATTCAGGAGCCGTTACGCGCGCCTTACCGAATCAAGCCTTTTTTTGGTTACCGGTCTCGTTGGGCTTCTCTTGAGCTATCTCCTTCTCTGGCTCCTCATTGATATCCTCGAGATGACCTGGTATGAAAATGCTCTCGCCAAACTGCTTGCTATCTTCCTCGTGCTGATATGGAATTTTAGTTCGCGTAAATGGTTCGTGTTTCAATAAACACTGGTATGCCAAAAACGGTACTCATCATTGGAGGCGGCCCTGCTGGACTCACTGCAGCGTACGAATGTCTCAAACATCCGGATTATATTCCGATCGTAATCGAACGCGATGCACTTCTCGGTGGAATTTCGCGTACTGTTGAATACAAAGGTAACCGTATCGACATTGGAGGTCATCGTTTTTTTTCAAAATCAGATACCGTCATGAATTGGTGGCGAGCCATGCTTCCACTCCAGGGCGCACCTTCCAAAGATGATCTTCTCCTCAAGATTGATTACCAGAAAAAATCACGAGAACTCTCACTTGATACCTCTGGACCAAATCCCGAAACTGACGATCGGGTCATGTTGGTACGAAATCGGCTTTCTCGAATTTATTATTTAAAAAAGTTTTTTAGTTATCCAATCGGACTCAGTCTCGAAACACTCGGAAATCTTGGCCTTGTACGGGTCGTGAAGATCGGTGTGAGTTACCTTTGGGTGAGATTGTTTCCACGTAAACCAGAAATATCGCTCGAAGATTTTTTTATAAACCGCTTTGGACGCGAGCTCTATCTGACTTTCTTTAAAGACTACACGGAGAAAGTCTGGGGAGTTCCCTGTCGTGCTATTAAGGCGGAGTGGGGAGCTCAACGCATCAAAGGTCTTTCAATTACCAAGGCCGTGCTCCATGCCCTCGAATCGGTACTCCCAAAACGTCAAGGGGTAGATCAGAAAAAAACCGAGACGAGTTTGATTGAGCATTTCCTTTACCCGAAATATGGTCCAGGTCAAATGTGGGAAACAGTAGGGAACGAGATCGAAAAGCGTGGCGGAAAGATTCTCATGGAGCAGGAAGTTATTTCCCTTTCTTTTGATGGGAAACGGATCACTGAACTCACCCTTCGCGATCGGAAAAATGGAAAGGAGGAAACCCTCAGCGGTGACTTCGTCCTCTCCACGATGCCAATGAAGGATCTCCTCAGCCGAATGCAAGGGCCAGTTGAGAGAAGAGCTCAGGAAGTAGCACAGAGACTCCTCTATCGAGATTTCATCACCGTGGGACTCCTGATGAAAAAACTAGCGCTCACCAATACAACAAAAGAGCAAACCCTCAATAACATTGTGCCTGATACCTGGATCTATATTCAAGAACCTGACGTAAAAGTTGGCCGTCTCCAGATTTTCAATAACTGGAGCCCCTATATGGTCAAAGATCCACAAACGGTATGGATTGGACTCGAATATTTCGTCAATGAAGGTGATGAGCTCTGGAATCTCCCCGATCGCGCCATGCAAGACCTGGGAGTGAAAGAACTCACCCACATTGGTATTATTCACTCGGAAGATGTCCTCGATAGCACTGTTATCCGTATGCAGAAAACCTATCCTTCATACACCGGATATGGTTATGACCACTTCGATGAAATTCGCACCTTTGTTGATTCTATCGAAAATCTTTTCCTCATCGGGCGCAATGGAATGCACCGCTATAACAACCAAGATCATTCAATGCTTACTGCTATGGCAGCCATTCAAAACATCGTGGCCGGTAAAATCACCAAAGAAAACATTTGGAACGTTAACGCTGAGCAAGAGTATCACGAAGAAAAGAAGTAACTACTTTCGGATCCAGAAATCTTTGTACTTCTCTGATCTCGTGTACCCGTCGCGAATAATTGGATTTTTTGTTGAAAGAAAGGAATCGGAAATGAGTTTTGGCTGACGGCTCTGGATCAACAAATACGGATCATATTCGTACGGACGCAGTGTTTGATAGGCTGCAAGCACTCCTTTTTTCGGTTTCACGGAAAACCAGAAATAATCCATATCTTTGCGAAACAAGTTGAAGTTGGCATCGCCATCATAGACAAGATCCGTTGCCGCTGTCACCGAAAGTACGTATTCAATTTTTGCGAATTGTTCTCGATTCGTTTTGTGAGCTTCATCGTAGACGAGAAATGCCGGATACAAAACAGAAAGTCCAAGGAGACAGAGTACCGGCACCTCTTTGAAACGTCGCATGAGAAGGATCGAGGTTTCAGCAGCAATCAGAGACACCAACGGGAGAGCCATCAGATAGTATTGGGCAAAGGGAGTCCTCGCAAGAAAGACACTCATGAGTAATCCGAGAGCAAGATACGAAATGAGCTGGATCTTTTTTGTAATGAGAAACCACCCACTTCCGCCAAAATAAACAAGCCACAAAACCGGGTTCTCGATCATGGAAAACCACAGATACTCGAGTGGGGAAAAAGTATTCAGAAGCCGCGTGTTAACTGTCCAATTAAGAAAAAAGTATTCAGACCATATTCCAGTTTGAACAAGATAACCAACAACAAAGAGTAAGAAACTGCTCAATATTCCCCACAGAAGAAGAAAATCTGCGAAAGGCAATGTTTTTTTGATCAGTCGGTAGAGCGTATACAGTCCAAGTAGCGCGATCAGAAAAACTGCTTTCTGGAGAAAGAGAAAGGAAACGAAAAGTGCGAAGGCGGTCAGGATGAGATATCCTCGTTTTTTATTTTCATCGTACTGAAGCCAAAAGAAAATAGCGATGAGTCCACTCAGCGCTTGGGGCACATCCGGGCGTACTTCTAAAACTTTATCCAAAAAAATGAAGGTGGTTGTGAGGAGGAAAACCGCGAGCAACGCGATTTCGCGCGTATACCGTAGCGTCCCAATACGATACGTAATCCAAACAATCCCCAAAGCCATCATCAAGGACAATCCCCTCGCCGCAAGCACCATATTTACACTCTCACTAAAAATTGAGATGAGCCAACCAAGAATCGGGTAATAGAGAAAATGGTGATGCTGAAAGAAATCAAGATAAATCCGCTCCCCACTCCACATTTTCCAAGCAGTATGAATTGCCTCGAACTCATCATGGCCAAAAGGACGGACGAAAGCGCTCCAGACTGCCAACAAGCCGAAAAAAACCAAACTCGAGTAGACAAATAACTCAATTCGTGTCCATTTATTTATTTGCATGATTATTATAGGAATTTCATATCAAGTAAATTATCACATATTTTCGCAAATTACCCTATCCGAGAGCCAGTTTCAGCGCTGGAAAAATATGTTATAATAAGCCCTAGTTAGGCTCATATCTGCCTTTTTTTTGGTGTACCATATGAC
>CAZABS010000020.1:0-1397 GCA_964483635.1 uncultured Bdellovibrionales bacterium
GGACTCTTTTTTTCAACGCTTTCTTGAGCGGGAAAATCTCTCCGATGGTGAAGGAGTAATTCTTTCTGAAATGAGTATGTATCAATTGGTGATTTTGGCTGGTGGTAAGGGAACGCGCATGGGATCGGATTTTCCGAAGGTACTCCATCTTGTGAAAGAGGTGCCACTGATTGAACGGATTCTTGAAAATATCAAACCATTGATCGTCAAACCAGTTGTGGTTGTGGGCTATGGCGCCGAGGAAGTGAAAGCACTCCTCGGAGATCGCGTGACATATGCCTACCAACGCGAGCAGCTCGGGACGGGTCACGCTCTTCTCTCGGCCAGAGAAATTCTTGAGGAGATGGGCTGCACCCAAATTCTCGTCACTCCTGGCGATCATCCACTCATTTCAGAGAAAACCTTTCGTGCTCTCCTCGACATCCAGGCGACTACGGGTGCCAAAGTCGCTCTTGCTAGCGTGAGCGTGCCGTACTTCGATGGGAGTTTCGGAAGTTTTGATCATTTCGGGCGGATCGTACGCAATGCTACGGGCGCAGTCGAGAAAATTGTCGAGTATAAAGATGCGACGGAAGCCGAGCGAGCCATACGTGAAGTGAATACGAGTTACTATTGTTTTGATGCGAAATGGCTCTGGGAGAATATTGATCGCCTCCAGAACAACAACGCTTCACACGAATTCTATCTCACCGATATGGTGCACCTTGCTCGCGAAGATGGTCATACCATTGGCACACTCTCGATCGAAGATCCAATCGAAGGCCTCGGGATCAACACCCCCGAGCAGCTTGCCCTCGTCGAAGCCCATATCCTATGAGAATTGACGAGAGATTCCTTTTTGATTATATTGAAGAGTCTCGATCTTTGGGGTTCTTGCTCTAAAGAGGAAACTGAGACGGGTAGTACCTCGAGCGCAACGCGCAAAAGGAAGCAGCATGGGAGACAAGACCTTGCAGGACCATCACAACGATGGGCAGCGCGGTGGATCGGATGGGGTTTACAATCCTCCGAGCGGCGTCGTTTCAACGGCCATCGCCGAGCTTTTCTTCGATGTGAGTCAGACGAAGGAAGATAAGGCGAGCTACGACAAGGGCTACGACAACGGTCGCAACAACAAGTAGTCGTACGCCTTGGCAGTAAGGTTCAGTGAGCGGACAAAAGCGAACGAATCGGTTTGATCACAGGATAGAAACGGGGGAAAGTACGATGACACATCATCGCACGACTCAGGTAAGGATTTTGAGGGCAGGCCAGCACAGCGGTCGCGCCCTCTTCTTTTTTTCTCCGATTATTTTGCTTGGCACTCGTTGTTGAAAGTGCAGCCAGCGCTCGTACAGAGCGCATTCTTTGGGCCGTTGCATTCTGTGAAAACCGTACACGTGATGGTGACATCCCAA
>CAZABS010000020.1:1497-2857 GCA_964483635.1 uncultured Bdellovibrionales bacterium
AATGAGGAGCTTTGCAATGGGACAAGTACTTTGCGGTGGCAGTGACGTGTCGGCGAGGCAGACGTGGAGTGCCCTCAATCGTGGACCAGGCTGTACGGTCGTGCGAATCGAGGTCTTCGGCGAGCATCAATACGTTTTGTACCGGCTCGAAGGGGAGGCAGACGATCTGCCACTTCATCGGCGCCCGCTTGCGGATTTTCAAAGACAGTATGAGTTGGTATCGGCGTGATGGAGGCATGGAATGCGCTCATCTCATGGATCCGTGAGGCATCTCACGCGTCGGGTATCGCGTGCTGTTTCCCGCAGGCGTACGGCGTGGTATTCGCTGCATACTTTCGAGACCTCTCCGGGGAGTATCACCCTCCCTCATATGGTGGTGGTTCAGGCGGTTTACATGAATACTGATCGTGAGAAGGTCTTTGTGATTTCGGTCACATGGCCCACGGGTGCTCTCGAGCCTCTCATCGGGTTTACTCATCGAAATCAGCGGGTGGAGGTGGTTTTGCAGTCAGAATTCTTACGACGATATCCGAACCTGATATGATGGGCTCGAGAAGATGAGTCAATGTTCGGAAAGTCACTCGGCGGATCAGCAGCAACTATGCTTGATCCGTCTTCTTTTTTCCGGTTTTTTCGTCCGGCACAATGGACAAGAGGGTAAAAAAATGCTATAATGGTCTTAACGTGGCTTGAAGAAGCCACAAAATCAGTGAGGAACGCATACATATATATAGAGAGTTTTGCAGCGAACGGGTGACCCCCGTTTTTTTGTTTTTTTTTCTTCTTCTCCGCTATGGTTTTCTCAAAACAAACATTGTCTCAAAAAGTCCGGTACTTTATTCCACTCTTCGTGATAGCGTGGATTTTTCTGGTATTTGAGACGCTTCCGGTACAGGCCAAGAGCATTACTCCTGAAAACGTCCTCGCATTGATGAATGAGAGCCGAGTAGAGGCGGGCCTTCCTGTTCTTTCCCTGAATGCCACACTCACGCAGGCCGCGGATGCCAAGGCGAGCGATATGCTCAAGGGAGATTATTTTGCCCATACCTCACCGACGGGGAAGAGCCCCTGGTATTGGATCAAGAGAAGCGGGTATCGCTACCGAAGTGCCGGGGAGAATCTCGCTATCAATTACTACTCGGCGGAGGAACAACATACGGCGTGGATGAAAAGCGAAACTCACCGTGCTAATATCCTGAGTTCAAAATTCGAGGAGATTGGGATAGCCATCGCTGAGGGAAAAATCAACGCAGCGACTTCTCTGGTGGTGACGGTGGTGTTTGCTTCTCCGATACAAGCCATTGCCAAAAAAGAAGGATCATCTGATCAGAAATCGGAGACCTCTTCCAAAACCCTTGAA
>CAZABS010000020.1:2957-11889 GCA_964483635.1 uncultured Bdellovibrionales bacterium
CGAAAACGGGGATTACGGCAGATACTTGCTCCGGGATGAGAGCACTTTTTTGAGGAGAGGAGGAGTCTCGACTGAGGCTCCTTTTTTCTTGACAAATAAGCGGAAAAACGCTAGATTGACGGGTCAATTTTTCATAGGGTAATCGATATATTTCGTATGGCCTGGATAACGCGTTGCTTTGGACGAACGGTTTGGCTTGTTGTTTTTATCCTCGTTGGGGTGATGGGGATTGAGTCTACGGTGCTGACGGTGTTCGCTTCGGAAGAAGAATCCGTGACCGAAGGAACTCCGCAAGGGAGCGAAGCAGAAGGTGCTCTGTATCCAGAAAATACTCGTCCGATTACCGTTTTTGCTACCAAGGTAGTTTGTGAGGACGAACAGGATCTTCCGAATTATGGTCACGGCGGGCCCGCGATGACTTCTCATACCGCGACTGATTGGGTTTCGGGTCATGAGAGCTGTCAGATTGTCCATCCTTGGAATTTCGAATGGAACTATCTCGATGGACAGGGGAATCCTGGCGACCATCAGGGTGAAGCCGGGGGAAATTGGAAGACATTTACTGGAAGCATTACGGTTCCCATTGCTGGGCGAACCGATGCTGAGAAGATTAGTTTTCGAGAAGTGTGGACTCATGAGTACATCCCATTTACTTTTGATGAGGCTCGGGATAATTCAAATGATGTGAGTGCCGAGATATATTGCAGCGATGATGTCGAAAATTACGATAACTGGGATCTCGTTGAATACCCGGAGGGTGGAGAGACCTATTATTGTGTCGCCTGGAATGTTGCTGTGAAAAAGGAAGAAGGAACCCCGCGGCTGCTCCTCGAAAAATCAAATGATAGCGTCGGTGATGAGCTCCCCGGGAATACGGTGCGCTACACCCTCAAAGTTACCGCTCTTGATGCTCCGGTGAACCATATTGAGTTGACTGATCTCCCGCCAGCTGGATTCGTCTATCAAAGCGGTTCAGCAACCGGGGCTTCATTTATCCACGAGTATGCTTCGCCCGGTGTGTGGAACGTGGGTGATCTCGGCGCTGGTGAGAGTAAAACCCTGGCCTATACTGCCACGATCGAAAACAATCAGGATGCGGGTCGGTATCGCGACCTTGCCTATGCCCGCGGTATCTCTGAATCGGGTGCGGTGGTTTTTGCAAATGCTGAAGCCGAGACTCCCTTTGTTGGAACTGCGGTCAATGTAATCGTTCCGGTCGTGGCGGAAGTAACCCTTCCAACCATTGTTGATCGAGATGTTGATACCAAGACGGTTCAGAAAGTGAAGCGTGTTCTCGGTGCAGCCACCTTGCCGCTTACGGGCGCAGATACAGGTTGGATGATCGCGGCTTTTGGACTGATGCTGGTGGGACTGATTTTCCTCCTGTTGAGCAAGGAGAGTACCAGGAGACTCCTCCGTTCACTCAAAAAATCTCTCCGAAAAATCGTTGTGGGACTAGTGCTTGTCTCAGCTGGTATGTTTGGAGGGGAGACAGCGAAAGCGGCTTCTTCATCACTGGCGGTGCGTATCGAAACACCCAAAGCGGCTGTGACGAACTCAGATTTCCAGATTGGGTTTGCCCTGCTTGATCTCGAAGGCCGAACGATTTCACTCGTGTGCGAAAAACAAGGACCAAGTGAAAGTGGTTTTTCAACCTTTGAAACGCAAACGCTCGCCGCTGGTGGAAATGCCGGAAATTGCCATGTCGATAAGGGTGTCCTCACAACTAACGGGACCTATCATTTCCGGGTGCATGCAAGTGCCGGTAGTGACTCGGCTTCGAGTGAGAGCGTCGCGGTGACGTTTGCCCTCTCGGGTCCAGAGACCCCGACCAATTATAGCCGCACGGATGGAGATGACTGTCAGGTGAACATCGGATTCACAACGGGAAATGATGAAGGGAAGACGGTTAAAGTCGAACTCTATCGTTCAACCAATTCTTCATTTCGTGCGGATGCTGGAACGAAGGTGAGTGAACTCGCTTTGGGAAGTGCTACCAACGGAACAATCTCTCTTACTGTTTCCGATTGTGGTGCAGAGTATTTCTACGCTTTGCGTGCTGTGGATGCACAGGGATATGGATCAGATTTTGTCGGAGATACCGAAACGATTCTTGATCACGAACATCGTGTGAAAACGAAAACCGTGACCAAGAAAATTGCTGCCCCAGCACCGAGTGGAGCTATTGCTCTCACAACGGAAGCTGGTACGAATGATGCTGTAACCGTTGCCGGAGCGGTTGATGGTGATTCTTCAGAAGGGGATGTCCTTGGAGCAGCAACGACTGAAACCAATGCTCCTGATGGAGCGTCAAAGACTACCTCAACCGGAAAAAATATTGGAGCACTGATCTTCCTTTTTGTGCTTTCGTATGCCGGTTATCGAGTGTATCAAAAATATTACTCACGTGCGTAATTTCTTCACGCTTCACAAAGGAGGGTATTGGCTCGGATGGATATTCATTGCTGGAGCGGGTTTTATCGTGCTGGGAACCTTTGCGCCGATTCTTCATGAACAGCTGCGGTATCAACAAAAAAGTTTCGAGCGAAACGTTTCGGGTGAAATGAATCAAGAAAAGAATAGTTCGTCTCTGGGCGAAGTCGTTGATACAGAGTTTGGAATGGTCATTCCAAAAATTGATGTGAATGTGCCGGTGGTGGCTGATGTTGATTGGACAGACTCACAGGTATATCAGCAAGCCCTTACTCGGGGCGTCGCTCACGCCAAGGGGTCGAGTCATCCAGGAGAAGATGGAAATATATTTCTCTTTGCTCATTCTGGTGCAGATTTTTTCGAAGCCCTTCGGTTCAATGCAGTGTTCTCACTCATGAATAAATTGGAAGTAGGAGATGAACTGACGCTTTGGTACCATGGACAAGTGTATAGGTATCGAGTGACTGAGAAAAAAATTGTCTCGGGGGACGCACTCGAATATCTCATCGAACCCAAAGAGGGGAAAGTCCTCACCCTCATGACTTGCTGGCCACCGGGGACGACCTTGAAACGGCTCTTGGTATCAGCCGAACAACAGGATTTAATTTCAGAAGAATAAAGAGGCGAGAGCATTTTTCTGGACTTGACTTTCGCCAAAAAAAGGAGTATACTAGATATAGAGCAGTAAAGAAGCGGGTGACCAGGGTCACGCCGTTTTTCTTTTTCTCTCGGGTTTCTGGGACTTGAGCCTCTCTTCCGTCACCGACTCGTCGGTAGGGGATAGATGGTCGAGCCTCGTGCTCGATGGTCGAACATTAATAAAAAAATAAAAACAAAACCATATGGATATTGTTGAAACAACGCCTCAGGTTGAAGGGACTCCTTCACCAGAGTGCAAGACGTGTGCGGCTCATCAAGAGTCGCAAACCCAGAGTGAAGAAACCGGGATGGCCTTCCTCCTGGCGCTCACTCCCGTGATGACTCTCTCACTTTTCGGAGTCATGGGGCTCTTGTAAAAAAGTCCAGTCTGGGCCGCGTAGCGCCTCGCCGCTCGCGGCCTCTTTTTATACGTATTGATCCGGCGAGAAAAAAAGAAGCACAGAAGTTTTTTAACTGTGACTTCACCGGTTCGCCGAAATTTCTAGAATGGCGAGCATTATGAGTTTTTCTGACGAGATTGACATACCTGGGGGGGAGGTATACCATGGAGAGGTAATCCCTCTCTTTTTTTCTATGCAACATCATCAGCATACTGAACAACATGCAAAGGTGCGGGTCGGGTACCGCAAGGCAGCGAGCCTCCTCAAGAAAATCGAGACGATGCTCGATGAGGACGCATACTGCATTGATATCATGCAGCAGAATCTGGCGGTGATGGGACTCCTCCGCTCGGCACATCTCCAGCTGATGGAGGGACACCTCCATTCCTGTTTTCGAAACGCGATGGAAAGCGGGAGTGAAAAGAAAAAACAATCCATGATTGATGAGATGCTTCTGGTGACGAATCTCTCACAAAAATAATATTCCTCTATGCCACAGAAAAAAATATTTATCGAAGGAATGCATTGTCGGTCGTGTGAAATTCTTCTTGAGGAAGATCTCGGAAAACTTTCTGGTGTCAAACGTGTGGATGCAAATTTTCAAAAAGGAACAGCGCTCTTATCAGGGGAGGGTGCGCTTCCTGAAGACCGTGCGATTATTCAAGTGCTCGAAAAGGCAGGGTATAAATTGAGTGTGACAGATCCGACACGCCAAGCACCTTGGATTACCCAGGATGTAAAGCGCTTTGGCATGATTCTTTTCGCACTTACGGTTGCTTTTCTCCTCTTTATTATTCTTCGTGAAACAGGCTTCGCGGGTTGGTCATTGGGGCAATCAGTCTCATCAGCCAATCTCTCGCTTATTTTTTTGGTCGGACTGGTAGCTGGGGTATCGACCTGTGCAGCCCTGGTGGGTGGACTCGTCCTTGGTGTTGCCACTCGCTACAGTACACTTCACCCGGAACTTTCGGTTCGTGAAAAGCTCATTCCTCATCTCTGGTTCCACCTTGGGCGGATTGGTGGCTTTGCCGTTCTCGGCGGTCTGCTCGGACTCATCGGAGAGAAACTTTCAGTATCAATTGGTTTTACCGCGTTTATTACGCTCCTGGCTGGCGGAGTAATGTTCCTTCTGGGTTTTCAACTCACTGAACTTTTTCCGAGACTTTCCCGTTGGGGGATAACACTCCCGAAAGGACTGGCACGCTTCTTCGGTATTAGCCAAGGAGAAGACAAACGTTATTCTCACCGGGGCGCGCTCCTTCTCGGTGCTCTCACTTTTTTTGCTCCCTGTGGATTTACCCAAGCGGTTCAACTCGCTGTGGTAGCGAGTGGGTCAGCAGTCTTTGGTTTCTTTGCGATGCCGCTCTTCGCTCTCGGGACGGTACCAGGGTTGGTTCTCCTCGGTGGTCTCGGATCAGTAACGAGGGGTTTCGCACGTGAGTTCCTCACAGCGTTCATAGCGGTGCTCCTGGTTGGCTTTGGGTGGTGGAATATCACCTCGGGCCTACAGCTTTTCGGAATTGACACGACTATCGCTCAGAAGAGTGAGACGACTGAACAAAGAGCGGGAACTGAATATGCACCGATTGAAAACGGGGTGCAGGTTATCCGGATTACTCAGGATAGTCGGGGGTATCATCCGAGTGAACTTCCCGAGCTTAAAGTCGGAGTGCCCGCGCGACTCATAATTACGTCGACAGATACCTATACGTGTGCCGCATCCTTTGTGATTCCAGAATTTGATATCAAAAAGCAGCTCCAACCAGGAGAAAATATTATTGACTTTGTTCCGGAGAGGTCTGGCAAGCTGCCATTCAGTTGCAGTATGGGTATGTTTCGGGGATCGTTTGAAGTACGCTAATTATTTTTCTTTCACATATGTCGAAAATATCTCTTGCCTTGGCAGTCGCTCTTGTTGTTATTGGAGGAATAATCGGCTTGGGGGTTGGCTATGCGCTTACTCCCGAGTATCAGCTTTCGATGTATGACAAAACCGGTATGGATCTCGGAAGGGCTGATCGGAGTTTAGATCTTCGCTATATCAATGCTATGATTGCTCACCATCGTGGAGCCATTCTCCTCGCGGAGCAAGCCGAAAAAAGTGAGCGAAAAGAAATAATTGATCTTGCAAAGGACATTCAAAAAAACGAGCCGGTTTTAATCGCTGAGCTTTTTGCCTGGAAAAAATCCTGGTATGGAGATATTCGCCCGGTTCGTGATCCTGTGGTGGCACATTTCGGGAGCGTGGATGAGACGTTTGATCTCCGTTTCCTCAATGCGCTCATCGCCCATCATGAAGCAGGAATTGTGATGACTCAGGATGTACGCCGAAAATCGAGTCGAGGAGAAGTGCTCGACAATGCAGATGCGGTTGAAGCGTTTCTCACAGGAAGTGCGAGCGTGTTGCGGGAATGGCGGGCTAACTGGTATAGCGTCAAATAATTTCTATGATACAAGATACCTATGAGGTGCGAGGGATGCACTGTGCGAGTTGCTCCGCCATTATTACACGCACTCTCAAAAAAATTTCCGGTGTTGAAACGATTGAGGTAAATGTAGCTACGGAGAAGGCTTCTGTGCAGTTTGATCCGGCCATCACCACGCTTGAGGCGATGAATCAGGAGCTCGGGAAACTCGGGTATAAACTCCTCTCGCAAACAGAAGATGAGAAATCTGATCGACGAACATCGGCGAAACCAGCGGACGCAGAAACCCTGTCTCAGCGAGCCAAGGTGCAGTTTGGGGTGCCAATTGCCGGTGCATCGTTTGTCATTATGATGTGGGAGATTGCCGCACGAGTGTTTTCGAACATCCCAAATCTTCCGCTTCCAATGGATCTTTTGAATCTGCTCTCTTTTGTGCTCGCAAGCGTGATCCTCTTTTGGGTTGGGCAGCCTTTTCTCTTGGGAGTCGTTCGTTTTGTCCGCTATGGTGCAGCCAATATGGATACGCTCATTGGTATTGGAACGAGTGTGGCGTATCTCTACAGCACGGTCATGACGCTTGTGCCAGAAGTTCAGGTTTGGATGCGAGTTCCAAAAGATACATATTTTGATGTAGTCATTGTGGTCATTGGCTTTGTGACACTCGGAAAATATCTTGAGGCACAGGCCAAGGAAAAAACCGGAGCCGCTATTCAAAAACTCCTCACGCTTCAAGCAAAGACCGCCCTTGTGGTTCGCGATGGTCACGAAGTGGAAGTGGCGCTCGATCAAGTAGTCACAGGAGATGTCGTTCGTGTGAAGCCAGGCGAGAAAATTCCGGTCGACGGAGTAGTTCTCGAGGGTGAATCCAAAGTGGATGAATCCATGCTTACTGGAGAACCAATGCCAGTCGGGAAACGTGCCGGGGACAAAGTGACAGGGGGCACTGTCAATCAGTCGGGGACATTTCTTTTCAAGGCGACAGCCGTGGGAGAAGCTACCCTTCTCGCTCATATTGTCAAAATGGTGGAAGAGGCACAAGGCAGCAAGGCTCCGATTCAAAAACTGGCTGATCAAATTTCGGCAATCTTTGTGCCGACCGTTCTGGTGATAGCCGTTGTCACTCTCCTTGCCTGGATATTGGTCGGTGGGATGTATCTCCCATTTTCCGAAGCGCTGACATTTGGCTTCACCTCATTTGTGGGTATCCTCGTCATTGCTTGTCCCTGTGCATTGGGACTCGCAACACCCACGGCCATTATCGTCGGGGTGGGGAAGGGTGCCGAGCGAGGCATCCTTATCAAGAATGCGAGTGTACTCGAAAAGCTCTACCGAATAGATACTTTGGTGATTGATAAAACCGGGACGCTTACTCGAGGAAAACCAACCCTGATTGGTACTCAGTCTCAATCAGCAGATTATGATGAAGGAAAACTGATATCGCTCCTGGCTTCACTCGAACAATTTTCTGAACATCCGATAGCACATGCGCTTCGTCAAGCGGCGAGGGAGAAAAAAATAGAGGTAGTTCCGGTAACCAGTTTTGAGGCGATACCGGGAAAGGGGATTACCGGGGAGATTGAAGGAAAACACTACTGGGTTGGGAATGCACTGTTGACAGAGGAACGGCAGATTACGGTGAATACAGAAGACAAAGAGCGATTTACTCAATCGGGTGTTACCCCACTATTTCTTATGGATGAAGAAAAGCTCTTGGCCGTTGCTGGAGTGGGCGATGAATTAAAGGTCGATGCTAAACAAACTATTGCTCGCCTCCAAAAACTCGGCATCGAAGTGATTATGGCAACGGGAGATGATCCGGATACGGCGCGGATGATCGGGAGTCAAGTTGGGATTCCTCGAATTGAGGCCGGAGTATTACCGGAGGCCAAAAAACTCCTCGTTGAGTCGCTTCAGAAATCTGGTCGAAAGGTAGCCATGGCAGGGGATGGCGTCAACGATGCTCCGGCTCTCGCTCAAGCTGATGTCAGTCTTGCGATGAGCACCGGGACGGATGTTGCAATTGAAACAGCGGATGTAACGCTCCTTCAGGGTGATATCAAAAAAATTGAAGAAGCGATACTCCTTTCACGAGCGACGATGCGAACCATCAAACAAAATCTCTTTTTTGCCTTTGTCTATAATGTGATCGGGATACCACTCGCCGCCGGAGCATTCTATCCGTTTACTGGGTGGCTTCTTTCCCCAGTTTTTGCTGGTTTCGCTATGGCTGCCTCGAGTGTGTCAGTTGTTTCGAATTCACTTCGACTGAAGCTCACGCGACTTGGCTAAGAGAAAAAAGAGCCGCTTGATAACTTTTCTCGCTTTGGGTATACTGGTGAACACTATGCGATATACACTCATTTTTCTTCTTGGACTCGGTGTACTGTCCCTTGCGGGGTGTTCGTTTGAGAACGCTCCAGCAGCCGAAAAGAAGAAAGCCAATGAGCTTTCACTCGACAAGCTGAGTTCAGAGACTACGAGTACTCCAAAGCAAGAAATGAAAACACCAACTCCTACTCCTCCTACCTCTCCACAACTTACTCCTCAATCAACACCTATGACCACCAAACGCTATACAACTGCTCCAGCCATGACGATTGATGTTTCGAAGAAGTACACGGCTACTCTTTCGACAGATAAGGGCGACATCGTGATTGCTCTCGACCCAGCCATCGCTCCGATCACAGTGAACAACTTTGTCTTTTTGGCCAAAGATCATTTTTATGAAGGGACGATATTTCATCGCACGATCTCAGGATTCATGATTCAGGGGGGTGACCCGGAAGGAACCGGACGAGGAGGCCCTGGGTATCAGTTTGCGGATGAAAAAGTTACCAGCGAGTACAAACGGGGAACGGTAGCGATGGCCAATGCAGGACCGAATACCAATGGGAGCCAGTTCTTCATCATGCATGCGGATTATGCCCTTCCAAAAAACTATACGATTTTTGGTCAAGTGACGAGTGGACTTGAAGTTGTAGATGCTATTGCTACGGCGCCAACCAAGCCTGGCGGAGAAGGATCGAGTCCGGT
>CAZABS010000020.1:11989-17303 GCA_964483635.1 uncultured Bdellovibrionales bacterium
ATGGAAACACGAAATATAGCCATTATTGCGCACGTCGATCACGGCAAGACTACCTTGACGGATGCTTTGATGCGCCAAACCGGGGCGGTTACGGCTGAGGGTGTGACTATGGATAGTAATGCCCTTGAGCGAGAACGTGGAATTACTATTTATGCCAAAAACGCTTCGCTTCCCTGGAAAAATACCAAGATTAACATCGTTGATACTCCGGGACACGCTGATTTCGGATCGGAAGTAGAACGAGTGCTCCGTTCCATTGATGACGTGGTGCTGGTGGTAGATGCTCAGGAAGGACCGATGCCACAGACTCGCTTTGTTTTGAAGAAATCGCTTGAACTCGGACTCCGACCCATTGTGGTCATCAATAAAATTGATAAGCCAGCTGCCCGTCCGGAGGATGTCGTTGAGATGGTCTACGAACTGTTTCTCGATCTCGGGGCGAATGATGAACAACTTGATTTTCCTGTGGTGTATGCGATTGCGCGCGAAGGTGTTGCCAAGCGAAGTCTTGATGAAACCAGTACCGATCTTTCACCACTCTTGGATACCATTTTGGAGCGCGTTGAGCCGGCCGGACATCGTACGGATTTGCCGCTTCGGGCACAGCCATTTAATCTCGGGTATGATAATTTCGTCGGGCGGCTTGCTATCGCGCGCGTTTATGAGGGGAAACTTGCGGTAAATGATAGCGTGCTCATGAAAAACGTTCATGGAAAATCCGAGAGCGGCCGTATCGTGAAACTTTTTACGTTTAAGGGATTGGAGCGGGTAGAAACCCCCGAAGTGGAAGCTGGAGATATTGTAATGATTGCTGGGCTTCCGAATGTCGAGATTGGAGATACTCTGACGACCGATGATAAAGCCGGGCTTCTCCCAGCGATTGCGATTGATGAACCGACGATCTCGCTCAACTTTATGGTGAATGATTCGCCTTTTGCTGGTCGTGAAGGGAAGTTTGTGACGAACAAACAGCTCCGTGAGCGTCTCGAGAAGGAACTTGAAATCAATGTGGGTCTTCGGATTGATTTTTCAGACGATCACTATAAGGTATATGGCCGAGGTGAACTCCACATCTCTATTCTTCTGGAAAATATGCGTCGCGAAGGATATGAAGTTCAGGTTTCTCAACCACAAGTGATTGTGAAAGATATTGACGGAGTGAAATCGGAGCCGTTTGAAGAAGTTACCGTAGAGTGCCCGATGGAGGTAACGGGAGCCGTAATTGAAAAAATGGGCAAGCGCAAGGGAATCATGATGGATATGCGTGAGGGTTCTGGCGGGTACCAGCGGCTCATTTTTGAAATTCCGACTCGTGGTCTTCTCGGTTATCGTGGAGAATTTATGGTAGACACTCGAGGAGAAGGAACTCTTTATACGCGGGTTATTGGTTTCCGTCCTTATGTCGGAGAGATTGATCACAAAGAAGTTGGTTCAATGATTTCAATGGAAACAGGGAAGGCGGCTGCGTTCTCACTTGATAATCTCCAGACTCGCGGGACACTCTATATTGGTCATGCAGCCGAAGTTTACGAAGGGATGGTGATCGGAAATGCTGCGAAGGGCGAAGATATGGCCGTGAATCCGATCAAGGGAAAGGCTATGAGTAACATGCGTTCTTCAGGAGCGGATGAAGCGATCAAGCTTACTCCTCCCTGGGAGCTCAATATTGAGCGTGGACTCGAAATCATGCGTGATGATGAATATCTCGAAGTAACTCCACACTGTGTACGTCTTCGGAAGCAATTCCTCAAGGAAACTGATCGAGTCAAGGCCAAGCGAAAGAAATAGGGGGTTAAAAGGTAAATTTCTTTCCTGATTTTGTGATACCTTCAAAGAGGACGCCCTTGGATTGCTCGAAGAGGATGAATGGACGATCTTTTGCTTCGATGGTGATACGTTCAAAACGAGAATCTTGAAGAAAAGAAGCCTCGATTCCATTGCGCGCCTTCATATGAATGTTTTCAAAAACGACGCCTCGGAGAGGGCTTTCTTGGAGACCCCTCATGGCAATGGCGGTATTGGCGTCGGTGCATTGGATATTGCGGAGGGTGATGTTGCGAAAAATTGGGAGAGTATCCGTAGAAGGGAGAATACTGTTTTTTGAGGCGTACTCCATATCAAAAAGAATAGCTTCAGACTCTATATGATGCATGGTAATATTTTCAACCGTTATTTTTTCGACAATGCCTCCACGACCCCGAGCGGATTTAATCCGGATACCTCGCTTCGTTCCATCAAACACACAGTCAGAAACGGAAACATCTCGAACATCACCTGACATCTCACTGCCAATGACCACTCCGCCATTGCCACGTCCGACTCGACAATTGCGAATGATGATGTGCTCCGATGGACGATTCACTCTCCATCCATCTCGATCGAGCCCAGACTTGATGACAATCGCATCATCTTCGGTATCAAGTGAAGCGTGATCGATGATGATATTGGATGAAGAGTCTATCACTATTCCATCATTGTTGACTCCCAGAGTGTCAACCCTGATGTCATGCATGAGGATTTGAGACGAATAGATGGGATGGATGGTCCACATGGGGCCATTTTTGATGGTAAAACCTTCGAGGAGTATATGCGAACAATTGACGAATTGAATAAACGAGGGACGGAGCGCATCTTTGGTCGTTCCAAAAATACGTTGTTCAACGGGGACGTTTTCATCGGCCATGCGATAGAGTTTTTCAGTTCCAAACTGCTGTTCGATCTTCCAATCCCACCAGGCTGATCCCTGACCATTGAGCGTGCCTTGTCCCGTGATGGCTATATTGGAACAATCTTTGGCATATATCAGCGGGGAATAATTGAAAAGCTCCATTCCTTCATAGCGGGAAAAGACAACAGGAAGGTAATCGCTGAAATTTTGACTAAAGCGGAGTTCAGCATTTTCATCGAGGGCAAGCGCGATGTAACTTCTGAGATGAATGGGGCCAGTGAGCCAAATACCCTCCGGGATACGGACGGTGCCGCCGCCTTGTTGAGCGCAGGACTCAATGGCTTTCTGGATAGCCCGAGTATTGAGGGTCACTCCATCACCAAGAGCCCCATATTGTTCGATGGAGCATTCTCGTTCGGGAATTTGGGGAAGTGTTGTTTCGAAAGAAATCTGATCATTCCCAGGAACAAACGGCGGATTTTCGTGAGTTTGGTTGTAGGTTGTCCAGCCGAAAAACCCCACGGAAAGAAGGAGAGACATCCAACCGAGGAAAGCCAAGTATTTTTTGGGAAAATCAAAATGTGTCATGTCTCTAGCATAGCAATTCAACGAGGCGAGACAAGCTGTGGATTGCGCCAATATGGTTTATAATAGGAGTACATTATTGACTTGAACTATGCCCTACGAAAACCCACTCACCTCAGCAGATTTAAATGCGTTGACAGTTTCATTGTTGACTGGAATGCAGACAACGGTAGTGGTACTGGCAGTTGTCTTTATTATTATCGGGGCACTTATTTATCTCACCTCAGCCGGTGATGAGAGCCGCATTACCTGGGCGAAAAAAGCGATTCTGGCAGCCGTCCTTGGTCTCGCGCTCGCGATTGCGGCGCCAATGTTCCTCCGAGAAATCGGAGTCATTATGGGCTGGACACCGACGAATATCGGTTTTGGCACGTCGTTGACACTGACTGCTCTCCTCGGAAATATCCTCTCGTTCCTCCTCGCTCTGGTTGGAGTCGTAGCACTCATTATGCTCATCATCGGAGCGTTCCTCTATATCACGGCCGGAGGTGAGACGGATCGAGCGGATACGGGAAAGAAAATCGTCAAGTTTGCCGTTCTCGGTATCATCGTAACGCTTGCTGGGCTCGTACTAATACGACAGGTGGCAAGTTTTTTCTCGTAGGGAATTTGATCCTTTCTCATGTATGCTTTTAGATTGGCTCATACAATTTGGACCTATCACTCTTTTTTTTGTTGTATTTGAACTCACTGGAAAGAATTTTTTTGTCGCGACGGCTCTCTTGATGGTAGCAACGCTTTTTGCGGTGATGACTGAATTCAAGGGTCGAAAACAGTTAGCGCTTTTCCCACTTTTTAGTGCGAGTTTCGTTTTCTTTTTTGGTGGAGCGACGCTCTTTTTTCGTGACCCTCAATTTCTCATCGTAAAAGATACACTTTACGATGGCATTTTTTCAGGAACACTTTTTTTCACGCTCTACCAGAAGCGAAATCTCATGCAGCTATTTTTCCAGAATCTCTTTGCCCTGAGTGACCGGGGATGGCGAATCCTTGCTCTTCGATGGGCGTACTTTTTTCTGCTATCGGCCGTGCTGAATGAGGTTGTGCGTCATGCGGTTGAACCAGAAGTGTGGGTTCATTACAAGATGTTCAATACAACCGTACTTCTCCTGTTTGGCGTCTACCAATTTACACTGACTCGTCGAGAGCGTTTACCAGAAATGACTAATCGCCTTGGGATGCGTATTCGTAAAATATAAATTTTGCTGTATGTGGGATCAACTGAGTTCAGTAATCATGTTTGCGAGTCTTATCCTCAGTGGGTATATGCTGGTAGTTTTTTGTGTCGCGTTGTGGAAACAAGATAATTCTCTTGTTGATACTGCCTATGGGATAGGATTCGTATTGGTAACAGTACTCCTTTTTTCTCGGTGGGAAAACCCGCTCCTTCGGCACAGCCTTCTCCTCTGGATGGTGAGCTTATGGGGAATTCGACTCGCTGTGCGCATTCGTAACAAAAATTATAAGAAACCTGAAGATTTTCGTTATCGAGCATGGCGCGAGTCTTGGATCAAGCGATCGATGCTCTACTTCTTTTTTCGCAGCTTGATTCAGATCTATCTGCTTCAGGCGAGTATTATACTCTTGGTACTTGCTCCAATCCTGATCGCGTTCTCTCAAGCGATACCTCTCTCCTTGCATTTTGTGAACATTCTCGGATGCGTTCTCTGGGGAGTGGGGTTTTTCTTCGAAGTGGTTGGCGATGCACAACTCGATACATTTCTCAAAGATCCAAATAATAAAGGGAAAATCATGATGCGTGGCCTCTGGAAATATACGCGCCATCCAAATTATTTTGGTGAAGCTAGTATGTGGTGGGGAATATGGCTTCTCGTGGTTGATCTTCCCTTGGGTCCGTTTGCGATTATCAGTCCAATCCTTATCACCTGGCTCCTTCTCAAGGTATCGGGGATTCCGATGCTTGAGGCAAAGTGGCAGGGGAATCCGGAATGGGAAGAATATAAACGAACAACCAGCGCTTTCTTCCCCTGGATGCCAAAAAAGTCTATACTACCCTCAAAACCAAACCTTTCATGAAACCCCTCTTCTCTCTCCTCTTCT
>CAZABS010000021.1:0-15074 GCA_964483635.1 uncultured Bdellovibrionales bacterium
GCCGCGCTTAACATCTTGGCGCGGAAGAACCCGTTCCTGTATATGGAGCAGCAATACGATCTTGAAGAGCGGGATCAGTAGCATTTTTTCATCTGTTTCGATTTGCCGGTCGTGGCCCCAAGTGGCTTCGACCGGTTTCATTTTTATTGAGAATAGTCTGGAGTGGTGAATGAGCACTTGCAGAGAGAAAAAAGAAGATTATAATAAAGAATACAACACTTCAAAGATGGTTTCGTGGAGGGGGATGGGATGACTTAGCGGATACGCAATAGAAATGATCTCGAGAGCGTATGGTCATCCCGGGTCGGTAAATTACCAGATCGTTCGCCGTCGGCGTGCCGACCCCTCGCCACGAGACCATCGATAGCCAGCCCACGACGGGCTGGTTTTTAATTCTTGTGTTCTTGACATGGTATAGAAAAGTGACTAGAAATCGTCTATACTATTGAAGCACGTTTATTATTAAAATTCTTGTGTATGAAGTTGCTTGTACTCCTTGGGGTAGTTGCTGTGGGAGTGATTGGGTTTATTTGGTGGAATGGAAGCCCAGAGGCTCCAACTCTTCCAGAGAAAGAAATGCCGCCAGTTGCTACGTCACAGGCAAATATGGCGCCCGTGACGCTGCCTGCTCCAGAAGCTCCGTCAAAACCTATAGGGCAATATACGGTAGCAGACGTCGCCAAGCATACTGACCGCTCAAGTTGCTGGACAATTGTGCGCGGGCAAGTGTTTGATGTTACGGGTGCTATTGACAAACATCCTGGTGGCGCAGATAAAATTCTTGGAATGTGTGGGAAGGATGCAACGTCTCAGTTTGTAGGGAAACACGGAGGAATGGAAAAGCAGGAAGCAATGCTTACCTCAATGGGTATTGGCACGCTCGTTACCATGCCATAACCATCATGGCTCCTTTGAACAGAATTTTTTCTTCAATTGATTGGATTGACTCGCTCTCAAAACACGAGTAGAATAAACTTCCTACATTAACAAGTTTTTCTTTGGGGAGGGCTTTGTCATGACATGGGAGTTTTTTCAAAACGAGGTTCGTCCACAGGATCTTCTTGATGGTCGCTCTGCGCCACAGAAGGTTCTCAGTTTTGGATACGATGAGTCCGCAGCATCTCTTGTATTGCCGGCTCTTCTGCTTGGGCACGAAGTGACCATCCTTGGGAGGTATGCTGAGCGACCCTCAACGATGACCGATTTGAATACCGTGTGTTACCCGAACGTCGATCTCGAAACGTGGCTTCCCATTGAACAGTACGATGTTGTGCTGGCCTACAATACACTGCAACATCTCAATCACGACTATGTACTGGAGGTACTCCTATTTTTTTTGGCGTTCCGTCTCAATCCAGGGGGTATTATCGACATTGTGGTGCCCGCTTCTCAGGATTCACACCCGGCGCGCTCTCGGTATGAGCGTACAGAAATTGTCGCGGCACTTGAGCGGTCTCACCTCGAGTTTCTGCGCCAGAGTGTTGTGTGGCGTGTCCACAAAACTTCTGGAGCAATCGAACAAACACACGTCGTCTGGGTGCGTGCCCAAAAGCCTTAATAACCAATACACCACCCGTAATATTTCTCGCACATCTTGAAGGTCTGGGATTCCCGGACCTTTTTTCTTTTCAGGGCGAGACGCGGTATACTAGATGGGTAATTTTTGTCACTCCAACTATGTCTGATCAACAGATAAAACTAGTGCATGTGGGAGCCTTGGCTCTATTGGCTGTGGCTGCTCTCGGGTATGTCTTTCAGTATGCCCGATCAGTAGAACGAACTTTTCCATCGAAGACATTTTCTGTCGAAGGAACTGCGGACGTAGAAACCACTCCTGATGTTGCGACATTTTCAGTGAGCGTTATTACCGAGGGGAACACTGATGTTGCAAGTCTTCAAAGTCAGAATGCAGAAAAGATGAAAGCAGTCAGTCAATTTATGAAAGATACTGGTGTAAAAGAAAAAGATCTCAAAACGCGCGATTACACGATCACACCAAGATACAATAATCCTGTGTGCCAGCGAGGTGTTTGTCCGCCAGCGACCATTGTAGGCTACACGATGAGTCAATCACTCGAAGTGAAGGTGCGTGACATTGCTGTGGTGGGGGATTTACTTGCGGGAGCGGTGGCGGCCGGAGGAAACAGTGTTTCGGAAATCAAATTTGTTTTGGATGACGACACGGATGCCAAGAATGATGCCCGTGAAAAAGCGATCAAGAAAGCTCAGGAAAAAGCCAAGGCAATTGCTCTTGCCGGCGGATTCCGACTCGGGAACATTATTTCACTCTACGAAACGAATAATGACCTACTTCCCTACGGTGGTATGGGCGGAGGAGCCGAAATGAGTGGTCTCAAAGCCGTTGCAAATGTTGCTCCTGCACTTGAGCCGGGCGTGACGACTTCGACGGTCACGATGAATATCACCTATGAAATCGTGAATTAATCGAGGTTTCAACAAAGAACAAAGGCCAGTCTTTCTCAGACTGGTTTTTTGTTTGAGCTTGCTTGACGTCTTTTGAGAGAGTTGTATACTTTAGAGTGTAAGTTAAGTAAACAATAAAGTTATGGAAATTCTTACTCAAAAACAGAAAATAGTGCTTCAAGCCATCAAACAATTTTTCACCGAACATGGGGAGATGCCGACCGTACGCGAGATTAAAACAGAGAGTAGTAAGCTCGGGCTTCGACTCAAAAGCCTCAGGAGCTTCTTTCTCTACTTAAACGCGCTTGAGGCCAAGGGATATATTGAGCGGACGAGCGAAGATCGGGGTATACTCCTCAAAGGTATCAATGCAGATAGTTTTGTGGAGATCCCGGTCTTTGGAGCAGCCAGTGCTGGTGCAGCCGCGATGTTTGCCGAACAGTATGTGGAAGGATATCTTCGGGTTTCCAAAAACATCGTGAAGACCAGGAATGTATTTGCGGTACAAGTCTCTGGAACATCAATGAATAAAGCACGCGTGAACGGGAAAACGATTGAAAATGGCGATTTTGTCCTTGTGGATGCAGATACGAAAGAATTTCGAAATGGAGATAAAGTTCTGGTGGTGATTGATGGATTGGCAACCGTGAAAACCTATCGTTCTGTTGATGGGAAAACCATAGCCTTGCTTCCTGAGTCTCGAGAGAGCAAACATAAGCCTATTTTCCTTACCCCTGAGGATAATTTTGTCATCAACGGGAAAGTGATCAACGTGCTCAAAATGCCGAAATAGAGATCTCTTTTGGGATACAACGTCTTCGTGAATCATCCCCGTGGCTGGATTTTGTTTGATATAATGGGAACATGCAGAAACTGAGACATCTCTACCAGAAGAGGCAATTTTTGAGGCGGCTCTTTCGCTTACATTTCGTTCTCTCGGTACTGTTTCTTTCTACCTACGTGGCAGCGGCACTTTTTGATCCTGGATTTTTCTCGTATGATCTCCGGCAGAAATTTCGAGCGTTAGCCGATGAAACGATTACGATTACCGCGACCGTACTCGGACCACCAGTTCAGCCAGTGGTAACCGGAGTGGCAGTCTGTAATCCCTCAACGGGGACACTTTCGATTGATCTCAATTGGGCGGATGATGTGAATACGGAAACATGGGATATCGACCGGGATGGATTGCCGCTCGTGAGTGGACTCAGCGCTTCTCAGTACACTGATGCGGTGGTTTCGGTTGGGATGACGTATTCCTATGAGGTGACAGCTCATGGACCAATGGGGCCAGGTTTTTCGACATCACCGCCTCTTTCAGTGACAACCCCAGCACAATGTGTGATTTCGTTGGCTCTTCCAACGGTTCAAATCGTTTCGTTTGATGGTCGCGGGATTGGTCAGTATGATGGGACTCCGAGCACCTCCACTCGTCGGCCAATTTTTACGGGTACAACGAATATTCCGAATGCGCTTATCGCTCTTTCGGTGGGAGCAAATCCAAACTTTCTTGCGGCGCTAACGGCAAATTCGAATGGCTACTGGATGTGGCAGCCACCGACAGGTTTTTCAACGGGGAATCATCTTTTCACGGTCACGGCAACTGATCCGAGCGATGTGAGTCGAACGATCTCCGCAACCCTTCGTTTTGTGATTAAGCAAAAGAAAGATACTGCAGGAGGTGGCGGCGGTGGAACTCAAATGATACCGGAAACGCCCGTGAGTATTTCAAAGCTCCCGCTTGATTTTTCGCTTCAGGTTACCAATGCTGATGCGACTACGTTTCAAGGAGGTGCCGTGCAGTTTCTCGTTCGAATTAAGGACGTCGCGCCTACGTATCGAGGAAATGAAGAGCGCCTCCAGGTGGCTTTACTTGAAGCGGGTGGAAAAACAGTGGGCTCTCTCCTGTTGCCGCTGACTCTTGTGCCAGATGGTGAGATAGCTGGAAGTCTCGACGTTCCACTCTATCTTGTTCCGGGAACTTATACACTGGAAGGACAGATTTTGCTTGGACAGACCTACGTGAGTCGTACGGCCGATGTAACTGTTCGAGTGTTCCCTTTTCTCGATTTGGGTGCCGGCGTGATAGTGACCTATGCGGAAATTATGCGGTTTATTGGGTGGATTAGCTTTTTTCTCCTCTTCTTCCTCTTGTTTTGGCTTTTTCTGTATCTCCGTGAATACTGGCTGTATCTTCAAGGTGATGGTACCGTGGATGAGCGGGATTTCAAACGGTTTGGATATTTTTAGAAAGGAGGAAAGATATGGAAGCAAAATTTTTATTTTTTGTGCTTGATACCGTCACGATTACGACACTTCTTCTCGTATTGCTCTTTGCGGTGGGAGTGGTATGGCGTGTTGAAAAGAAGATGGATATCGCATATAAGTGCTTTGTGGGTGCGGTCATCTGCTTGGCGGGAAGTGAGATCTGGGCACTCTCGGCGTCGGAGGATATGTTGTCCTTTATCCTTGGGAAGGTGCTCCGTCTTTTGGGAGCAGTACTTTTTTTGGCCTCGATTCTCCTCATGCGTTCGATTGTACGAGTGCTCGATCATGAAAAACCAGGGAATTCAGAGTGATATGTCATTTTTTCCTGAAACAAAAAAGGAAGCGGATTTTGATGAGCTGGTCCATGAATATCTTGGGCCAGTTTTCGGCTTTCTCATGACGCTGGTGCGTGACCGGGATACTGCCGAAGACTTAGTCCAAGAAACCTTTTTACGAGCATGGAAACATCGAACGACTCTCGATAGTACGGGAAATATAAAGTCTTGGTTGTTCAAAATAGCCAAGAATGCCGCTCTTGATTATTTTAAAAAAAAGAAAGCCCTTCCTTTTTCCCTATTTGAAACACCAGAAGGGGGAAATGTCCTGGATCAGATTCCGGATGAGGCATTACTTCCAGACGAATTGGTTATGAAGTTAGAGGATCGAGTATTGTTTGATGGAGTACTCGGAGGTCTTTCTTTGCGTTCTCAAGGAATACTCCAGTTGGTGTATCGAGAAGAGTTATCTCTTCATGAGATAGCGACACTCTTTGATGTCTCATACAACACGGTAAAAAGTCAGCATCGGCGAGCTCTCCAAGAGCTCCACAAAGCGGCTCAGGGGTTCTCTGCACCGAAAAAACCACCTCACTCGTAGTACTTATAGATCTCCATATGAACAAGCAACTCCAATATCTGTATCAGCGGTCGAATGTTTCTCCCTCTCCTTCACTCGAAAATCGGGTGCTTTTGGCGGTTGAGCAAGAAAGACAGAAGCAAGACTTCCGGAATCGAATCCTAGTGAGTTTTGGGTTGAGTGCCTCAGTGCTCACACTGATCCCAGCGGCGTGGGTATACGGAGGACAGTTCTTTGGGTCTGATTTTTGGAGCATGTTTACGCTACTCTTTTCAGATATCCAAGTCGTTTGGGAATATAGTAGTGATTTCTTTCTCTCGCTTTTGGAGATGTTTCCAATTGAGGCTGCGGCTCTGCTCTTCATACCAACATTTGCATTCCTCCTGTTTTTACGGATGTACGTTTCTCTCGAAGATCAGTGGGAAAAAAAATCAGTCGGAGCGCATTCCTGGTAAGTCACGTATCGGACATCTTAATTTTTTTACAACAGCAGTATGGATATAAAGCACTGTGTACAATCTCAATCAGTAAAGGTTCTGCTCGTCGCTTTGGGTGTTGTTCTGGTTGGTTCTCTGGGTTTTGCAGGTGGACTGGCTGTTGGGTTTCATAAAGCACGTTTTTCGTATGCTTTTGGAGAAAACTACGAACGGAATTTTCTGAAAGGATCACGAATGATGGGCCAGATACAGGATGATAAGGGTCACCGTTCAATGATGCCTACTGGCCGAGGTCAAGAAAATGAGTATCGAAATGGTCACGGAGTTGTTGGAGAAGTACTCTCTCTTACAGATGCATCACTTATTGTGAAAGACGTGTTTGGAAATGAAAATTCCGTAACGATCAATGAAAAAACGTTGGTGAAGAACGGCAAGAATCGTGTAGCCTTCTCAGAGCTCAAGGTAGGGGATCGTATTGCGGTGATTGGTCAACCGTCTGAAACTGGTACAGTGGGAGCTCGTTTTATTCGGGTGCTTTTGAATCCAAGCGATCAGTAAGTCTCTTTGAGAGATTTTCCCTATGAACATACTGAAACACTCGCAGAATTTTTTTCGAAATCATTGGAAAACCCTGTTGGCACTACTCATCGTACTGGTGGGAGGGTATTTCTATTTTCGTTCTTCTAGTGTTACAAAAGCTCCGGCGGTAACCACGAAAACGGAAACAGTGACAAGAGGTGACTTACGCATCGTTGTTTCAGGTAGTGGTCAAGTTGAAGCAGTTTCACAGGTTGATCTTACTCCGGTCATTGCGGGAGATGGGATTGATGTCATATCAGTGCACGTACAAAATAATCAGGAAGTAAAAAAAGGACAGCTTATTGCAGTTTTGGATACAGAGGATGCGGTTCGAGATGTTCAAAATGCTCAGCTTGATTTGCGGAGTGCTATGATCAAGCAAAAACAAGTAAATGATCAATATAAGCGTGAGACAAAAGAAGATCTTTGGAATAGGCAAATTCAGGAAGTCACGGTGGACCAGCGAGTCAACGCGCTTCGTCAGTCTCAAGAAAAACTGCGAGACTATTCAATTCGAGCACCCTTTGATGGAATTGTGACTGGTCTGAGTGTAGAAGCGGGTGATTCCGTTTCTCGCGAAACCGTGTTGGCATCGGTAATTACACGGAATATGCGGGTGGGGGTTTCGCTCAATGAGGTTGATGCTGCAAAGGTACTCGAGGGAAATAATGTGAGTCTTTCTTTCAATGCATTACCGGAGTTGATGCTCTCTGGAAAAATTTCCCGGATTGATACCATCGGGAAGGTGACGCAAAACGTTGTTTCATATGACGCTGAGGTTGAACTCGATGAACAGCAAGTCCTGCTGAAGCCAGGGATGAGTGTGAGTGCTGAAATTGTTGTCATGGAGAAACATCAGGTATTACTCCTTCCGAATGCCGCGCTGAATACCTTTGATGGGAAATCCACGGCCAAAACTCTCACTGGTAACAAAGAAATAACTCTTGGTATGACCGATGAAATCTCCACGGAGATAACCAGTGGATTGGTAGCTGGAGAGAAAGTGATTGTTGAAACAGTGACTCCGCCGAATCAGGTTGGTACTCAGAGTGTCTTCTCCTCTCTCTTCCGAGCGCCTGGACAAAATCGGCGATAACATGCGTATGATTCAGTGTCGAGATATCAGAAAGACGTATACGAATGAGGGTAATACGACCGAGGTGCTCAAAGGGATTTCTTTCGAGATTCAGGATGGGGAATTTGTCTCGATTATGGGGCCATCGGGGTCGGGAAAATCAACCCTGATGCACATCCTGGGAGCTCTTGATAGCGCAACGAGTGGAACGTATCTCCTTGACGGAAAGGATATTTCGAAGTGTTCCGATGATGAGTTGGCATTTATTCGCCGAGAAAAAATTGGTTTTGTTTTTCAGTCGTTTAATTTGTTACCGCGTACAAGCGTGATTCGCAATGTGATGTTGCCGCTCGTTTATCAGGCGGTACCAGAAGATGAACGCTTGGGCCGAGTAGAAAAGGTGCTTGCTGCAGTCGGCCTGGATGAGGAACGTTGGGATCATCACTCGAACCAGCTTTCGGGAGGACAAATGCAGCGAGTAGCGATTGCTCGAGCGCTTGTGAATGAGCCGTCACTTATTTTAGCAGACGAACCAACCGGAAATCTTGATACCAAGACGGGTGAGCTTGTTTTGGAAACCTTTGAACGACTCAATCGCGAATATGGCCATACGATTGTACTGATCACTCATGAATCTGAGGTGGCCGAGCATGCCGATCGGATCCTCTTGATTCGTGACGGACTGTTGGTGAGTGATACCAGGAAACAGCGTTAAGAGAAACACCTATGCTTTCCAAAGATCTTGTTCAAGAAATTTATACCTCTGTGACGGTGAATAAATCCCGCTCCGGATTAACAGTTCTCGGTATTGTTATCGGAATTGCATCAGTGATTATTATGGTAGCCATTGGTCGCGGGGCTCAGAATACAATAGAATCAAGCATTCAATCTATCGGCTCTAATTTATTGATCGTGCGTCCAGGTGCAGATCGGGGACTGGGTTCTCCGGTTGTTGGAGCACAGGGATCGGCTCAATCACTTCGATTGGAAGATGTTGATATGCTAGAGAAAAAAGTTGAGGCGCTCGAAGCGGTCGCACCGGAAGTATCGGTACGGAACAAGCAAGTTGCAGCTGGCACTGAGAATACGAATACGACCATTACGGGCGTGACTGAAAGTTATCGAACCGTTCGAAATCTGGGTGTTGCCACTGGATCATTTCTCACAAAAACTCAGGTAAGTAATCTTTCCAAAGTTGCCGTGATAGGGCCAGACGTGAAAACAGCGCTGTTCGGAGCAAGTGCTGGTGATCCAATTGGGAAGAAAATTCGGATTGGAATGGTAGATTTTACGGTTATTGGTGTTACGGTTGCGCGGGGAGGAACTGGTTTCGGAAGTTCGGATGATGTAATCTATGTCCCGCTCTCAACAGTACAACAATTTTTTACTGGGAATGAGTATCTTTCAATCATCAACATGAAAGTAAAATCAGGAGAGGATATGGATGTCGCATCAGCGCTTGTGAAAGCGACACTACTCGCGAGTCATAAAATAACCGATCCAGAGAAAGCAGATTTCTCGCTCATGAATCAAGCAGATATCGTGGCAACCGCCTCATCGGTCACGAGTACTTTTACAGCGCTGCTTGGTGCAGTCGCAGGAATCTCTCTGATTGTTGGTGGGATCGGGATTATGAATATGATGCTCACGACAGTCACGGAACGAACTCGAGAAATCGGTCTTCGGAAAGCGCTTGGGGCACTTGGGCGTGATATTCGGTTACAGTTTCTTTTTGAGGCAGTCACACTGACTTTTTTTGGTGGTGCACTTGGAATACTTCTTGGGTGGGGGGTATCTCTGGTGGCAAATGCTTATGGGGTTACTGCTTCAGTATCAACTCATTCAGTCGTGCTCGCTTTTGCTGTTGCAACGGCAATCGGGATTGTTTTTGGATATTATCCTGCGAGTCGAGCGGCAAAACTCAATCCGATCGAAGCACTGCGATATGAGTAGTCGTATTGAGGTTTTGGTTGACTCGGGGTCTCTTTCGGGCTATTCTGCGACTTCAGTTTCTTAACAATGCCACACTCTGAAGGAGGGCGTCATGCTTGGTATACCAACCGATGGGCACTGGGCTTCATGTCAGAAGTATCTGAAGCAGCATTGCCGTTGTAATGAGAAGGGCTATGGGCTGCTCTTTGTGATAGCCCTGGTCGGGAGCGTGATGGAACTCATCAGTGGTTGGGAGGCTCTCAGTTTCTCGCTCATTGGTGATGGCGTGCATATGCTTTCAGACGGATTTGTCTTCGGGTTGGCATTCTTTGGGTTTTGGACTCAGAGATCAAGCCAAGTGAAAGAGGCGGGGGCGGAGTCCTTCAAACAATATGAACGGTATATGTGCTCTCTCATCCTCGTTGTTGGGGTGGCGCTTGTGATGAATTCTCTCATCCAGATAATCTGGTTCCGCAGTGATATCGAACGCTCTTTCGATGCCGCTCTTTCGTTAACGATTGGGGGGCTTGGGACTCTCATAAATGTTTGGATGATTCTGATTCTTTGGGGGCTGAGTCAGGAACGGGATGGGAGTACATCAAAATCGTGGCTTCATCGAGGGGCACTGCTTCACACGATCGGTGATCTGGGTGGATCAATCGCCATTATCGTGAGTTCTGGGGGTGTGTATTTCTTTGGTTGGCCAGCATTTCTCGATCGGATTGCCGCTCTCGGAATTGGAGCTTGGCTCGTGAGCCAGTCCTTTCAGAGTCATCATCACCATCACGCAGTGGAGGAATAGATATGAACAAATACCTGAAACAATCGGCGCGGGTTGTACTGAATGTGTTGGTCGCGATTCTGATCCTCATTGTTCTGGGGAGACTGATCGACTCATCGCTATTTCGCTGGTCTTCAGCACAGCTCGTCGTGATTGGCTGGTGGCTTGTGACGGGGATAGCTTCCTGGTGGCTCGCAGGAGTCAGTATTCGGTTGTGGCTGAGTCTGCCATACGAAACACCTATTTCCGTATGGATCCGGGGCATCTTTGCGATACCTTTCTGGTTTGGCCTAGTGAGCATCGTCATCTGGCTCGGGCTGGCTCCATCATAGGGTGTACGGCCTCGGCGTCTCGTGGATCCGGCGTGTCGAATGACGTGCCGGGTCCTTTCTCTTTGTAAGAGTTCGACCCCTCATTTCCTTTGTGGTATACTTTTTATACTAATTAATCATTTCATACAAACTTATGTCAACGAATATGTTTACCGTTACCGTTCCGATTTTTATCAAGATGCTCAGCAATCTTAAAGAGATTCTGAAAGAAGGTGAGGCTTATGCTGAGAGAGCTGGGATCGATCCGAATACACTCCTTACCGCAAAACTTGCTCCAGATATGTTTGATCTTGTGAAACAAGTTCAGATCGCAAGTGACAATGCGAAAGGGATAAGCGCACGTCTGGCAGGGCTTGAGCCTCCAGTGATGGAGGATACAGAAAAAAGCTTTGCGGATCTCGTGGCGCGAATTGAAAAGACCATCACCTTCCTTGAAACACTCCAGCCAGAGCAGTTTGAAGAAAGTGAACTCAAAGCAATTCCATTTCCGTATATTGAAGGAAAGTATCTCCTGGGGAACGATGCGGTTTTTGCTTCATACCTTCCTAATTTTTTCTTTCACGTAACGACGGCGTACAATATTCTTCGCAATCAAGGTGTTCCTTTGGGAAAAGCGGTTTATATCGGTTTTCTGCCACTCAAAGATATTGAAAAACAATAAGGTAAGCACGCGATCTCTTGAAGGTGTAGTATAATAGGAAGAGTAATAAAAATACTATGAGTACATCAAGAGTTTCAGTGAAAGCTTGTCGTCGTGTTTTTTGTAAAGGTGCGAGTATTCCAGTCCTGCTCCTTCTGTTGGGGGTTGCTCTCGCGGGAGCACTGCTTCTCAAACAGAGTGCGGATTCTCAGCGACGTGTTTCTCGAGAAATGGAGAAGTCTATCGCTGTACCCGATACGAAAACTGAAGAGAAATTTGTGTATAAGCCTGCCCCAAGAAATTTCGTGGGAGAAGCTATCAAGCTTCCTGTTCCAAAACAAAAAGGAACCGTTTCCCTCGAAGAAGCAATTACGAAGCGTGAAACTCGAAGGATTTTTGAGAGTCGGCCGGTGACACTTCCTGAGCTCTCTCAGGTGCTCTGGGCAGCGTATGGATTCTCTGACGTTGAAAAAGGATTTCGATCTGTTCCTTCGGCACGTACGGCGTTCCCGTATGACTTTATGTTTGTAGCTCGTAATGTGGCTGGTTTGCAGCCGGGGTTGTATTTGTACCTTCCAGAATCACACGCGGTGCAACCTATGCTCTATGATGAGCATTTGATTCAAGGAGAAGCTTATCAAGATCCAGTGAAACAAGCGCCAGTTGTTTTCGTCTTTGGTGCGATCAACGACAAAATGCGCGAGAAGTCACAAAATGCTCTGACGGCTCCCAAAGCAACTCTCCAGGAAAGCGGCCATATCTCACAAAATATCTATCTTATGGCTGAGGTAACCGGTTTGGCAACTGGTGCGGTAGCAGGTTTTGATGATGAGGCTCTGGCGAAAGAATTGAACCTCCCAACAGATGTGACCGTTGTGTATCTCCAAACTTTGGGGGCTCGTTCTGATGAGCCGGAGCCAGCTCACTAGGAGGGGGGGTAATTATTATTCCGCGAAAACGTCGCGCTGTACGACATGTCTTTGGCTCTCTCAATACAACAACTCACGAAGACATATCAAAATGGTGTTCAAGCACTTAAGGCTGTTGATCTTGATGTGGCAGAAGGTGATTTTTTTGCCTTGCTTGGGCCGAATGGCGCAGGGAAAACAACGCTTATCAATATTGTGACCGGTCTCGTGAATAAGGAGGGTGGAACCGTGATTATCGGGGGAATTTCTCTTGATGAGGAACCGGCGCGAGCAAAACTCCATATTGGTGTCGTGCCGCAAGAATTTAATTTTGGGATTTTCGAAAAGGTTCTGGATATCGTAGTTGATCAGGCTGGATACTATGGTATTCCTCCTCGGCAAGCAAGGGTGGCAGCTGAGAAGTATCTCCGAAAACTAGGACTTTGGGAGAAGCGTCATGAACAGGCGAGATCACTCTCTGGTGGGATGAAGCGGCGATTGATGATCGCGCGGGGATTGGTGCATGCTCCGCACCTTCTCATCCTCGATGAACCAACAGCTGGAGTGGATATTGAGCTCCGTCGAGGGATGTGGGATTTTTTGCGGGAACTCAACGAATCAGGGGTAACCATTATCCTCACGACACATTATCTTGAGGAGGCCGAGCAACTGTGCCGGAATGTGGCTATTATTCATCAGGGGGAAATTGTGACTCATGGTGAGATGAAGTCACTCTTGGCTGGGATGGAGCGTCAGACGGTCATTTTTGACCTCGAACGTGATGTGACTCAAGCTGAACTGCAACAGATACTGAAGTTTAGTCCCGTGAGCACGCCCCAAACAATCGAAATGACCCTGACACGGGAGAATACTCTTGATCGAGCGATTCACGCACTTCATGGACTCGATCTCACGGTGAAGAGTGTTCGGAATAAATCGAATCGTCTGGAAGAATTTTTTGTCGAAATGACTCAGAAAAAACCCGTATGAATCCTCACGAACTCCTTGTCGCCTATCTCACCATTGTTCGTAAAGAAGCTCTTCGGTACATGCGTGTTTGGTCACAGACACTCTTACCGCCGGTGGTAACGATGAGTCTCTATTTTGTTATTTTTGGGCAATTCATTGGTTCTCAGATTGCTCCGATTCATGGATATAGCTATATGGAGTATATTGTGCCAGGACTTATCATGATGTCAGTCATTATGAGTTCATTTATGCATACGGTATCCTCATTTTACTTTGCGAAATTTCAGAAAACCATTGAAGAGATTATGGTTTCGCCGACTCCTTATCCAGTGGTTATCTTAGGGTATGTGACCGGTGGGGTGTTACGAGGTATGACAATTGCCGGACTGGTTATGATCGTTGCGACATTTTTTACCCACCTCACGATTGCTCATCTCGGGATTATGCTGGTGTTTGCATTCCTCACGTCCATTCTTTTTTCTCTGGTGGGACTTATCAATGGAGTATTCGCAAACAGTTTTGATGGAATTTCGATTGTTCCAAATTTTGTCCTCACCCCGCTCACGTATCTTGGGGGAGTTTTCTATTCTGTTTCACTGCTTCCACCGTTTTGGGAAATGCTCTCTCGCGCGAATCCAATTCTCTACATGGTCAATGGATTTCGTTATGGCTTTCTCGGAGTGAGTGATGTTAATCTTACCCACTCATTTTTGCTCCTCTTCTCTCTGACAGTATGCCTTTTTGGTTATACCTGGTGGCTCTTCAAAACTGGGCGAGGTCTTCGGGCATAAGCGAATTAGAGTGCGTGTTACAATTGCGGGGCGATGGATACTACTGGTGCTGTATTATCAATAAAAATATAAATTTACAATGGTATTGAAACGGACTGCTCAAGATGCATCTTTCCTTGTTTTGGGATTCGCTATCGTTGCCGGATTTGTTTTTCCATCGGTTCTCACTTTGTTTCATCCCTGGACCACTCTTTTTCTCCAGATCATTTTCTTCTTTAGTAGTCTCAAAATTGATCTTCATCATCTCTCACAGGAATTTTCCCATTGGAAGACGCTTGTAGCGGTGAGCGCTTTTCGCTTACTCCTTGCTCCATTGGTCGCAGTGGGAGTAGCGGCGATGGTTGCACCGGAGATGCTCATGCCACTCCTTCTCTTGGGTGCGATGCCAGCCGGGATGACCTCACCGCTCTTTGTAGAGATGTTGGCGGGGAATATTCCGCTTTCACTCGTTGTTACCGCATTGACCGCACTCCTGGCTCCGCTAACGGTGCCGCTCCTTTTGGCTTGCTTTGGAGAAACCAGTCTCCAGCTTCCATTTTGGGGAATGGTCTGGACGCTCTTTCAGGTGATTGCTGTGCCGTTTGGAGTCGCTCAATTGACTCGATTTTTCTTTGGGAAAAGTCTGCTCAGCGCACTTGGCTCGCGAACGCGCTGGTTTTCTCTTGGAGCACTGCTGTTTTTGGTGGGGAGCGTGACGGCGGTTCATCGGAATGAACTGATGGAGAGTTTTCGGCTAGATTTTCTTTGGTATTTTTTTCTGCTCATTCTTCTTTTTTTGTTTGTGCATGGCGCGAGCTACTATCTGTTTTATTGGCGCAACGTGCGAGATCGGTTTACGTTGATGCTCTCGCTTTCTTATATGAACTATACCCTCGCCATTTATTTAGCTGAACGCTATTTTACTGATGCTCACCAAATTCTATTGGTGGTACTTTCCTTTATTCCATGGAATCTGGGGCTCATCCTCCTCCAATTTTTTTGGCCAACCAAGAATGTCGCACAAAAATTTTGAGAACCTATAATATTCTTTCACCCCGCCTTCCCTTCCATGGTATACTACCCTCAAAACCAAACCTTTCATGA
>CAZABS010000022.1:0-14069 GCA_964483635.1 uncultured Bdellovibrionales bacterium
GGAAAACCTGCAGCCAGAATTTCCGCGAAGATTCCCCGCACTTCGAGCGCCAACGCGTGATGAATGACGAGCTGTCCCCGATGTATCAGACCATCGAAGGAAATGTAGCTGATGGCCATCACGCACATTCGGTTTAGGATCTTTGGAGAACACGGAAAGCTCGGGTTTTGACGAATCGCTTGCGAACGCGTGAGTGCGCTATCGATGATCATGATGTCTCTCCCAAGACGAAAGGAACTTGCTGAATACTCTACCAAACTCTCCCTAATGCGCCAAGAGCTCAATCGCTTTGACACTATAGTATTTGGTTGATTCATCTACTTCTGGATGAGCTTCAATTTCTTCACGGGTCAGCCACGCACACCCTCCGCTCTTTTCATGACCCTCTGGTTCCTGCACTTCCGAAGAAGATGCCGTCGCAAAATACATAAGGACAATGTGGTGGTGATCATCTGAAATTCGATGACGATTCATATATACGGGCGGAACAAGTTCTTGATATTCAGAAAAAGGCATCTCCCGTTCAATCGGAGCAATATTCCCCCGCCACAGCTCCACATCGAGTCCAACCTCTTCTTTCACTTCCCGCAGTGCAGCAGCTTCAGGCGTTTCATCAAGTTCGACATGCCCTCCTGGTGGCAGCCAGATATGATACTTCTCATGAAGACGAAGGAGTACCCGATCCTGATGTACGACAAACACGTTCACACAAATATCGTTTTGTCCTGGCAGCGTATGGATATGAGGCATATCGTTCAACAAGGAGTTACAGCTTCATCAGGGTATCAGGCCTCTCCCTGCGCGTCAAAGAGGCTACTTGGCTTGCTGTATGAGAGTGTCCAGACTCGAATTGGACGGCTTGAGCGCGGCTTTAAACTGTTCGACTTTTTCCTTTTTGATTGGATCGTTCGCATAGTGATCGACATACGCCTCTGCTGCTGTTGCCGCGAGATTGTTTTGGCCAGTTTTTGTCAGTGCCACAATATAGTTGTACCAGGTTTCACCAAGTTCTGGAGTAAAGTCATAGATATCCTTGAGAAGTCGAACGATTTCGTTGTAGTTTTTCTCATCAATATAGATATTGGCAAGATTATACCGTGCGGTAAAATTCTCGGGATGTTCGGCCACTACCCGTTTCAGCAGCTCTCTCGCTTGAGCTAGTTCCTTCTTTTGTTTTTTGAGTGATGCTAAGGCAATCAGTGAAGCACTCCGGTCTCTTGATTGAGCGACGGATTGTTCGAGGAGTTTTTCTGCCCGATCAGTATCGCCTGAACTGAGAAAGCGCTGGGCTTCGTTGAAGTCAGCATCATATTCGGGAGTATTTTTTTCGTCCAAGAAATTTTCTGCCGCCGCTTTCATCACATCAGGAGTCATACCTTCAAGCGAACGAATGAGTTTTAGCCTGTCATAGTTTGAGATGTCGTCAGGGCGAAGGAGAATCAATTGTTTCAAGTTCGTTTTGGCCGCGGCCAGATCTCCCAAGGCAAGCGAGGTAAGCGCGAGATTGCCGTATGCCCATCCATACTGGGGGTCAAGTTCAAGGGTTTTCTCAAAAAGTTCTTTGGCTTTTGGATAATCACGCTCCAAAAGAGCCTGGTATCCCAACGCATGATAGGCATTCGCATCGGTTGTGACGTGTTTGAGTGAGGCCAGCGGAAACCAAACCGCAACCAAAAGAGGAATCAAAAAGAGACTACTGCGAGCCAATACATGACGTTCTCGTTCAACCAAGCACGAAAGGAAAAAGGTCACGGCACCAGACGCCATAAGGAAGAAAAATGGAAGGAGTGGCATACGATACCGAGCATTGACTGTTGTCAAAAGGAGCACACTCAGATAGGCACCAAAAAGTGCGAAAAAAATGAAGCGTTTCTTCAATATTTTTTTCTCGCCTCCTTCCGAAAACTGTTCCCAAAATGAAGTCCGTATCATGACTCCAAATCCAAAAAGTGCCAAAACCACCACCAAGGCATACGTAGGCAACACCCAAAGAAATGGAATGTGGGAACGATAAAAGGTGTAACTATAATTGTCACTAAATTCTGATTGATTCAAAACGAGGAGAAATTTATTCCAGAGAGTTGCAATGAAATGTCCTGGAAAAGCCACGATTTCTTCGAACGTTTTCTTCATCCAGAAGCGCGAAACCTCTGATGGACGAAGCGAATGCCTCACATACGCTTCAGCCATCCCCACCGCATCTTGCTCCTCATAGCGTGGATCCGGGCGGAGAAAGCGTGGGACATTGGCCGTTGAACCATCCCCTCCCCACCAACTTCCCTGATAGAGTACTAATCCAATTGAGTAGTTGGTCGGAACAAAATCATGCCCTACCACAAAATTTCTCAGAGTAACTGGTGAAAGAATAAGGAGGAGACCTCCAGAAAGTGCTAGGCTCCAGAGAAGCTTCAATTGGCGAGATTCCAAACGAAATAACCACCAGAGTAGACCAAGCAGTGTCGGCCAAAAGATGAGGTTATTACCCTTTATAAGTGAGAGCACTCCGAGTGAGATCCCGATCCATCCGAAACCTTTCCAGGTCGGGAGTTCAAAGACGCGATACACCAGGAGCAGGAAAAACGGGAGAAAATACACCTCGAGACTGGTTTTGAGGAGTAGACCATCATAAAAAATAAGTGGGCCATAAATAGCCGCGATAAGTCCAGCGAGAATTCCAACTTCCCGATTGAATACTCTTTTTCCCAACCAAAAAATGGTTACCGGGAAAAAAGCCCCAAACAGCATTTGAAAACCAATGAGCACTTCATCTCCGTACACACCAAAAAGTTTGAGAAAACATGCGAGAAGATACGCGTAGAGCGGTTCGGTAAAAAAAATTTTCCCGCCAAGCCAACCGTCTGACAAAATATCCTGTGCCCATGTGAGATAAGAGAGTGCATCATGGAGGGGCGTGCGGAGGAGCGGATCTCGAAAGAGAAACCCTATATAACCAACCCGCACCAATAGAGCGACACCGAAGAGCGTCAGAATCGTACGCCATTCACTCGCAAACCAACCATTGATTCGAGACAAGAGCGAAATATTTGATCCTACCCCCTCATCCTCATGC
This sequence comes from uncultured Bdellovibrionales bacterium, assembly GCA_964483635.1. Lineage (GTDB taxonomy): Bacteria > Patescibacteriota > Minisyncoccia > Moranbacterales > UBA1568 > CAZABS01. The sequence goes on from CAZABS010000022.1 coordinate 3,071, forward strand.
TGCAAGAATCCTTGAGCCTCGCGGAAACTTAATCCAAACTTCTTCTGGATATCACGCTCGGTTGCTCCTGGATTTTTCTCAAGATAAAGCTCAATTTTTTTTCTGCGTTGCATATAAGGGCTCCTATCGCGATATTACTTATTCCTCCTTCCACAAAGACATCCTTTTAGAGGGTTGTTCGCGGCAAATGATAGATATAGAGAGCGCTTCCGATCGCGAGGACCGACATGCCAAGAAAAAGTGCATCAAAACTGAGAAAGGAAACAACTATTCCTCCAGAAACCGCACCTGCGGCTGCTGAAAAATAATTCATCGATTCCCAGGTACCCCATTGTGAACCAGAACGATCTCCATCGAGATATTTTGAGTAAAGAGCGTCAAAAGAAGGTGAGTACAATGCTTCACCAAGACCAATAATCACCTGAACAAAGAGAAGCTGTACCATTGAATCAATTTGGGTATATAGGAAGAATCCGAACCCCATGAACAAATACCCTGTCATCACGATGAGCTCATTTTCCTTGACTCGATCACTTAATTTTCCAGAAAGAAAAACTGCGATTCCTGCGGTAGCAGAAAACGTTGCTCCAGCAAGGCTAGCATCAAGAAGGTCTCCTCCAATTTTATCAACAAACAAAGCGTAGATCGGACCCAACATGGCGGCCGCAAAAAGAATCATTCCATTCGTTACCAACAGAATCTTGAGTTTTCCGTTGAGTACTCGTTTTGGTTTGAAGTCTCCGGCCATCGCTCTTGTTTAGTAATCCTTCAATTTCTTGAGATTCTCGTGTTCTCGAATTTTCTCCAGCGCTTTAGCTTCAATTTGACGGATACGTTCGCGAGTCACACCAAACTCCTGGCCAACTTCCTCGAGTGTGTGCGTAACGCCGTCCTCAAGACCAAAACGAATGCGAAGAATTTTCTGTTCACGCGGTGTGAGTTCATCGAGAATGGCGGTGATGTGAGACTTCAATAGCTTTCTGGCCGCCATTTGGTGTGGCATAACGGTTTCAGTGTCTTCGATAAAATCACCAAGCACTGAATCGTCGTCGTTATCACCAACGCTCGTCTCAAGTGAAACGGTTTCCTGAGAAATTTTTTGAATATGACGGATTTTTTCTACTTCAAGGTTCATTTCCGCGGCAATTTCTTCAGCAAGCGGCTCGCGTCCAAGTTCCTGTACCAAGCGACGGGTGACTTGAGCATATTTATTAATCGTCTCCACCATGTGCACTGGAATACGAATAGTCCGCGACTGATCCGCCAGCGCCCGCGTAATCGCCTGACGAATCCACCAGGTGGCATAGGTTGAAAACTTAAACCCTTTGCGATAATCAAATTTTTCTACCGCTCGAAAGAGACCGATATTCCCCTCCTGTATGAGATCAAGCAGTGAGAGATTGTGTGAGCGACCGACGTATTTTTTTGCGATCGAAACCACGAGCCGAAGATTGGCTTCGGTGAGCCTCTGCTTGGCATTCAAATCACCCTTTTCTATCGCTTTTGCAAGCCGCACCTCTTCTTCACCGAGGAGAAGTGGAACGCGCCCAATTTCTTTGAGATACATTTGGACGAGATCAGAAGCATCATCCCCTTCTCCCAAGTCCATCATTTTATCTTTCTTCTTGGTACCTTTCTCTGGTTTCTCTTCCTCCACATCAATCTTGAGCATTTCTTCTGATCCGATAATCCGAATACCAGAAGTCTCAAGCTTCTCATAGAGGTTCTCAAGGTTTTCAAGATCCTGTTCGATATCCGGTAAGATGTGAATGATCTCATCTTCCGTGACAAATCCGCGCTGTTTTCCCCGAGAGACAAGTTCAAGGAAAGCGTCTTTCTTTTTTTCAGCACGTGATTCTTTTTGGGTAACAATCTTTCCTCGCTCTTTTAATTGCTTCTTCTTGAAAGTTTTTTGTTTTTTTGAGACTTTTTTTCCAGCCTGTTTTTTCTTTGAGACAGCCTGAACACGCTTCTTCTTGGCAGGTTTTGATTTCTTGCGTGCTGCAAGGGATTTTTTCACGATTTTCTTCTGAGTGGATTTCTTCTTCGTCACTTTCTTGGTGACGAGCTTCTTCTTTTTCTTCATACGAAATGCCTGGCAACAAACGCCAGAATAAAGTAAGTATTGGGAGTTTAGCAGATAAATTAGGCGCTGGGAAGCCTCGTATCGGTTAGGGTTACAAATTCCGTGAGAAGCTCCTTCTCTCGTATTTTATCACCTGCCTTGCGTGCTTCTTCGATCGCCCGTGCCAAATCTCGGCGACGATCCGATCCGGAGAGTTCTTGAGCCAAGAGATTGAGATATTCGAGAGCAATTCGAGCAGCCTCCTCTTCCTGCTCTGATGATTCAAGTTCCGCTAGAGTTGGAAGTGAGAGCGCGCGAAAAGCAAGGCGACTCGCTTCTTCTTTGAGACGGGCGTCTTCAATGGCGCCCATGGGATCAGCTACTGCATTTTCGAGAAAGAAAAAGAGTCCGTGTGCAGCCAGCACGGTCCGAATATCAGGAGTAAGTTTTGCCAGCACTACCCTTCGAACCGATTCTGCAACAAACATCAGCGCAACGATTTCTTCACGCAAGAGTTCTGAACGTCTCCCAAAAGTTTTTGGGAGAAATGATTGTCCAGATTTTTTTTCGACTATATCCGCGCCGCGCCGAACCAATGAGAGCGTTTGCTCCACCAATCCTCGAATCACTCGCTCTTCGATATCCAGAGTTTCACTCAGCGACTTCATCCAGAATGAACGCTCAATATCGTTCTTCATAGTCGCAAGCATTTCAGCTCCGCGCTCTGCGATCATTCGTTTGCCTGTCGGACTGTTGATATTCTCCGTTTCCAATAGTTTTTTGAGAAAATATGCGAAGGCCGGCACTGCCCGATTTACGGCTTGGATGAGCCCTTCTGGATCCTCTTGGTTCATATCGGCCGCATCTTTCCCATGTGGAAGAGCCACCATTTCCAAGGTAAATTCCTCTCCATACGCGATGCCTGCACTCTTCCAAGCTGCCGCTTGACCAGCATTGTCCATGTCAAAAAATAGCTTAAGCTTTTTTCCATAGCGACCAAGGATCTGAAGCTGATCATGCGTGAGAGCTGTTCCTGATACCGCCACCGTATTTCTCACCCCTGCCTGATGCAGAGCAATTACATCCATATTTCCCTCAACGAGAACCGCCCATTCGTTTTCTTTCATAGACTGTTTGGCCAGCTGGATGCCATAGAGCGCTCGACTTTTGTGATAGAGGGGCGTCTCTGGAGTATTGATATATTTCGCTTGACTCTCATCCCCTCCCGGAGCAACCCGTGCCGAATACCCAATCACTCGCCCAAGAATATCCATAATCGGAAACATGATCCGATCACGAAACCGATCATAATAATTCGAGTTGGTAGTTGGTAGTGAGTAGTTGATAGATTCTCCGTCTTTTGATTTCCGAATGATGAGTCCGACCTTTTCGATTTCTGCCGCCGCAAAACCTTGTTTCAAGAGAAAGTCGTAGAGGTAACGCCAACCATCAGGGGCGTAACCCAGACGGAACTGGCGAACTGATTCGTCGGTAAGCCCTCGTCCATGAAGATACTCCAGCATTTTCTTACCCCGATCACTCTCCCAAAGCTGTTTTTCAAAAAATTTGGTCGAAAGCTCGAGAATCTCATGTCCGCGATCCTTGTCTTCCTTATCTCCTCCGCCGCCCTGATAGGGCTCGAGCTTCACCCCGGCTTTTTCAGCCAGCAGCCGGAGCGCCTCTTTAAATTCAAGCCCCTCAATTTCCATCACAAAAGCAAAGACATCCCCACCTTTGCCACACCCAAAACAATGCCACATTTGCCGCTCTTCGTTCACCATGAAAGAAGGGCTCTTCTCCTGATGAAAGGGGCAGTTGGCTTTCCAGTGAGCGCCTGCTTTTTGGAGCCGGACATATTGCCCTACAAGCTCGACAATATTCAGTCTCGATTTGATATCTTCGGTTGAGGTTGCCATAAGGTAGGGAGAACACTCAGTGTAGTGGAAGTAGAGCGATCAATCAATATCCTCATTATACGCCCCAAAAAGAAAACTGCCGTCGAGGGCAGAATTTCCAACTTCAATACAGCGGAGATTAGTGTGCTTTCCCAATAATAATCAGGATATCAGCGCCAGTTGGCAATTTCTCTCCGACGGGAAGCACACCAATACTCCCTTGAACCAGATTGGCAAACGCCTGCGAAATAATGGCATTATTCCCCGTCAGATCAACAACGACACTTTTTTCCTGAGCGTTGGTAGCATCCTGAATACTTGGAAATGTGGCTCCCGGATAAAGATCCTGAATCTTTTTCTCGAGTACCGTCGCTGCCCCATTTTCACCACTTCCATTATAAATCGCCACCCGAACCGCAAGAGCAACCGGCTCATTTTGTTGAATTACTTTCGCTTGATTCGTGGCTGGAACCGTATCTGCGGTAACTGCTCCTCCAGCAGATGGAGTGATATTCACCGTCGTCACATCAATAATTTTTTTGAGCGATGGGCGATAGAGCACCGCTCGTCCACTATTTGAATAAATGAGTACCTTGTCACCATTTTCCGCCTTCTGAAAAAAGGGCTGGTCTGCGAGTTTTTCTTTATCAGTAACCGTCGCAAGGGTTGGTTCCTCCCCTTCTGGAAGCAACATGAGATCACTAATCGTTTCAACGAGCGCCTTAGTCTCTTTGGTTTCAGCTACACCGGGTTGAGAATTCCGATACTGCCAATAAAAATATCCAGCAGTACCAATCGCCGTTAAGAGAAGTATACCCAAAACCCATACTACCAGAGTCGTTCGTTTTGGTTCAGACAGCTTTTTTCCTTGAGGAGTACTTGAGAGATCCACTGCACGACGTTGATTTTTCTGATTCCACAGCATAGTACTTGTAGTATATCAAAAGAAGTGTCCGAAGAACAATTAATCTTTTTTTAATACTGCTCGTCGATTTTTTCGTAAATAAATTTTGAAATTTCAACTATGGAATTTTTGAGTTTATCTACTTCTTTTCCGCGAGTCATGATACAGGCGAGATACGGATGGTTGGGAAAATAGACAATACCGCAGTCATGAAGCTGACGTTCCGTTGTGCCTGTCCCGGCCTCACCAAATTTATGTGCAATTATTACCCCTGGAGCAACGCCGGCCGGCAGAGCATCATGATAGTCAGTCGATGAGAGGAGCATGAGAGCTCGGTCAGAATTCTCACGCGTGAGATAGGAACTATTGAAGAGAATGCGGAAGAAACCAGCGTACTCCTTTACGGTCAATTTTCCTTTTTGATCAACAAGAACGTCTTCACCAACCCCGAGGAGGTTAAAGAGATCACGGATTCGTTCCTGTGGGAGGCGAGCTGTAAGAAGTGCGAGGGCTTGATTATCAGAAAAGACTATCATGCGACGGATAAGTTCTTCGATAGTATACTTGGTACCCGGCACTAATTCTTCTCGTGGTTTGATGGAAACTTTAACTCCGAAATCGTACGGTGCCTCAAACAAGACTTCTGATGAGAGTAGCCGTGGTTCGTGTTCGGACCAGCGATAGAAAGCCATCATGACTGGAACTTTGAGTAGAGATGCCGGGAAAAATTCCCCTCCTTCGTCTACACCGAACGCCGGACCGTTGTTGAGATCTCGGAAATAGACGGCCGCTTCAGTTAATTGGCTCTTCTCCTTGATATTTTCGATCGCTTGAGATAGACTCTCTCGGAAATTTTGCTTGCGTGCATCGAGAGTTCCTCCTGCTACCTCACACTCAAGCAGCGGATTGATATAACGATATTCTCCAACTTGTCTCACTTGACGGGAAGCTGTTTCCGGCTGTTCAAAGTCACCCGAACGGACAAGTAAAAACAAGGCATATCCAGCAATAAGACCGGTTCCAAAAATCGCTCCTGTAGAGAAAAAGGCAGAGTATTTCATAGCAGTATTATAACCGAATTCTTCGTCAGAGAAAAAAATATCAACCGCTGGAATCTTCTGGCCAAAAAATTGTCTAGGGAGACAAGCTGGGTGACTCTTCCTGAATTGGCGGTACATGCGATGAATCATTGAGCTGATCTCCGATAGATACCTCTTCCGCAAGAGACTCCGAAGTGCCCCCCGTCGTTGTCGCTGCGTCAGGAACCGTCGGAATACTCGGAATTGAAGGCAGTGGGGTGGTCAGCACTTCAGGTGGTGGCATAATAAGCGGAGCACTTTCCAAAATTGTCTCTACTGGATCCGAAGTGAACGTCTTGGACTGTGTGACAGCAATCGCAACCCAGCTAAACTGGAGATCATACGGGGCAGGTTTATTGAGTACAATAGTGAATCCATTTTTTTCCTTTTCAGTCACTAAAAACCGCACATCACTTCCAAAAACATTGTCTTGAAAATCTGCTTCAACGAGAGCGATATCGGCTTTGAGTGAATCATCGGCTTTGTCGTTGAGGAGCGGCGAACGATCATTCGTCAGCGAAGCCGTCACAATTGGCTGGCGCTCATACGGATCGTCAAAGGTAATGCGTACTCTCGTCGCGCCCTTCTCAATCAAGGCAAATCCGGCTGTATCTGAGCCAAAGGTCGGGGCTTTCTCAAACGCAACTTTGCCTTTGAAGAGAGTTTCTGAGACGAATATTGCGAGTTTGTTGAAGAGCGTCTCGCCATTAAACTCAGCTGGTCCACCAATCACAATCCCTCCATCCGCTGAGAGCTTCCCAAGTACCTGGAGAGCGAGGGTGACCTTGGCTGATTCAATAGCCAAAACCTTCATCGTTGAATCCGTGAGAGGCGTTGCACCAGTGTCAGCGGCAGCCGAGAGATCGGCCTGGAGACCAGCGTATTTCTCGGAAAGAGAACTCACCTGATCTGTGAAAATTTGAAGGCCTTCGATACTCTCCGCCTTGATAGACTTAGCAAAGATTTCATCAACGACAAGTCTGGGAGTAATAATCTCGGTTGAGGCCGCCACGCGATCAGTAAAGACTTCGGACGGTGCAGCGCCTGACTTGGCTCTTTCATCACGCACCTGCTTCAAAAAGGCCATTAACTTCTCCTTGCGTGTTGGCGCTGCAGTGGCGAGACGAACGCTTGTTTCCTCTCCTACAAGACCTCCTATATCTTGATCGGTTGAAACCTCGAGTGCCCCTGCCGCTTCGTCCCGCGCCGCCATGGCGAGCTCGACTGATTGACCGTAGTAGTCAGTAAGATTCACAAAGATTACAACGGTTCCGCACTGTACTCCGGCTGAGAGACCATAGTCGACGGGACACTCGCTAAAGTTCCCGGGGACCAAATCCTCAATAACGGTCCCAAGGACTCGCCCGGCTTGACTAGCCCGCATTCCAAATCCCGGTACCGAAGAAGCAGTAATCCGTTCTCCTGCCAACGGCCAGCCGTTTTCTGTGGAAACTCGAACCGGAACTCGACCAACCAGAGCGATTGGATACGAGTTCTCTGAACTGTCGCCCAAAATAAGCCCTGGCTGCGTAGCGACTACGCCCAGTACATCGTGCTGATATGGCGTGGTAGATTTCTTGACTCCTGACGTGAGACGCGTATCAGTAACCACCACCGTTCCGGGCACTAGCGCTTCGTCCGAATAATACCGCTCAGCGAGGTCGGCTCCTCCGAGTTGTCCATGTTCTGTCGAAGTCCCCAATATAGTGTCGACAAGAAGCTCACCCTTTATGGAGTTAATATCGTTTTGGATGGTATCGATCGTGTTTTCCAATCCTCGGTCGACCTTCTCGACCCACATCGCGGCCAGTGAATTCATCACGATCAACCCGGCACGGGCATCTATAGATGTCATATCATCCGCATCGGCCCCCGACCAGGCAGCCGCGGCGTCATCGGTAATAGCGGCATCCGAGTGATAGTATTCGTTCGCTTCAGCGCGGTTGATTCCCGACAATCTCGTCACGCCACCCGCGTCAGATCCATTACTCGCTCCTACAAAAACCTGATTGCTTTTTCCAAGGAACGTGCCATTGAGACCAGCAATAGCGGTAATCGTATTCGTCGCACCGTAGAGCCGTTCAGCATTCACTTCAAAATCAGACGTCGTATCCGGCGTGGACGTAAAGGCCGGATAGACCGTCAGTGTATCAGCCGTATTTGATACGATTTTCCGAGTTTGGTCAGCACCCGTCCCGGTTATGATTTCCACGCTCTGGCCAACGAATTCATTGATTGTCCAGGTTTGACCCGACTTCGTCAGGGTAGTCGAGGTTGCCGAAGAAGCATTCGTAATTGAGATGGTTTTATTCTCCAACGCCTGTTTTCCTTCGAGAAAGCGTTTTCTTGCCTGGGTATGAGTCGTTCCATCGCCCGCGGCAGTTGCGCCGCTACTCATCACGAGATCATCGATTGACCCATCCCAAAAGTTGGCACCTGTCACGCAAGCAGCACCGGCCGAGCAATCCCCTCCCACTGTCAGCATGGGAGCGTTGGCATCGGCATAAGCACTGGCGACCGCGGCATCGGAAATGGTTTTTCCATCGATAGAAAGATTGATAATGCCGTCGGTTGTCAATCGGCTAGCGACGAGATGATGCCATTGATCATCGCAGTATGTCTGGGTTGTGGTAACCGAAGCGCCATCATCGTTCCAGGTTGTGTTGTCATCATCCATGGCAAACGAAATGGTACAGGTTGAAGTCATCCAGAGCTCATAACCTCCCGCGTATACATTTGCCGTGGTAAACCGTCTCGAGACGAGCACATCGGTGCCAGAAGCCGGGGCCGTGGTCGTATGCTTGAACCACAGCTCGATAGTCAGACTGTCATCGCCATAGTTATAATCCGTATCGTTGTCACAGACATTATCAGTGTTGGCATCCGCGCAAAACATCGTGTTGTTTCCCAGAGTAATCGCATTCCCATGGACGCCGTTCACACCATAGGTCGCCGTCCCGACCACGTTATGGAGGTTGTTATTGGTAGCAGACGGAGCCGAATTGACGAGATCACCACTCGCGTCGTCCATCATCCACTGACCGTCGGTGTTGCCAGACCTGTAGGAAGTCTGCCCAGTGATACTGTAAAACTTCGACCAACCCATGGATGAAGCAGTGGCAGGAATATTGACATCATGAATCTCAGCCAAACCCTGGTTGGTTCCGACATAGATAAGATCGGCTGCCTCATCAGCGAGCGAGCCGCGCTCGACCACATCTAGCGCATCCGGGCTCGTACCGATAGCGACGGTCGCCGGTCCGATATTGGGCCGGTTGGTCGCCGTATCATCATACGTCCAGGTAGGGGTAGCGTTTGTTGCGTTATCGGCAAAAAGCCAGTCGATGTTGATACCACCGGCCGCCTGAGCACCGTAGCGCTCCAGGTTATCGGTGTTTTCGTTCAGGGCGTAGAGCCGGCCGCGCCGTGTCAGATACACCGCGTTGTAATCATCTCCGGTATTATCTGCGATATCCCAGGTACGCCGATCGGAAAAACTCACGACTGAAATACCTGTATCGGTCGCCGCAGCAACATACAGACCTCCATTAAGTGGACCCGAGCTCGTCTGCAAAGCACTTCCACCATAGATAACGGTTCCGTGCACATCGTTGACCTGATTGTCAGCAATGGCCATGAGTGTGTTATTGGCACTATAGGTAACGACCGTGTTGCGGTTGGCAATATTCTTATCCCCCAGACTGCGGTTGGTTGTATTGAAGCGCCAAAGCCGATCCGTGGCAAAATCGAGCGCGTACATCCCTGTACCCGAACCCCCATTTGTCCCGACGTACACGACACCATTGATCGCAAAGACGCCAGTGGGATTATTGTTGGAGTCTGCTCCAAGTGTACACGGTCCCGTCGCACAATTTCCAGAAGTATTTTGGTCGAATTTCATGAACATCGAATTGTCCATGGCATCGAAAATGTACAGCGCCGAGGGAGTTGAGGCAATAATGGCTTTTTTGGGGAAACTCGAATCTCCACAGCGATCATCGTTCGCAATCGCGCATGCATCTCCAATACCATCATCCTTGGTCTCGGTGTACCAACTCAGCTGCTGCGAAGTGGGGGAAGTTGTCCAGGCTCCCCCATCCGAATCGGTCGTCGTGTCATAAATAAACGTGTCGGTGATATTGGCCAACGCTGTTTCAAGCGTCCGCCCCTCCATCTCAAGATCTCCGTACAGAACCGCATTCCCTCGCTTGGTGGCGCTCCCGATCTGTAAGAGATTCTCACCAGCACCGTGGCTACCGGTAGCGACACTCGTGGTCCCGATGCCGACCGAACCATTGCCATCAATAATGAACGGGGTGGTATCAGAGGATTCGTCATTCACTCGGAGGGCGAGATTACCAGTCCCCGTAGCACGGTGATCAACAAAGACCGAAGTATTCGCATTAGCCGTCCCCGTGTTCAATACCGCGAGGACATTGCCAGTATTGGCAGCATGGGAACCGGTCAGAGATACATCAGTGAGATTTCCCGTAAAGGACGTCGCCGAAGACGTGATACTTATCCCCTTACCAGAGGTCAGTCCATTGGTCGTGATGGCCAACCCTGTTTCCCCATCAATAGCATTGGCAGTCACATTAACTGCATTAGAGGCATTGGATGCCTGAATAATATCCAGTGAAAGCACATTGGCAGTTGTGTTGGCCTGGTCAAGCTGGAGGAGGAAAGTCGAGAGGTCATTACCGCCAGAAGTCGGATTGGTGAAGACAAGTCCGTCATCGGCGGCAGTGAGGGAAATCGTCACATTGGAACCGTTGGCATCAGAATCATACGTCCCCTGAAGATCAGCACCGCTGCCGCCTGCAATCGTACACTCGGTCTGACTTCCGCTATCCGCACAAGTTACTCCAGCCCCGAGAAAAGCAAGTGTCGTACGAGCTGTAAGACTGGTCGTTTCATCTTTGATGAGGTTATAGCCACCTCCTCCACCAATAGTTGCCCAGGCTGATCCATTGTACGTAATGAGCTGATTCCCGGCAGCATCCCACGCGAGATATCCTTCGAGACCCCCAGTTGGATTCGATGGCGATGCTGAAGC
>CAZABS010000023.1:0-8869 GCA_964483635.1 uncultured Bdellovibrionales bacterium
TTTTTCTTTTGACAAATACCCCAGGAACCGCTACTTTGCTTTTGATCGAGCGGAACGCTGCTCGAGTAGAGGTACATGAACAACAACATGAGAGATGAATCATGATTACCAAAACGAATCCGCGGGTTATCGTGGCCCTCGACGTGCCGGACTGGGGCAGTGCTATCATGCTTGCTGCCAAACTCGACCCGAAGCAGTGTGCTGTCAAGGTTGGGAAGGAGCTCTTCACAGCAGCTGGTCTGGAGATCGTTCGAGATCTCGTGAAGCAAGGCTTCCGCGTCTTTCTCGATCTCAAATACCACGACATCCCGGCAACGGTCGCGGGTGCCGTTCGGGCAGCTACTCGGCTCGGCGTGTGGATGATGAATGTCCATGCCTCAGGCGGAGGGAAGATGCTTCGAGCCGCTCGCGAAGCACTCGACTCGGAAGCGGAAAAGCTCGGTCTCACGCCGGAGCAAAAGCCGCTCCTCATCGGCGTGACGGTACTCACCAGTCTTGACGAGGAAGATCTGGTCGAGCTCGGGTATCCGATGTACACACCCGTGCGCGGGCAAGTGCTCCGTCTGGCAAGGCTTACCAAGAATTGCGGGCTCGATGGAGTGGTATGCTCTGCTCAGGAAGCGCAGGTTCTTTCGCGAGAGCTCGGATCAGGCTTCAATCTCGTGACGCCAGGCATTCGCTTGCCGGAAGGTAGCAAGGATGATCAAGCTCGGATCACGACGCCCGAGAAGGCGATCGGGGACGGTGCGACCTACCTTGTGGTGGGACGTCCTATCACGGCAGCCCCTGACCCGGTGGCGGCTCTCGCTGACTTCAACCAACGCATCGCCACGGCCCTCGTGGGCTAGAAAGGAAGGGGAACATGACACAAGTCGCCAAAGAGTTCCTCCGTTACGCCATCGGACTCGGAGCACTCGAGTTTGTTCCGGAGGGGCGCAAGCTCAAGAGCGGACGCATCTCGCCGTATTTCTTCAACTCGGGGCTTTTCCGTACTGGGAAGGCAATCCGGCAGCTGGCGTCGTGCTACGCTCAGGGGCTGCAAAGTGAGCAACTGATCTCGCACAACGAAGCGGTCCTCTTCGGCCCTGCATACAAGGGGATACCACTCGTGGTTGCCACTTCGCTGGCGCTCAACACGAAGTTCGGATACGACATCGGCTATGCCTTCGATCGCAAGGAAGCCAAGGATCACGGCGAGGGAGGAGAACTGGTCGGTTGTCCTGTCGAAGGCCGGAGAGTCATCGTCGTTGACGACGTCATCACTACCGGCGGCAGTACCAACGAAGCCTTCGAATTCATTCGCCGTCATGGAGGAATTCCGGGGGCGGTCTACATTGCCTTCGATCGGGAGGAGCGCGGCGTCAAGAGCGAGCAATCGGCCATCCAGGAGTTCGAAGCGACACAGCAGGCCTGCGTTTATCCGATCGCAAGGCTCCGCGAGCTCATCGAACTCTTCGAGGCGGGCGATGTGCCGCTCACGAACACCGAGATCAGGACGATGTTGCCACTTCTCCTCGCCTACCGCGACCAGTACGGCGTGAGGTAGGGCGATCATCTGCTACAGGGTCCCGGCGCTTCCGTGAAGCGCTGGGCCTTTTCTTTTGTGTTAAAATGAGGGTAATTTCATATTTTATATTTCGATTGTATGGGTCAATATTTTGAAAAACCAGCTTTCACTGAACCAGGAGAGAAGTCGAAAGTCCAGCTTCCCTCAGTTGAGTTTCCTGCTTCTAATAGAGTTTGGGGGAGAGATACGCACAAGCAATCTCTCAAACTGGTCGAGAATATGTTTGAAACTTATTTGGCTCAGACCGAAGTGAAGAATGAGATGCAGATTCCGGAGCACTTCCAAAACAAGGGAGAAGAATGGAGATCTATTTTGGATATGCCTGAAATGCAAATCGCGTTTCAAAAATATCTTTTGAGTCATACCCCAGAAGATGTTGAAAATATGCGGGATATGGAGGAGCTCATTGTCGCGTTTCGTGATGCAGCTGGGTTGACTGCGCATTAGGTATGGCTACCCTCATTTTTGATATTGAAACCGTTGGGGAAGATTTTTCGGCTTTGGATGATACCACTCAGGAGAATCTGACTCGTTGGATCAAGCGGGAGTCCAAGAGTGACGCCGAATATGAAGAGGCTCTCTCAGAGCTTGAAGAGGGGCTCGGGTTTTCGCCGCTGACTGGTGAGATCGTCGCAATCGGAGTGCTTGATGCTGAGCGCGAGAAATCAGCCGTTTATTATCAGCCCGCTGATGCGAATGATACTGATTTTGAAGAGGGGAATTGCAAATATGAGGCGCTTTCCGAAAAACACATGCTGGCAAAGTTTTGGGAGATTGCCATGAAATACGATACCTTTGTGACGTTCAATGGACGGCAGTTCGATGTGCCGTTTCTCATGGTGCGCTCGGCGGTGCATGGGATAAAGCCAACGAAAAACCTCTTGGCCAATCGCTATCTCCAGTATCATCCGACCAATGCCAAACACATTGATCTCATTGATCAGCTCTCATTCTATGGGGCGATGCGAAAACGCGGGAGTCTTCATCTCTGGACCCGAGCTTTTGGTATTGAGAGTCCGAAAGCTCAAGGAGTGACGGGCGATGATGTGAGGGGGCTTTTTAAGGAGGGGAAGTATAAAGAAATTGCCAGGTACAATGCGCGTGACCTGATCGCGACACTCGAACTCTATCGGCGCTATCAGGAATATTTTACTTTTGGCACGGAATAGGGTTTAATACCTCCACTCCTTCTGGTAAAATGGGGAGAGTATTCGGTATGGATGTACAAGAAACACTCAAAGCGTTTAAGGCGCGGCTTGATCCAAAAATAGCCGCGTATTTCGATATGACGGTCAAGCGGATCAAGGCGGATGATGTCTTGGTGGCTGAGGCGCTCGAACAGGTGAAGAAACTGACGCTCGCAGGTGGAAAACGTCTCCGTCCAGCCTTTATGTATTACGGATATCTTGCCGCTGGCGGGGATAAGCAGGAGACGCTACTAGATACGACCGTGGCTATTGAGCTCATCCATATGTTTCTGCTCATTCACGATGACATTATTGATCGTGATGACTTGCGTCATGGAGTGCCGACACTCCACGAACGCTATGCTCAGTGGGGGTGCGAGTATCTTCAGCTTCAAGACGGATCCCATTTTGGGAACTCGATCGCTATCATTGTAGGAGATATGCTTTTTGCGCTCGGAAATGACGTCATCTTTCACTCGGGCTTTCCGCATGATCGAATTTTTTCTGCTCTTTCAACGATGCAGCACGTCGTATCACATACGGTGATTGGCCAAGCCAAGGATATTTATATGGAATATCGGGGAGAGGCACCAGAATCCGAAATTCTCAAAATGTATGAAAACAAGACCGCTCGTTATACGATTGAAGGACCGCTTCATATCGGAGCTCATCTTGCAGGTGGATCGGCAGAATTGATGCGTGTTTTTTCAGCCTATGCTCTTCCACTCGGGATCGCTTTTCAGATTCAGGATGATATATTGGGAATTTTTGGAGATGAAGCTCGTACCGGAAAGCCCGTTGGGTCGGATATCGCGGAAGGGAAAATTACACTCCTTGTTTCGCATGCTCTTGAGCGGGCTGCTCGTACCGAACGTCAGGAGCTCGAAAAGATTTTGAAACTCGGTGCCAAGCTCACTCTTTCGGACATTGCCCGTTTTCGCGATATTATTGTAAAGTGCGGATCGCTCGAATACGCCAAAGGTTTAGCAGCGCGTCACATTGAAACTGGTAAACAGGCGCTTATTCAGAGTGAGGTTTCCATGAATGTTGAGGCGAAAGATTTTTTCTTGAGTGTAGCTGACTATCTCACCAATCGTGAATATTAAACGCTATGACTTCTTTGGTATCAGGAAAAATTCTTGATGAAGAGCTCCTTCCGCATCACGTGGCGATTATTCCTGATGGGAATCGGCGCTGGGCCGAGGCTCACGGGAAGGCTCCGTGGGAAGGTCATGAGGTGGGCGCTCAAATGACGGAGAAAATCGTGCGTGAAGCGAGACGTTTTGGCGTGCGCGAACTTTCGTTTTGGGGATCGTCTCTCGAAAATCTCGAAAAGCGTCCTCTGAAGGAAAAACAGGAATTGTTACGGATTTATGCAACCTATTTTGAAAAACTCATCACCGAAGAAGAACTCCATCGTGATCGAGCCAAGGTGCGTTTTATCGGGCGATGGGAGGAACAATTTCCCGAGAGTCTCAAAGCAATCCTCCATCGAGTACTGGACGCTACCGCGGACTATGATCAGTATTTCCTCAATTTTTTCTTGGCCTATAGTGGCGATGACGACATGCTTCAAGCGATGAAACATGTGGCTGGTGAGGGGCTTGCACCGGGAATGGTGACAACCGATGTCTTGAAGAAACACCTTATGACTCGGGATATTCCTCCGGTAGATCTTCTCATCCGCACGGGGGGTGACCCGCACCTCTCGGCTGGATTTATGATGTGGGAGACGGCCAATAGCCAGCTGTCGTTTCCGGCGGTGTACTATCCCGATTTCACCCCAGAAATATTCCAAAAATCGCTCCAGGAATATGCTGATCGCGAGCGTCGCTTTGGGAAGTAGGTAGTTCCTCTTCCTGGGGTTTGACAAGATTTCGCCTATCCGGTACACTGGGTACACAATTTGAAAACAGCATACTGTTCCTATTTGAGAGGGTTTTCGACCGTTACACACGATTTTGGAGAGATCGGAAACAAACCACTCTACTTTTGTGTTGCTTGACCATTGAGACGAGAGTTTCATTGGGGGGCGACTGAATCCAACTCAGGTAGGAAGAGTCAGTTATGGGAAATAACAAAGAACTCATTCGATTCGAAGGCGAAGTCCTCGAGTCTCTCCCCAGCGCGACCTTCAAGGTTCGGCTCGATAACGGGCATGAAATCTTGGGGCACATTTCGGGAAAGATGCGCGTCCATTACATCCGGCTTCTTCCGGGTGACCGTGTCGTCGTTGAGATGAGTCCGTACGACCTCAGCAAGGGGAGAATCGTCCAGCGTCTCAAATAATTTTTCCAAAAGTGATAAAGTAGAGCTTCATGAAAGTCCGCGCCTCAGTCAAAAAAATCTGTGCCCACTGTAAGATCGTGAAACGCAAGCGAGTGATTCACGTTATTTGTAAGAATCCGAAACACAAGCAACGCCAAGGCTAACCTCTCTTTTTATGCTTCGTATCTCTGGTGTCAATTTGCCCGATCAAAAACGCATTGAAATTGCGCTCACCTATGTTTATGGCATTGGTCGTCCGACGAGTTTGCGGATTTTGACTGACCTCAGTATTGATCCTAATACTCGGACGAAGGATCTTTCTGATAAGGATGGAAACCGTCTTCGCGAAGTGATTGAAAAATCTCTCCGAGTTGAAGGGGAACTCCGACATATCGTAAAAACCAATATCAAGCGTCTCAAGGAAATTGGAGCATATCGCGGCACGCGTCATCAAAAAGGGTTGCCAGTTCGCGGCCAACGTACCAAGACGAATACTCGAACAGTTCGGGGAAATGTGAGAAAGACGATGGGTAGCGGACGTAAGAAAGCGGGCGACAAGACCTAAACTATTGCTATGGCTCTCGAAGAGAAAAAAATTGAAGCAGTGACGGAGACGGAGGTAAAGACTGCTCCGGAAACGGCTGATGATGCTGCGAAGAAGCGTATAAAAAAGGCCAAGCGCCAGGTTCAAAAAGGCCAAGCGCATGTTCAATGTACGTACAACAATACTATCGTTACCATTTCCGATTTGAATGGAGGAGTGCTCGGTTGGTCTTCTTCGGGTCACCTCGGCTTCAAAGGTGCCAAGAAGTCTACTCCGTACGCTGCAACCCAGGTGGTGACTGAGCTGGCTGAAAAGGTGAAAAAGTATGGTGTTCAAGAGCTCGAGGTGTATGTGAAGGGTGTCGGAAGTGGTCGTGAGGCATCTATCCGAGCGCTTGCAAACAATGGTTTCAATCTCATTTCGATCAAAGATATTACCCCTATGCCTCACAACGGTTGCCGTCCGCGCCGTCCACGTCGCATCTAAAATCCTATGGCAAGACATCTCGATTCCAAATGTAAACTCTGTCGCCGCGCTGGCGAAAAACTCTTCCTGAAGGGTGATCGTTGTATTTCCCCCAAATGTGCCATGGTCAAGCGTCCCTATGCACCGGGTGTCCATGGGAGTTCGCCTCGCCGCGGAGGAAGTGAATACGGGAAGCAGCTTGCGATGAAACAAAAGATCAAGCGACTTTATGGCGTTTTCGAACGTCAGTTCCGTCACCATTTTGAAGAGAGTCAGGATCGAGAGGGTGCTACCGGAGATCTCTTGCTCGAGCGATTGGAGCGCCGACTTGATAATGTCGTCTACCGATTGGGGTTTGCTGATTCACGGGCGCAGGCGCGTCAATTGGTGGCTCACAGTTTCTTTACCGTCAATGGTAAGCGCATGACTATTCCTTCTTATGAAACCAAACTTGGTGATGTGGTGACTCTCAAGAAGAGTAAGAACGAGAAGGGAAACATGAAGACTCAATTGGAAATTTTAAAAAACAAGAAAGACGTGCCACACTGGCTCGAGCTTGATGTCGACAAGCTTGAAGGGAAAGTTCTCGCAAGACCCTCTCGATCTGATGTCGGGATTGGAGTTGATGCCCAGATGGTCGTTGAATATTATTCCAAGTAAATAGTTTTTAACTTTTTTCCTCGAGCTTTTGTTCTCGAGAACTAACCTATGCAAACCATTACTGCTCCACACGCGCCAAAAGTCACCCTGTTAGGTGACAATCACGCCAAGTTTGAGGTCGGGGGATGTTATCCCGGTTATGGTGCAACGCTCGGGAACGCCTTGCGTCGGGTGCTCCTCTCGTCTCTTCCTGGTGCAGCGGCTCGTTCCGTCAAAATCAAAGGGGTTTCTCATGAGTTCTCAACTATTCCTGGCGTTGTGGAGGACGTGGTACAGATTATCTTGAACCTGAAGCAGGTGCGTTTTCGATCACACTCTGATGAACCAGTCACCGTCTCGCTCAAGATGAAGGGTGAGGGAGTAGCGACCGGAAAAGATATCAAATGCTCCTCTTCTGTTGAGGTCGTGAATCCAGATCAGGTAATTGCCACTCTTTCAGATAAGAAGGCTGAACTCGAAATGGAGATCGTTGTTGATCGTGGTCTCGGTTATATCGCGGTGGAGAGTCGTGAAAATGAAGAGCGCGAAATCGGTGAGATCGCCATTGACGCTATCTATACTCCGGTAAAGCGCGTGAACTATGAAGTCGAAAACATGCGCGTTGGTAAGCGAACTGACTACGACAAAATTACACTTGAAGTCGTTACGGATGGAAGTCTTTCTCCGCTCGAAGCCTGGAATCAAGCCGTAGCTATTCTCGTGGCGCAATTCACTGGCCTCGAAGCTTCACTCGAAGTCGTGGAAGCGGGAGAGGAAGTAGCTGAAGTTGTCGAAGCTCCAGTAATGGAGGAGACAATCGTTGAAGAAAAAACTGAAAAGAAGGAGAAGAAAGAAAAGAAGGAGAAGAAAAGTGAAGAATAATCCCGAGATTGTAACCGTTTCCTATGCAACATCGCGTTAAAGGTCGAATCCTCAGCCGCCGAACAGGCCAACGACATGCGCTCCTCAAGACCATGCTCGGGAGCTTGATTATGCGCGAGCGGATTACCACGACCGAGGCCAAGGCCAAAGAGCTCAAGAACCATATTGATCAGCTTATCAACAAGGGGAAGCGGGCTGCCGCAGCTGATAAGGCTAAGCGTCAAGCGGTGCTGCGCGATCTCCGAATCCGTCTTTCGGTTGAAGCGACGCAGAAAATTTCTGGAGAATTCGCTAAGCGTTTTGAGACTCGAAAGAGTGGATATGTCCGAGTGGTGAAACTCGATGCCCGAAAGGGAGATGGGGCGAAAATGGCTGTGATTGAATTTGTCTAAACGTATGGCTACCAAGAAAGCAACTGAAATCTTACGAACGAAACACCTCTTTGATGCTCAAGGAAAGGTGCTCGGCCGTTTGGCAACTGAAATTGCTGGGCTTCTTTCTGGGAAGCGCAAGGTTGGCTATGCTCCAAACGTTGACGCAGGCGATGTCGTGATGGTGATCAATACCGATGGCATCGAGGTCACTGGTAACAAGAAAACTGACAAAGTCTATCATCGTTTTTCTGGTTACCCAGGTGGAATCACCACTATTTCTTTCCGTGATCAGCGAAAGAAGGATTCAACCAAGCTTATTTACCAGGCTGTTTACGGTATGCTCCCCAAAAATAAACTCAGAGCTCGGATGCTTCGTCGTTTGCATCTCGTGAAGACTGGAGATCACAAATTTACTAACATTGACGTGACGCACGCCTAATCCTATGGCAACCAAGAAAGAAACCACAACAGCACCCAAGACGAAAAAACCTCCTCTCAAGAAGGTTGAGAAGAAAGTCGAAGAGAAGGTTGTCGCCAAGGCTACGCCAAAGGCGGAGAAGTATGTGTACGCTGTCGGACGACGCAAGACTGCTGTGGCACAAATTCGATTTTTTTCTGGTGCCAAGGCGGATGGTTTTGAAGTGATAGTGAACGGCCGCCCCTACACGGAATATTTTAATACCTTTGAACAGCGCGAAGCCGTAGTGGCTCCGCTCAAGGCTCTCGGAAAAGAAAGTGCCAAGCTCACCGTGCATGTCATGGGAGGTGGACTCTCTGGACAAGCTGATGCCGTGAAACTTGGAATTGCAAGGGCTCTGGTTGAAGAAGATGTGCTCGTTCGCCCAGTTTTGAAAGCCGGGAAACTCCTTACGCGTGATCCTCGTGCAGTTGAGCGAAAGAAACCAGGACTCAAGAAAGCTCGTCGTGCTCCGCAATGGGCGAA
>CAZABS010000023.1:8969-13957 GCA_964483635.1 uncultured Bdellovibrionales bacterium
TTCAGTTTTCTATAAAAGCGAGGATTTTTTTCTGAGCGCGCACTTCGTTTTCGTTTGAAGGATGTTTGTGCGGAGCATCGAGTTTATGGTAGAGATCATGAATCACATATTTTGTGAGCGTTGGTTCGGTAAACTCGATCTCTGCCTCTCGAATGAGAATTTCGAGAGCAAGGAGCGGATGATAGGGGTTTTTGTACGCCCGATCACTTGAGGTAAGCGCATCGTAGACATCCATTGAGCGTAAGATAGAGAGCTCAAATCCCAAGCGGAGCGCAGAAATTTCTGATGGGTAGCGTTCATATCGAATGGGTCGGTCTTCATAGTCATGGTGGTGTGAAGCAATGTCGGAGACAACATACATTTTCCGGCGTCGGAGAATAGCTTTGGTAGCTCTTTGATGATACTCAAGCACTTTTCGGAATGTATCATGTGCAGAGATTCCATGTTGCTCGAGCTCCTTGAGCACGACAGGATCAAAAAATTTTTCTATTGGAACGATATTGAGAGGGTTAGTTTTTTCGAGAGCGTGAATTCGGAAAAAATAATCATCGAGCTCAACTTCATCAAGCGATGCGAGTTTCGTCGGATCAAAATATTCGGGTTCGTTTCGCTCCGCTGCCCATTCATTGGCACGCCTTCCCCATTCACGGCGAGAATGATTGTCATGGAGTATTTCACGAGGGATGGCAGTTTTTCCAATATCATGGAAGAGCGCAGCAAACATGAGATCTTGGAGTGACCCTTGTTCCCTCTCTGTTTGTGCTCGCAGATAGGCGGCAGTTTGGCCATCACCACTTGCCATATCGTAGACAAAGGAGCTGACGCGGAGCGAATGATCAAAAGTTTGTTGGTCGTAGGCTTCGAGTGTTGCGAGCATTTCCCAGTGCTCTTCGGTGAGGAGTGAACCGAGTTTTTCGAGAATGTGATCAGCATCTGGGAGCGATTTGAGACGTAGAATTCGTTCGTGGAGATCTTCGGGTTGATGTTTGAGTTTTGTCAGGAGGGCTTCAAAACCAGCTGAAAGTTCGCTTTCTGTCTGTTCTGAACGCGAGCGCTCATTTCCACTCATGCCACCACCGATCGATTCACGTTCATCGGTGATATGGGTTTTTGCTCTTGAGATTTTTTCGGAATTTCGTCCAAAGATTCGGTCTTCGTACGACATAGGGTGTTTTATCGGATTACTCCTATTGACCGAAGAGTCCTTGGGGTTCAGGGAAGACAAAGGAAAGCACTGATTGCTCAGCAAAAGTGAAGTAGAGGAGGTTTTCATCGAATGCCGTCATAATTGAGAGTGGCTCATGGGGAAAAGTAACGAGATCCGAGAGTGAACGATGGTCTCGATGGTCAAGTTCTACCACTTTGACGGTGTTTCCGTGGAGAAACAAAATATGTTCGTAATCCTCACTCCAGACGGGGCTCGCTATTGGATCGGAAAAGCGCGCGATTTGGAGAATCGAATTTTCTGCCCGCTCTGGCTGCACTTCCCATGGGCGGAAGAAATAGACATTGATCTCATTCCGGCTGAAGAACAGGAGCTTCTTGCCATCATCAGAAAATTGAATATCGCTGACATTACTTCCAATTTCTCTGAAACCGTATTCTTGATCAGGGGATTGGTTGTAAACGAAGAGTCGTCGCTTTCCCGTGCGTTCGAGGAATGCCAAACGATCTTCATCGTAGACAACGAGTGTGGCGGCTTGGATGTTCAGATGATCAGGGACTCCTGGAGTAATGTGCTCTGGTGTCGGAGCAGCGTCGCTTCCTCGAAAACGTTCGATATGACCATCCGACTCATGGACGCCGTAGAGGAAATTCCCGGAGAAATTTGCGGTGCGTATTCCCGATGACTTGAAGAGGGGAGTGGGAGTTTCTTGACTCAGATCAAGCTCGTACACATCACGATCAACAAGATAAAAAAATCTCGCTTGGCTATTCGGAAGAAACCCAATACGGTCGATTGATCGGTCAGGATGAAGGGTGCGGAGCGAGAGTGTTTCTCGAGTATTGGTATTGAGGAGGACGCTGGTGGAGCGATTTTCTTGAGTGAATGGAAAAAAAATCCAATTTCCGTCGGGTGACCAGCTCACACCAGTCGAAAGTGGATCAAACGTGGCATCAGTTGTTGTGAAGAGCTCGCTTGCCACACCAGTATTGCGATTGAGGAGGACGAGACTCAAAGTGCCCCCGCGTTCTTTGACGAGAGCAAACAGCTGGGTTTCTGGACCAGGGAAAATACGGAGTGTTCCTTCGGTTGCGGGGAGCTCTGTTTCCACGTATTCCTCTCGCGTGAGGAGAATATTCCAAAATTCAGTTGAACGTCCACTGGTCACCAGGGCATGCCGTTTCCAGGGGAGATATCCCGGAGCGGATACCTCAACTTGGTGTTCACCGGGCATGAGGCCAGTAATATGCATGGAGTTATTGAGAATACCGAGACTTTGTGCGGAAACTGGTTCACCATCCAGAGTGACCACAACTTCTTGGGGGATTGTCTTAAGCGTGATGGAGCCAGAATAGAC
The DNA here is from genome assembly GCA_964483635.1 of uncultured Bdellovibrionales bacterium. Classification (GTDB taxonomy): domain Bacteria; phylum Patescibacteriota; class Minisyncoccia; order Moranbacterales; family UBA1568; genus CAZABS01. The sequence continues at coordinate 11,492 of CAZABS010000023.1, forward strand.
AAATATTCCTCGTTCAAAACTATAGCGGTATCCAAAGGCAAAAAAGAGGACGACGGCTGTGGTAATCCCAAAGGCCGCAATAAATCCGAAAAAAAGGAGGCGTCGCAAACGTTTATACGCAATCATAGGCCGAGTATACCACCTCACCAAATATTGGTGAATAGAGCCAAGAAGAGAAGTTTTTCCTCAAAATGGAGTATCGTGTGCTCTTCCCGACGAAGCGAGATAGATTGAGGGTGGTGGTATAACCGAGAATTATGGCTATTACAAAGGAAAAAATTGAGAGTTAAATGTTTGAGGCGTTTTGACACGAGCATTTTTCGGGTGGTACACTGGGGGCGTACTGGCTTACTTTTCCTTATGCTTGATCGATTGCCGGCGTGGTTGTCAATTCCGAATCAGATTGCTGGAAGCCTCTCATTGATTCTCTTGTTTGTTGGCGTGTCGCTCCTCATGGGATTTGTCTTTGGTCGCTGGAAGCTCGTCAACATTCTCATCAATATATATATCGCCGTGGCGATTGTGGGGATCCTGCCCCCAGCCTGGCTTGATTTTTCGGTGTATGCGCGTGGGGGAGCCTTCCTCATTCTCTTGGTTGTGCTGACGATGTTTGATGAGCGCCTTTTCGATATCCATATTACGAGCGCCGGAACGGATTTTTTTTGGCGGTTTTTTGTGACATCCTTTCTGGTGACCGGGGCAGTGATATCGACCTTTTCTTCCTTCCTTCCCAAGGCCCTCGTACTTCAGTGGGTGACGCCCACGCTCTATAGCTATATCGGTTCGGAGTGGGCACTGCTTTTCTGGCTGGTGATGCCGCTCATCACTCTTTTTTTCATTAACAACCGTCTTCGCTAGCTTGACATCTCGGTGAAAGCAGACTACTGTCAAGTGAACTTTGTTGTTTTCCAATTACCACTTTTCCAGCCCAAAAGGAGGGGCTTTCTATGTGGGACAATGAACAAGTGTTGCTTTCACTGGTGCGTCTTACAAGCGCCGAAAAGAAACTCGCGCCAGGGGTCACGCGGTACGATAACCTGAACCTCGGTGACCTGTTTGTCATCGAAACTCCGAGACGGATCGTGAGCCCCGACGATCTCCTCACTCTCCTCGGTGGGCGCAAGTGGTTCCACCAGTACAACCTGGAGGCACGGCCGCTCTTCACCTACATCATGCTCGATCTCGTGCGGGCGCCACAGGTTCCTTCTGCTGGTCTCGGCATTGGCGACGACAACAAGGTGTATCTTGGCGTTCACCTACTCAGTCGGTTCGAGAAATACGACTGGGACACGATTGCCAGCGCGCTGGGCAAGGCACTCCAAGGAACCCCATCCTAGGAGGGCAGTTACATGAGACAGATTCTGGGGAGGCCCGGTTCCACATGTTGGAGCCGGGCTAAAATTTTATGAAATGAAAACCGTGGAGTTCGATGCACTCGAACTCCACGGTCTATCTTCACGCCGGTTGGCTTTTGGTCAGGCGCTTGGCGCCCGCCGCTCGTCCGCTCTTTCATACCCGTAGTCGCTGTCGTCCTCGTCATCGAGAATACCGAACAAGAGAAAGCAGATGGCGAGGATGACGACATACAGGAGAAGGAGCGAGCCGCTCACCAGCGCGAAGACGGCACTCGAGAGTGCCAACCAGTAGCTGCTGTCTTCGACGAGGAGGAGCGTGGTCCAGATTTGGCTTCCGGTGAAGTACAGGAGTACAGCGCCGATGCTGATGGCGACGATTCCTGCATAGAGGCGCGTTTCCTGGAAACGCTCGAAGACCGTTTTGGAATTCTGCTGCATCTCGTTCTCCTGTACGCGATCTATGGGTCGCGGATCCCAATAAATTATGAAGCAACTGAAGATAATTTATAGGAGAGAAATCCAGTTTTGTCAAGGAAAAAATACCCGTTTTTCCTCCCAAAAGAACCGAAAATCGTTCTTGGCCAACCGAGTCCAAACGGGGCTTGACAGCCCGGAAAACTGCCCCTATACTGTTTAAGCAATAGGGAAGTCTTACTTCTCTTTTGTTTTCCTTAAAAATTAGGTTACAAATTGAGTCAGCTAATCACAGTTTTCTGTGGTTAGTCCTAACGGTTTTCAGGAGCCCGTGCGGGCTTCGGGAAACCACGAGTAGCGATACTCGAAAACTCTTCTATTCAAAATTGAAGTGGTCGCCGTTAAAAGCGATGCACTTCCTTATTGAGAGTTTGATCCTGGCTCAGGATGAACGCTGGCGGCGTGGATAAGGCATGCAAGTCGAGTGGGTTTAGACCCACGGCGAACGAGGTAGTAACACGTAGGTACGTACCCCAAAGTCGGGCATAACTAGCCGAAAGGTTAGACAATTCCCGATAGTCTCTTCGGAGTAAAGATTTATCGCTTTGGGAGCGGCCTGCGGAATATCAGCTAGTTGGTAAGGTAATGGCTTACCAAGGCTATGACGTTTAGGGGAGCTGAGAGGCTGACCCCCACC
>CAZABS010000024.1:0-3219 GCA_964483635.1 uncultured Bdellovibrionales bacterium
CTTGCTCTCGCGCTCCTTTCTCTTTATCAGACCATGCGTTTTACCAAGACCACTTATCAATCAGTGGATTCTTCAGTGACTTTTACCGGGACGCAGATTGTGCCGAAGACTGATACTGGAGCAAAGGATCCTGGGATTCATTGGACGACGACAGAATATAGCCCGGTTTCAGAGGGAGAGTTTTGGGAAAAAAGAGGTGAATTTGATGGCAAAAAAATTGTTTTGACAACCATGATAGATACCAACACTATGATACTTCAGCCAGAATCTTTTCCTTCACCAATTCACCTCGATAGCGTTGATGCGAGTACTAAAAGTATGTGGCCAACAAATCAGGGAATAAAAGTAGTTGAGATTAGTGGGGTATTCTACCTTGGAAAGGTGCGCACCGGAAGCACTGAGCCCCATGCTACAGAAGGCTATGAGATACGGGTCAATCAGATGTCGCTCCTTGAGAGTCCTGAAAAGGCTTTTTACATCTGGCCAGACAAAAGAACGCCAACATTAGAAATGGGTGCCGGGACATTGAGTGGACTACAACCCGAGGTGCTTGAACAACTCAACAATAAACCGGTTATATATCAAGGTCAGTACGTCGCATATCCACCTTCATACGGAATGCTCGATGATATTGTTGCAGTAAAAATAGACACACTGGGAAATCCCGAGATTCTCAAACAACTCGGAGGTACTAAAACTCGTGTGAAGGTGTGGGGAGTGCTTCATCTCAAGCAAAACTGGCATGGTGCGACCTATATGCTCGATGCCGGGAAGATTGAACTGGTGACTGATGCAACGCAGAAAAATCAAATCACTAGTGATTCATATTCGACTGTGACGAGTCAAGAATTATGGGATAGGCGAAGTGATTTACATGAAAAAAAGATTTCACTCACGGTGGAAATCGACACCGACACGATGCTCTTTCAGCCAGTGCCATTTACAAGTCCAATTGAATTAACTCAGGATCCAGAGATAGATTACTTGGTTGACCAAGATCTGTGGCCACGAAATATGGGGAAGCAGATAGTGACAATACGAGGAACATTCTCCTTACAGATTTGGCAACAAGAAATTGGAGGTACTCGTGAGTCCTATTCTATTGTTGTTGATTCTCTATCTCTTCAATCTCAGATTGCGAAAGAGCAAGCCATACAGATCGCGCACATGGAGGCCGGGAAGCGCTCAAATGCGACAACGCTTATTCAACTTGAGGTTTCTGCTGTTCTCAAGGACGGGGATTGGCATGTGGCATTCCTCGCTCCTCTGGGTAAAGGAGACACGGTTGGGGGTGGTTTGCCTGAATACATTATCTCTGCAAATACTGGAGAAGTGCTCTCAGAATTATTGCAAAGATAAACGATTTCAATGTGAACAATCAAAATATGTGGGTCATTGGAATAGGTGTTGTAATCGTTGTGGTCTTAGTTTTGTTTGGTTTGTCACAGAAAATGAAGAATGTTACGAGCAATACAGATCCGAGTATTATTGAAATTAAAATTGGCGAAGTTAAAACTTTCTCTGCAGTACCAAATCTCTCACTTAAATTTCTTGATGTGACAGAAGATAGTCGGTGTCCAGATGGTCATGTATGTGTGCATGCTGGATGGGTTACGGTCCGCGTTCAGGTGACACTTGATGATGTTACTGTTACAAAAGACATGAGTACTAAGGGAGGGGTTCAGTCGAATGTAATTTCTATTGGTGACAAAACCATTCGTTTAGTAAATATTAATCCAAGTCGAAAATCTCCTGATCCGGTTAAAAAAGGCGAATATGAGGCGACTTTTACTGATCTATTGAGTACAGCAGGAGATTCAATGGTGGCAGTTGTTGGTAATGAACGAGTGCAGAATGATGTGGTTGATATCTCAACCAACAATATATTCACCTGCTCACTTTTTAAAGAGATCACATTTAAGTATCCAACTGTTAAAGAATGGGAGGCGATATCAACGAAGGAAGATAAGGGAGACAAGAACACCGAGTGCTTCATTACCCTTCAACATCCCGCAGAAATTTCTTTAGAGAATGAACCACGAATTATTGTGACGAAAGTTCCATATGGGAATTCCGATTTTGAGATTCCCGTTGAAGCAATTTCAAATCCAAATCCACAAGGTGTACCGTATCTTTATACGAAAGAGAGTAGTCTACAGGAAATAAGTAATTACGGGTATGTGGGATTTTATGGAACAGGATATAAATACTGGATAACGCTTGATAGTATTTCGAGCAAATCAGGATTCCCCGTTGAAAATTTTTTCGAGTCTGTTATTCAAAGTTTTTCAATACTCAATGAGTCATAATCCCTCCGAAGATGCACAAAACATACCTTAGGTGTTGAGAAAGGTTACCAAGGACCAACTCAATATGTATAACATATGAACACCGAAAAAATTATAACAATCATTGAAGAGCATCTACATCGTGTCTTTGACGCTGAGGGATATGAGATTGTACGAGAAACTGTTCAAAATAACGGTGCTGAGTGGATGAAGTTTAATGTCATGAGTAACGATGTTGAGAAGAAACTTATCTATGCGGTACATCTTCACCCAGCAGCAGAGACAGTTTCACTCCGAGAGTATCGAGTGCCATATGCGAGCGTTGAACGGTATTACCAAAATGGTACGGTCGAGCAGTTCTCACCATTTGACGACGTGACGAAACCGGAACCTGTTTCGGAGACTATTGAGGAGTGGACTGAAAAAGAGCTAACAAAATTGTCGTAGCATACATGAACACTACTGAATTCGTAAGTGAATACAAGAAATTTCTTGAGCCAAACCAAGGTTCGGGGAAGTCCGTTTGAGTAATTGAGTTGCTTGCAGGATCTTTTATTGGAGTGTAGAATACTCGAGTTTCAGGAAAGGTGGCCGAGTGGTTGAAGGTACTTGCTTGGAAAGCAAGCGTGCGGGAAACCGTACCGAGGGTTCGAATCCCTCCCTTTCCGCAGCGAACGAAGAAAACGAGGAAAGGAGGAAGCCAACTGCTTGGCTTCCGAGAGGGATGAGAAAGGCGGAGCGATGTTTCGCGAGTACGCAAAACTGCGAGCCAGGGTCGTGGAAATTTATGAGCGTCGGTGAATAAATTATCCCTGACCGAACCCTCTCCCTTTCCGCATCAAGTTCATATTATCGAGGGTGACCCGAGACCCTCGAAATGAGTTATGTCTTCAAGAGTGGTTCAAATGTCAGGTGTATTGCACGAGCATGG